>JBHEKR010000572.1:0-8360 GCA_041859365.1 Candidatus Hydrogenedentales bacterium
ATTCTATCGTGCAGAAAATGAAAGTGCCGTTTTTGAGGCAAATGCGTCATAGCGAAAGACTCCGTTCCCAAGCCAACGCAATATTCGCATATACCTGCTTCAACTTCAAACACGCGGCAGGTGGATCACCTCAGCACTCGGCGGGCAGCTCGTGGCTGAGGCAGTGGACGGTGCCAAAGCCCCAGACAAGATCCACCGCATGAATCCCAACGACGCGCCGATCGGGAAAAAGCTCGCCGAGCATGCCCAGCGCGATGCGGTCCTTTACGTCGTTGAAGGTGGGCACCAGCACGACCTCGTTGCCGATGTAGAAATTCGCATAGCTCGCGGGCAGGCGAACGCCGTCGAAGTAAAGAGGCGCGGGCATGGGCAGCTCTACCACATTGAGGGATGCACCACTGGCCGTGGTCATGCCTTGAAGTCGCTCGCGATTCTCCGAAAGCGTGCGGTGATTTTCGTCGCGGCTGTCGGGCTCGGTCACGAGCACCACCGTGTCGCGATTTACAAAGCGACAGAGGTCGTCCACGTGGCCGTGGGTGTCGTCTCCCGCGATGCCCTTGCCGAGCCAGATCACCTTTTCAATGCCCAGGTATTGGCGGAAGACCGCTTCGTAGTCCTTGCGCGTGAAACCCGGATTGCGCACCTGAGTCTCGTCATCGAGAAAGCACTCTTCCGTGGTGAGGAGCGTGCCCGCGCCGTTGCCGTCGATACCGCCGCCTTCCAGCACCACGTGGCGGTCGACGTGCATGGCGCGCAGGAGGGGCATTGAAGCCGCCTCGGCGATAGAGGGCGCCGCCAGGGCGTCGAGCTGAAAGTTGTCGTACTTCGCCCAGGCATTGAAGTCGAAGTGCACCGCTTCGCGCTGACCATCGCGCACGACAAAGGCGGGACTGCAATCGCGCATCCAGCCCCGATCGAGCTCCTGCTGGTGGAAGCGCACCTTGTCCAGATTGACCCCTACCTTGGCCAGGGTGCGCCGAGCCTTCTCCTCGATGCAGCCGTTGGGCACGAAAAGGTCCACGCGCTGCCCCACGCTGAGGTGACGGATCATCTCCGCGAAGACCCACGGGATGGGCCGGAACTTGCCGGGCCAGTCTTCCTTGTTGGTGGGCCAGGCGAGGATCACGGACTCCTGCGCCTCCCACTCGGCGGGCATGCGGAGCGTGGCGGTATCAGCGCTGCTCATCCCCTCAGGCCTCGTCGATGAAGCGGCGGGTAATGTCGCCATAGGCGTCGATGCGACGGTCACGCAGGAAGGGCCAGTTGCGGCGGATGTATTCCTGATGGGTGAGGTCGATCTCTGCCAGCAGCACCTCCTCCTGATCGGTCTTGCCCTCGGCCAGCATCACGCCCTGGGGATCGCAGATGAAGGAAGATCCCCAGAACTCAATACCCGCCTGCTCCGGCACGGGCTGCTCGAAGCCGACGCGGTTCACCGCGCCGACGTAGATGCCGTTGGCAATCGCATGGCCGCGCTGCACCGTCATCCAGGCATCGCGCTGGGCCGCGCCGTACTGCTCCTTCTCATAGGGGTGCCAGCCGATGGCCGTGGGGTAGAACAGGATCGACGCGCCGCGCAGGGCCGTGAGCCGCGCGCCCTCGGGGTACCACTGGTCCCAGCAGATGAGCGTGCCGATGCGACCATAGCGCGTGTCGAAATTCTTGAAGCCGAGATCGCCGGGCGCGAAATAGTATTTCTCGTAATAGGCCGGGTCATCGGGGATGTGCATCTTGCGGTAGGTCCCCACCAGCGTGCCGTCGGCGTCGATGGTGACCAGGCTGTTGTGATAGACCCCGGCAGCCCGCCGCTCGAAGACGGGCACCACCACGGCCGCCTTCAGTCGCGCGGCCGCCGCCTGAAACTTCTCGATATCCGCGCAGGGAACGGGCTCGGCGAGATCAAAGAGGTCCGCGTCTTCCTTTTGGCAGAAATACTGGCTCTTATACAGCTCCGGTAGACACACCACCTGCGCCCCTTGAGACGCGGCCTTTTCAAACCACGACAGTGCCTTGCGGGTGTTTTCCTCGGGGTTGGGCGTGACCTGAAACTGAAGCAGGCCCACGGTATAATTGGCAAAACGCGCCATGGGAATTCCTCGGAGGTTAGGGGAGTTATAGAGGTCGCGATTTTAGCATGGAGCGGATGGGAATGGACAATTGACAATGGACAATGGACAACGAAGAAAAAGGACGCTTCCCTCAGATTCCGATGGGCGGAATGTCGATCCTTCTCTATGTTCGGTCCAACTTGCGTAACCGCCCCCGTTGTCCATTGTCTATTGTCCATTGTCAATTAGCTTGACAGACCAGTCTGTCTATGATAGAGTTTAGCCATGACAACGACGACAACCCCAAAAGTAAGCACCCGCGACCGCATCATCGCCACGGCCTGTGACCTCTTCTACCGCCAAGGCTACCGCGCAACGGGAATTAACCAGATCATCGCCGAGTCCGGCGTGGCCAAAGCCTCGTTCTATGATCACTTCCCCTCCAAAGAAGACTTGCTGTACGTCTATGCCTGCAAGACTTCGGAACGGGAGATGAACGATGTGCGCACCGAGGTCATGGCACTGCCCACGGCCCGGGAGCGTTTCTTTGGCGCTTTCATGATACTTTCGCCCTGGTTTCAGGCGACCGAATTCAGGGGATGTCCCTTTCAGTTGCTGATGGCGGAGACCCCGCCCGATGCCCACAGTGTGATGGAGGTGGGCAAGCGCCATCGCGAAGCCATGCGCGCTTTCGTGCGCGAACTGGCCCAGGCCCTGTCCGCCGAGGATCCTGCGCTGCGGGACTTGGACTGCGACGCGATTGCGGACACCTACCTCATTCTATTTGAAGGAACGATGGCGGTTTCCGTGGCCTACCACGACGACTGGCCCATAAAGCGGGCGATGGCGACGCTGGAAGTGTGTTTGGAACGTTTCCGCCGCTGAGCGGGACTTTTTTTGAGGCAGCAAAGACATACCGGTCTGTCTGTCTAATCGGTAGCAAAAAGGAAAGGATTGAACCATGTGCATTGCTTGTACGGCGACGTTGGATACAGAAAAACGCGACGGATTCGCTGATCGACTCCTCGGCATGCTCAATGGCGGCATGACCGCCCTGATGGTCTCCCTGGGACACCGCTCGGGACTTTTTGACATCCTCTCGGATGGAGAGGCCCGCACCAGTCATGCGCTGGCCGAGGAAGCCGGGGCCAATGAGCGCTACGTCCGCGAATGGCTCGGGGCCATGGTGGCCAGCCGCATCGTGGAGCGCGATCCCGTGATGGGCACCCACCGCCTGCCCCTGGAGCACGCCCACTGGCTCAGTCGCAACAACCCCACCGCCAATATGGCCGTCTTTGCCCAGTATGTCTCCGTGCTGGGCAACGTGGAAGAGAAGATTCTCGATTGCTTCAAGCAGGGCGGCGGCGTGCCCTACTCCGAGTTCCCCCGCTTCCACGAGGTGATGGCGGAAGACAGCGGCCAGTCCATTGTGCCCATCATCGTGAGCGACGTCGTGCCCCTCATGCCAGGACTCCATGAGCGCTTGACGGCGAGCATCGATGTGCTCGATATCGGCTGTGGCAAGGGACGGGCGCTCATTGAAGTGGCGAAGGCTTACCCGAACAGCCGCTTCACCGGCTACGACCTGAGCCGGGAGGCCCTGGCCGAGGCTAGCCGCGCCGCGGAAGACGCCGGCCTGGAGAACCTCCGCTTCGAACAACGCGACCTCACCCACTGGCACGAGCCGGCCGCCTTCGACTGGATCACCGCCTTCGACGCCATCCACGATCAGGCCCGGCCCGACAAAGTCCTCGCGGCCATCCGCGTGGCGCTGCGCCCGGGCGGCATCTTCTTCATGCAGGACATCGACACCTCCACCGAGCCCGTGGACAACATCGACCACCCCCTCGGCGCCATGCTCTATACGGTTTCCTGCATGCACTGCATGACCGTGTCCCTCGCCCAGGGCGGCCTGGGCCTCGGCGCGGCCTGGGGCGTGCAACTCGCCCAGAAGATGCTCCGCCAGGCGGGCTTCGACCGAATACGCATCCACCGCTTCGACCACGACGTGCAGAACGCCTACTTCATCATGGAAACCTGAGCAGGATACCGATGACTCCCCCACGCCCGGTGTCGCGCAGTGCGGCGCCGGGCGCAGGTCGATAGGACGAATTAGACCGATAGGACAGATTTTCTCCCATCGGTCGTATCCGTCCTATTTGTCCTAATTCTCCTCCCAATTCACTCTTCAAAATTCACTATTCAAAATTCCTCACGCTCTCCGGGCGTAAGGCAGCGTCCACGGCGCGCGATAGGGCTCGCCCACGAGGGCATCGGCGGCTTCGCTGCTGGTAATGCGCATATTTTCTGGGTCCCAGCGCACTTCACTTCGCGTGCGACAGGCGATACTGCCCAGATGCGCCAGGGACGTGACGTGATGACCCACTTCCGGGTTGGACAAGGGCTGCTCCCGGCTCGCCATACAATCGAGGAAATTCTTCACATGGGCCGCGCGCCCGTCCGGGCTCGCTTCGTGTCTCTCCGCCACCACGGTGCCATCCCCCGAGGGATCGGGCACGACCTCCCACCCACTCTGAGAAACGATGAGCGCGCCGTTCGCCCCGCTGAAGCATGCGCCGCTCTGGCCCTGATGCGGCCCGATCTGGCCGCGTAATTGATGCTCCCAGGTCAGCGTATAGGTCGGGAATTCATAGATAGCCGTCTGCGTGTCGGGCGTCTCGATGCTGTCGCCCAGTACGCGAACGCCGCCCATGGAAACAATGCGCGAAGGCGTTTCGAGTCCCGTGGCCCATTGGCAGAGATTGATCACGTGGACGCCGAGATCGGTCATAAGGCCGCCCGCGTAATCCCAGTACCAGCGAAAGTCCCGGTGAAAACGATTCGCATTATAGGGCCGCGCGGGTGCCGGGCCGAGCCACAGATCATAGTCCACGCCTTCGGGCACGGGGCCATCGGTCGCGGGCGTGTAGTCCCAGCCCTTGTAGCTCCAGCCGCGCACGGAGCGAAGTCCGCCGAGTTTGCCCGATTGTACATAGGCGACCGCGTCCTGATAGTGCTGACCACTGCGCCACTGGGTGCCCATCTGCACCACGCGCTTGTGCTCCCGCGCCGCCGCCCGAATCGCCTGACACTCGTCGATGGTCCGCGCGAGGGGCTTTTCCACATAGACATCCTTACCCGACTGGCAGGCATAGATCGTGGGCAGGGCATGCCAGTGATCTGGGGTGGATACAAGGATCGCGTCGATATCATCCCGCTCCACCACGCGCCGGAAGTCCGACACCGCGTCGGGCGTGTTGCCCCCCTGCTTCGTCACATGCTCCACCGCCTTCGCCAGGTGCGCCGCATCGACATCGCAAACGGCGACGCATTGCACCGCCGGGTTTTTGAGAAATTCGCCCAGATTGCCCGTGCCGCGACTGCCGTACCCTATCGCCCCGAGACGAATGCGATCATTCGGCCCCACCTCGGCCCGGGCGGATTTAATCTGAAGGGCAATAGACGATGCAGCGACGCCGGTGGCCACGCTCCGGTTAAACTGTCTGCGAGAAATAGGTTTCATGGGGATGCTCCTCTGGCGCAAAGACGAGGAGTTATCCTAACAAAAGATTCGCAGTCAATGCGGTCTCAAGTTTGGAATTCTCCCCCTCGGCAACTGTCGACACGCAAGAGATGAGACCTAAAACTATCAAAGGCGATCAACGTGGGTTGGGCTTCCAGCCTGACCTCCTGCCCCAGTTCTCATTGTTCACAGCCAGAGACGACATTGTTTATGAGGTCTCCATTACCATCAATTGATTGCGCGAAACAACGATACAATTTACTCCACATTGAGAACCTGTGATTCTGGCTCTGTCTCCAGCACCTTCAGGCTCGCCAAAATTAAATCTTTCAACGCCCACGCCTGCGAAACTGATTCGAAGTAGACCCTGCTTGTGCCAAATACGCTCGGTGCTTCCTCCACTTTAAAACCTGCGGCCAGAGTGGTAGCCAAGTCGAGGGGAACACGGGTGACGATCGCCTTCTGATCGCCTTTCAACGAGAAAAGCCGGACAAACCAGCGTGTCGGTCGCTTGTGGGAAACATTAAAGTAGTAACTGGTGTCGCGGAAGAGGATCTCTTCGCGCAGCGCGCCACTCTGCGAACAAATATCCGCAACCAGTCCGAAAAACTGCATCTCTTCTTCCGTTGTCGATACCAGCTTCTTCTCTTTAGCATCGTCAATGGATGCGAAAGGATCTGCAATAGCTGCTTCGACGAGTGCAGAGTTCTCCTGGAGAATCCCGGACTCCGTGTCCTGAAGCTTGTTCATGCGCTCCTTCAACTTCTCCAGAAAATCGCTGCTCATGAGCCTGAGGATGGCTGGCTCAATCGATTCCCGCGCCAACTCTCCAAAGCGCTTCATGACATTGTCCGTGCGTTTTCCCTTGTAGATATCCTTGGAGATCCATCGGAGGAACTCGTCATCTAACGCGGGGTTTTTCAGAGTGGCAACAAGGCGCTCTATCATGGCTTGACGGTAGCGACTATCCTCCGCATCGGTAACGAGCGTCTCGGCGTTAAAAACATCGCGACTAAATTTAGTGAGGAATTTGGCAACTTTGGCCCAGTCCGCATTTGCGTCCTCGAGAGAGAATGCGAAAAAAGGTTCCCGATCCATGCAGTTCGGGGCTTCAAGATCGCCAAAGAAGAGGAAGTTGCAGCCATCGGTCATGATGCCAAAGTGAAGTTCCGGGAGCTGAGCGATATAGCGCGCCAATTGCAACGAATTTGCCTGTAGCTTGGTCCCTAGAGGCTTAGTCTCGATGACCATCAACGGCTTCTGACCATTCTTGTCGAAGATGGCGAAGTCCATTCGGTCTGCATGCTTCTTTCCATCGTACTGCGCAAAATCCGCGCAGAACTCGAGCCGCACTTCTCGTGGATTGTTGGGATCGTAGCCCAGTACTCGGACGAACGGAACGACGAGTGCCATCTTGGCCGTTTCTTCGTTCGTAATGAATTCTTTGTTTTCCTGGTACCGGCGCACCAAGTCGCGAAGATCGTCTGCTTCCATTGGTCTCTCCCTCACGTTGAACTGCCCTGACTATAGCAAGTCACTAGCATATAATTGCCCCGCTAGAAATGCAACATTGAACATGGCACTCCCCAGATCACTCCTGCCCATCCAGCACTTTCAGGTCCTCGATCTTGATCTTCAGCACTTCGCAGCTTTGCTTTCGCCAGCCGGAGAAGGCCACTAACAAGCAGCCGTCGTGCTCGATGACGTGGGGGTAGTCGATGTGGCGACCGCCGGTGAGGTAGCCCATTTTGTTGAAGACCATGCCGTCGTCGCTGATGGAGAGGACGAGGGGATCGCGCACTTTGGGCTTGGGGTTGGACACCATGACGTAGCGTCCGTCGCTCATGCGGAGGCCGAAGAACTTGGAGGTGGCGTCGGGGAAGTTGGTCTTGACCGGGGCGTTCCAGGTGCGGCCGTTGTCGGTGGAGAAGGATCGGAAGAGGTAGCCGCTTTTCAAGTTGTCGCGGAAGAGGGCGACGAGATTGCCATCCGGCAGGACCCACCAGCCGGGCTCTTCGGCCTTGAGGTTGGGATCGTTGAAGAAGACGACGGGGAAGGACTCCCACTGATCGAGACCCTTAACGCCGCCGACGAGAAAGAACACGTTGCGGTCGAAGCTGCGGCGGGACATCATCCATTCGCCACTTGGGATTTTCTCGGGGGCAAAGTTGTTGATGGTGTTGTCGAAGACGAGGCCGGCGTCGTCCCAGGCTTTGGTCTCTTTGTTCCAGCGGAAGGCGCGGAGCTCCAGGCTGGGCCCGAAGAATTCGGCGGACTCGTCGAGGGAGGCCAGGGCCAGGAGTTCGCCGTCGCGCTCCCAGAGTCCGCGGGAGATCCAGCGGAAGCCTTCTTTCGAGCGGGTGTTGTAGACGGGGGAATCGGGCGCGGAGTTGGGCGGGATGGGCGTGACGAATTGGGGCCCGGACCAGCCGAGGCCGTCTTCGCTGGTGGCGTATTTCACGCGCTGTCCGGCCTTGTCCTCCACGGAGGGGCCGTCGCTCCAGATGATCCAGAATTGGCCGTCGTGGTGGATCATGTAGTTGTGCTGGTTGACGCCGTTGACGAGGCGTGCGTCGCTGACGACGGCATGCTCGGAAGGAATCTTCGGCAGGTTGTCGAAGTCAATAGTGTGCGTGTCTTCGGGCACCCAGGGCCCCTGGAGCATGAGGGATGAATTGGGGTTGTCCTTCGGGTGGGGGTAGTCCGCGGCGGATGCGATGGAGCACGACAAGATTAGGACGGCCAGCAGAATAAGTTGGGATTCGGCCTTCATTAAGCGATAGACCTCC
>JBHEKR010000215.1:0-2802 GCA_041859365.1 Candidatus Hydrogenedentales bacterium
CCCGGCCATGTGCCGATGCACAAGATCAAGGCCAATATGGATGAGCAGCTGAAGCACTGCCACGAGGCGCCCTTCTATACGCTCGGCCCGCTGACCACCGACATCGCGCCCGGCTATGATCACATCACGTCCGCGATTGGAGCGGCCATGATCGGCTGGTTCGGCACCGCCATGCTCTGCTACGTCACGCCCAAGGAGCACCTCGGCCTGCCCGACCGTCAGGATGTGAAAGACGGGGTCATCACCTACAAGATCGCCGCCCACGCCGCCGACCTGGCCAAGGGCCACCCGGCCGCCCGCCTACACGACGACGCCCTCTCAAGAGCGAGATTCGAGTTCCGCTGGGAAGACCAGTTCAACCTCGGCCTCGACCCCGAAACCGCCCGCCAGTACCACGACGAAACCCTCCCCAAAGAAGCCCACAAGACCGCCCACTTCTGCTCCATGTGCGGCCCGAAGTTCTGCTCGATGAAGATCAGCCAGGACATCCGCGACGCCGCCAAGGCCCAGAACGATGCGGGGGGCAGCCTGGAGGCCGAGGCCGGGATGCGCGAGATGGCGGAGAAATTCCGCGAGGGGGGCGGGGAGATCGAGGTGAAGGTGACCTGAGGTCTAGAACTCGTCAGTGAATGGCTCGTCCCCGCTCGCCTCTCCAGCGGGGTTTCCGAAGTGAGCTTGCTGATGGAGGTGGATGTTGACCCTCGCCGCGGCCGCAGCCGCCTGTCCCCGAATCGACCCAGGAATGTCCTCAGCCGTGCTTTCGATCACATAGGTTCCCCAAACCCCCAAGCCCTTGGGCCACGCTGGGTCAGCCAGAACTCTCTCAGCAATGTCCTGATAAGTCTCGGCACCGTCATCCTTGAAATATATCCACTCACGGGAATTCGGTAGATCGATGCGCTTAACAATCCTCATGGGCGTCGGGTCTTGCGGGGCACGCGTGCTGCCCCAGTCGCCATAAGTCACGCGCACCGCATTATGGCGACGCACGAGATTGTCATGGACCTCGCGCTCCAAAGCGCGAGCCACATCGCGGTCAGTTCGATCAAAAGAGGCGGGGAAACTTGACCCCGACACAACCACTTCGGAATCTGGGTTATCTCGACCGATCTGCTCCAAAATACGGGAAGCCCATAGTTCTCGATGAAGGAGGTCTGACCCCCAACCCAAATCGACCCAAACGACGACATCGTCCAGGTGGCGATGCACTTCAGTCAGATCAGCGATAGGATTTGTCACATGGCCCATATGGAGCCGCAGGATAGCTCCCCTACCGATGCTCTCAGCCGCTTCGCACTGGCGGGCCAGCTCAGGAACGGTTCCGTGCTCGTACTGGAGCACAGGAATCGCAAACGCTAGTTCGTTTACTACACCATAGTATTTCTCGAAGCCCCGCCGGGAATCAAAGAGGGCATCAAACTCCCTACCTGCGTCGGCTTTCACACTCCCGCGCTTGAAGGGGTCCAGGTCCAAACCAAATCGACGATTACCAAGGCAATCTTCGATCTTCTTCCATGTATTTTCTAGCTTGCGTGCATTCGGCCATGGTCGTGCAACAATAAGCGGAAAAATTAGGTCCTTAGTCGTAGGCGAAAGCATCTGCAGGGCTTTCATCTCCGCAACGCGGGTATGAAGCACCGGGCAGTATGTCTTTCCCTCAAGCATCCACCTGTCCTTAGTTACACGCCGAGCCTGATCTTCATCGCAGGCAGCGAAACTCTGAACTTCTGCGCGAGTTCTTCAGCTGATTCGCTGTCCGCCGCGCCCCCGATTTCGGACAGTGCTCGCCGAACGGCCGAAGCAGGCATCAAAATGTCGGCTGCAATTCTGTTCGCTTCCGCCTCTTTCTTTGAGGTCAGCTGCGACCTATACATAATATTGTCGATCACGCCTGCTCGAATATCGGACTTATGCAGCAGAAAGTGCGCGATCTCGTGAGCGAGCGTAAAGCGTTGACGCTCAGGGATTTCGAATTTGTTGATCCGAATTTCGTAGACATCCGGCTCCTGATCGGAGGGTTGAATCATGCCAGATACATTGGGGGGCAGTACTGATCTAAAAACCTTCAATCCAAGGGATTCGGCCAAAGCTCCCACCTTAACCGGCACTTCATTCAAGTGTTGGCGAACGATTTCCGCCTCGTCCGGATCAACACGATTCCAAAGCGGATCTGACATCAATACTCCCCCTCTCCTTCCGACTCTGCGCGGGCCTCGGCTTCAAATGCTGAGCCAATCGGCTCAACTCCCGCAACGCCGGCCTTATTCTTCTGATCATAGAACATCTTATGGAGACTACCGTTGGGCTTAAATCCGTCGTCCATGATTTTCGCTACTTCCGACTTGATACGCTTGTCAAATGACTGCCACCCAATGAAAGCAAGAATGCCAACAATAACTGCCAAAACAGTGACGATTACTGCCACACTTGTGAGCATTATAACGATAAAATCGGCATAGATGATGCCTGTACCATCCGGGGCGGGCTGGGGTGTGACCACCTGACCGATCATCGAAGCACTCGAACAGACGAGAAGCCCGACCCCGCCAATCGCTGACCACCTAATGATCGCCGGCATCATTCGACCCTGAGAACGAATAGAGAACTTCGCTCTGCCCGAATTTGACGTCTCTTGCTAGCGATTTTTTCGGAACTGTAGGGCGAATGCGACCGAACCTGTCGCAAGATTGGGATCGGACACATGAGGAGACAGCGGGATAAAGTCATGCCCGCGAGCGCAATCCTCCCCCCTTCACTCCACCCCCACCACCACGTCCCAGTGCTCCTCCACCAGCCCGAACC
>JBHEKR010000243.1:0-7873 GCA_041859365.1 Candidatus Hydrogenedentales bacterium
CATTGCCGACGTGCCGGATGTGTTTGATTTTCCGCGGGACATTCAGCCCATCCTCGATCGGCTCTGTGTGGACTGTCACGACTATCGTCCGGGGGTACAGGGCGGACCCATGGCGGGTCACGTAATCCTGACGGGGGATCGGGGTCCCCTCTATTCCCACAGCTATTTCAAACTGAGCGCGCTTCGCCAGTTTTACGATGGGCGGAATGCCCCGAAAAGCAACTATGCGCCGCGCACCCTGGGCAGCGCCGCAAGTCCCCTGCTGAAAATGCTCGAAGGGACCCACCATGGCGTGCAGGCCACCCAGCGGGAACGCACGATGGTGCGCCTTTGGATCGAAACGGGCGCACCCTATCCAGGCACCTATGCGGGGCTTGGGTCGGGCATGGTGGGTGGTTACGCGGAGAACATCATCGATCGGCGTGACCTGTCGTGGCCCTGGGTGGACACGGCCCGGCGCGTACTCGGGAGTCGCTGCGCGACTTGCCACAGCGGCGCGACGAACTTGCCGGATTCGCCCTCGGACAACATGGGAATGCCGCCCTGGGAGATCAACTACAGCGATCCTCGCCTTCGCTTTTCCCGGCACATACTTTACAATCTAAGTCGGCCCGAGCGCTCCCTGCAGATTCTAGCGCCCCTCTCCGTGGAAGCAGGCGGGCTGGGGATCTGCAAGGGTGCGGACGGATCCGTGGTGTTCAAGGACACGGGCGATAACGACTATCGCGTGCTGCTTGTGGCCATTGAGGAGATCAAAGCTTATCTGGACACGATCAAGCGCTTTGATATGCCGGGTTTTCAGCCGCAGAAGCCTTATATACGGGAGATGCGACGCTATGGGATTCTGCCTGCGGACTTTCCGGATGACGGTGCGATCAATCCCTACGAAACAGACCGGGCTTACTGGGAGTCGCTGTGGTGGAAGCCACCCGCGCCGGTGCAGCCCCTGGCCAGCCGGGGGCCGTGATGGGAGACCCCGCTTTGCCTTCAATGATTCAGGAGACCTCAGTGTGAGACAAACGATGATTCAAAACGTACGCTTGTTGCTGATCGCGCTGCTGTTGCAATCGGTTGGAGCACGGGCGGCGGGCGAAGAAATGTACCACTCGCCCCTGGCCCTCGCGGCGTGTGGAGACCGGATTTACGTCGCGGACCATACGGCGAATCAGGTGACCATCTTTAATGCGGCCGAGAACGTGCTGGTGGGCGCCATCGCCCTGCCAGGCGCGCCCACCGGACTGGTGCTCGCGTCCGACGCGACGCTGCTCTATGTGACCACCGGCGGGCCGGAAGGACAGGTCTGTGTGATTCGCCTCAGCGACGGGGCGAACGTGGCTACCTGGCCGGCAGGGCACACTCCGGGTGCGCCCGCAGTGACGCCCGACGGCAAGACGCTCTTCGTCTGCAATCGCTACAACAACAGCGTCGCCGTCCTCGATCTTGCGTCGGGCGCGACGGTGCAGACGATTTCCGTGGGCCATGAACCGTCCGCCGCGGTGATGACGGCCGATGGCGCACGACTTCTCGTCGCCAATCTCCTTCCCGCGAGCCGCGCGGATGGCGATTATGTGTCCGCCACGGTTGACGTTATTGATATTGCTGGAAGGGCCCTTCTTGGATCGGTGAAGTTTCCCAATGGCAGCAGCAGCCTGCTGGGTATTGCGCTTTCTCCCGATGGACAGTTTGCGTATGTGACCCATATCCTGTCGCGCTATCAACTGCCGACCACACAGCTCGAACGGGGCTGGATCAATACAAATGCCGTTACCATTATTGATGTCGCACGCATGGAGCCCGTGAACACGATTCTGCTGGACGACGTGGACCTTGGCGCGGCCAATCCCTGGGGTATTGCCTGCACCCCCGACGGGAAGTGGATTTGCGTAGCCCACTCCGGCACCCACGAGCTCAGCGTTATTGACCGGGCCCGCCTCCATGAAAAGCTGGCCGCGTCCGCCGCCGCAGGAGAAGCGGGGGACGTACCCAACGATCTATCCTACATCCTCGATTTGCGCAGGCGCGTTCGAATGGAAGGGAAGGGCCCGCGGGGCCTGGTCGCCCTCGGTTCGCGCGTGTTTGCCGCCGAGTATTTCAGCGGGACCATCGCGTCGGTCGATCTGGCTGTTGACGTCGCGCTTCGGAGTCAGTCCTTCGCCCTCGGCACCCAGCCTGATGCGTCTCCCCGGCGCGCGGGTGAGCTTTTCTTTCACGATGGCACCGTCTGCTTTCAACAATGGCAGAGCTGCGCCAGTTGCCATCCGGGCGACGCTCGTGTGGACGGGCTCAACTGGGATTTGTTGAACGACGGCATGGGCAATCCGAAGAACACCAAGAGTCTGCTTCTCGCCTATGATACACCACCCACCACGGCGGTAGGTGTACGGGAGGATGCCATGATCTCCACCCGTTCGGGTATTCGCTATATTCTCTTCAATCAGGTGTCCGAAGAGCATGCCGCTGCCGTGGATGCATACCTCAAAGCCCTCAAGCCGGTGCCGAGCCCCCGTCTGGTGAAGGGCGTACTTTCGCCCGCGGCCGAGCGGGGCAAAGCCCTCTTTGAGCGCGCACAATGCAACGTTTGCCACCCCGCACCCCTCTTCACCGACCTGCAGACCCACGATGTCGGAACGGGTCGCGGCCGTGAGGCGGAAACGCCCATGGACACCCCGACCCTGGTGGAGATCTGGCGCACCGCGCCCTATCTTCATGATGGTCGCGCGGCAACGTTGAAGGAGCTTCTGACGATCTTCAACGAGAGCGGAGCCCATGGGGATACCGCCACGCTGAACGACGTCGAGCTGGAAGAGCTTATAGAATTTGTGCTTTCCCTGTAGCGCGGGAACAGCGCGCCTGCGACACAGGACTTCGCAACCCTGACGATGAGAAACGAGGACCGCATATGAAAACGGATCTACACGACGTGCAGATCGTATCGCCCCAGGGGGCCGGATGCGGTTCTCATTTCATTACCGTGCCCCGCGCGCCCGGGGAATCCCTCGATGGGCTGCTTGAGCGCGCCATGGCGGCACTCTACGACACCGGCGCGGCAATTGTCTCCATGGACATCCTGGGGCTTCCCTTCACGCGCGGACTCGCCGCCGTCGAGGCGGTCACCGGCCCGGTCGCCTGGCCCCTGCTCTGGATCGCCGGGCCGCGCCTGTCCGAGGCGGGGGGGATCCAAATTTGGGCCGAGAGCGAAGCCAGCGTAAGCCCGGTCACCCTCAAAGGCCAGGTGGTGGGATCGCTCGTGGAAACACCCGCCGCGACCCTCTGTCGCCTCGGCGGGATCAACGGGCGAATCCCGACCCGCACCGAGGCCGAGCAGACCCTCGCCGCGCTGAACCAGATGGAAGACGCGCTCCACGCCGTCGGCATGGACTTCACCGACACCGTGCGCACCTGGTACTACAACTGCGACATCGTCGCCTGGTATGGCGATTTCAACCGGACCCGCAACGAGTTCTTTTCAGCGCACCGGGTCTACGAGGGCCTGCTGCCCGCGAGCACGGGTATCGGGGCCTGCAACGTAAGCGGATCCGCCATCGCCAGCGGGTTAATCGCCGTGAAGCCGAAAAATGAGCAAGTCCGCATGGCCGCCGTACCCTCGCCGCTCCAGTGCTCCGCCACGGACTACGGCAGCTCCTTCAGCCGCGCGGCCGAGCTTGTCCTTCCCGATTGGCGCCAGGTTTTCATTTCCGGCACGGCCAGCATCGAGCCCCACGGAAAGACCATACACGAACACGATATCGACGGGCAGATTCAGGTCACCATGGACGTCGTCGAGGCGATTCTGCAGTCTCGCGACATGAGCTGGGGCAACGTCACCCGGGCCATAGCCTACGTCAAGCATCCCGAGGACATCCCACGATTCGATCAATACCGGAGCGACCACGGGCTGGAGGCCCTGCCCATCATCACCATGTGCGCCGAAGTCTGCCGCGACAACCTGCTCTTCGAGATGGAAGCCGACGCGATTAGCGTTCCGGGGGATATTGCCGCGCCCGAGAATCGATGATTTTCGAATGCTCAGACGAAGCGCCGCGGACCGAAAAGCAAAGAAAAACCGCGCAGGGAGGGATTGGGCAATCCACTGCGCGGTACGAGTTTAAATGGTGGGCGATACAGGACTCGAACCTGTGACCTCTGCCGTGTGAAAGGGATTTACATAAAAATCTGGATGTGCTACAATAGACAAGAGTAAGTCACTAGAACACATAATCGCCTTTGTTTGCGGGGTTATTGTGACGAGTGAAAATGTATTCTCGTTTACGCTGATTTAGGATGATTGAAAGTTCGCGTGCTACAGGTGAGCTACAGCCCGTATCGGTGAGATAGGACACCAAATGAACGAAAAAGCGATGAAAGAGAAACCACGACGGGAGAAGTTGACCAATACCTTGGTGGAGAAGCTGCCAAAACGCGATGTCGTTTATGATGTGAACGATACGGACTGCCCCGGCTTCCTGGTTCGCGTCCAGTTGAGTGGAGCAAAAACGTTCTATGTACGCTACCGGCTGGCCGACGGAAAGAAGCAGCGCTACTACCGGCTGAGCAATGCAGCGTCCGTTCCCGTCGCCGAGGCGCGCATTGCCGCAAAACAATACCTTGCCGACGTGGTCAAGGGCAATGATCCCCAAGAGGTGAAGCACCGCCCGAAAGACCACACTCTAAAGTCCTTCCTGGCAGTCTACAAGAAAGACGCGCCCAGGGCGAAAGCTGCGAAAGCAAACATCGTTCGAGTTGAGCACAGCTTCGCCGATTTGCTGGATACTCCGATCAGTGACATCCGGCCAATGTGGGTGCAGAGCTGGCAGCGGCAACGGCAAGATGCTGGTGCCGCTGTGGGGACGGTGAACCGGGAAGTAACGGCCTTGCGCTCTGTTCTATCTTTCGCCCTTGATGCGGGATTCCTGGAATCCCATCCCTTGCGGCGCGTGAAGCAATTGAAGGTGGATACCGCCACACGGCCCCGGTATCTCAAGCCGAAGGAACTAGAGCGTTTCCACAAGGCCCTCGACAAGCGGGAGGAAGACAAACGAACCGAGCGGGACCAGTTCAACGAATGGCGTGCGAAACGGCACCTATCAACCTTTTCCGATCTCCGGGCGCTGTCTTTCACGGATTACCTGAAACCCATGACCCTGTTGGCCCTGAATACCGGCCTTCGCCGTGGCGAGCTGTTTAACCTCACATGGGAAGATTGTGAACTGGAAGGCGTGGCCCCGACCCTCACGGTGAAGGGCGAGGGCGCGAAGTCAGGCAAGACCCGACATATTCCTTTGAATCGCTCGGCCTTGGACACACTCACCAAGTGGAAGTCACAGGGTGAAGGTACCGGGCTTGTATTTGTGTCTCCAAAGACGGGCGGACGATTCGACAATATTTCAACCTCATGGGAGAAGCTTATCAAAGACGCCAAACTGCCCGATTTCCGTTTCCACGATTGCAGACATCACTTCGCGAGCATGTTGGTCCAGGGCGGTGTAGACCTGAACACTGTCCGCGAGTTGTTGGGCCACTCCGACGTGAAACTAACCATGCGCTATGCCTATCTGTCACCTGGAAACACCGCGCGGGCAGTGGCTGTGCTGGATGCACCCAACAACATTATCCCCATGAAGAGGACCAGCAAATGATGTACCTCCCCTATTGGGACAATCTGGATAGCTTGACCCCGCTCCAGAACGAATGGCTCAAGAAGTACACCCGTCCCAACGCTATGGTAATTATGCCTCAGTGGGCAAACAATCAACCCAAAGGCTTCAAGCTCGACTATCTCCTGAAGCACGTATTGGAGAATGGCTGGGACTTGACTGAAGCAGGTTGGGCCAAAGCGCATGCAATGGGAATCTCGCAGGGCATGGAGTTAACCGAAGAAGAAGAAGAGGAAGAGGGGTTAAAACACGGTAAAGCGGCAGACCTACTTTGGGAGGCGAACTTCGGGGTGAGGTCCATCAGCAGTTGTAAGACCATGATTACGAGAAAAGTTGCAAGCGGACAACTGAAGAGTAATGGAAAGTCCGGCAGGGAACTCAGAATAGACCCGGGTTCATTGTTATCTTTGATAGAGATGTTACGACCGACCGACGACGATGAAGAGCCAGACCACGAATGAAGAAGGCGCGAGTTACCTCTTACCTGTCGAGCAGCCAACTCTCTAGCGGGTAACATAGCGTGTAACATTACCACTGCTGTTACCCATGGCAGAATACTCTCATGGCGCGGCCAAACCCCCCGTGCTCAGGAGAATTCTTAATATGACAACAGACAAAAACTTCCCTCCCGCTGTCCTCGACGAAAAAGAGGCAGCCTACTACATTGGAATGTCATGCGGCTTCCTTCGCCGCTGCCGGATGAATGGCGTTAGCAAATCTGGTACAAAAGGGCCTGCTTATGTCCGCGTACCTGGTGGCCGCACTATCCGTTATCTGCTCCAAGACCTGGATGCATGGTTACTCGCGAACAGATTCGGGGTATAAGGCCACCCAAGAGTCCGTGGCGGCAGACAAACACCTCTGCACGACTCCAATCTAAGCACGGTAGCGATACAACCCCACCAGGAACTGGGAGCTTCCTGGTGGGGCTGTAAGCGTCCGTTCCCTCCAAACCCATCCAAAGCCTCCCTACTACCCTTTTCGAGAATGTGGTCTACCGTGGCCAGCGCTGACCGCTATCGAACCCACTCAGCAAAAGTTACTCATCTGCCAATCCCATACCCCTCTTGATCTGTACCCGAAATGGAGCTTGATCTTACGTCTCAATCGTCCGACAATGATTTGTGAGCATGGACCTGCCCTTGGTAATCATGTCTGACCGTGGAGACCGCTATGGAAACCCGTGAATGGCGCATTACGCGTAACGAACTTTACGAACATCTCTGGACGAAGCCACTGACAACCCTGGCACATGAGCTTGGTGTCTGGTACGGGGAGCTCCTTTCCATATCCAATGAGTACAAGATTCCTCGGCCACCACTGGGCTACTGGGTGAAGGTCAAGTATGGAAAGAAAGTGCGACGTACACCGTTGCGACCACTTCCAGACCGAGAGGAGATTGTTCGAAAGTTTCATGTGTGGGTTCCAAAGCCCTGTGATGAAGAGCAGAGAGACCAGGCAAGGGCGCTGATTCTTCCGAGAAGGCTTCAGATAACCGGATTGTTGTTCCAGACAGCCTATGCGACCCCCATCCTCTGGTGGCCAAAGCCGAGAAATTACTGGGTAGAGCTTCAGAAGACCCATCTCACCTGCTGGTTCCTGAAACGGCCAAGTGTCTCGATCTTCAAGTATCCCGTGGAACGCTTGATCGAGCGTTGCGCATTATGGACTCCCTTTTGAAAGAGCTGGAGCAACGTGAAATCCCTATTGAGCTGGTTGATGATCGCCAAATGTCGACACAGATTTCCGTACTTGGCGAAACCTTTGGGATCTGCATTGAGGAAGTGTTTGATCGTATTGAGCGGAAACTCACGCCAGCACAGGAAGCGGAAAAGAAGCGTCATCCATGGTTTTTTGGTCGTCCAGAGTATGATCGGGTTCCCACCGGCAATCTTGTACTACGACTGAAGAATGGGGAATACGGCTATGGGCGGGCGAACTGGAGAGATGGAAAAGTTCAGCGATTGGAGTCTCTGCTCAATAGGTTCATTGTGGCGCTGTTTGAATGTGCGGTAAACAAGCGATCAGCTCGGATTGAGCGTGAAGCGGCAGAAGTACTTCGGATAGCGGAGTCACGTAGAAAAGAGGAGTTACGTAAATTGCAGGAACAAGAGCGTACTCGACTGGCGCAGTTGTTAAAGGACGTGGATGCCTGGCACCAAAGTCAGAAGATAAGGGCATACGCCGATGCAATTATGGCTCATGCGGAAAAGAGTGAG
>JBHEKR010000245.1:0-3189 GCA_041859365.1 Candidatus Hydrogenedentales bacterium
CGCCCGCGGACACAATGGACAGCGGGTTGGCGCCGGTCACGGTCACCGTGCCGGTGGTCACTTCAACTTCGTCAAAGCGGAACACGGCCACACCGACGGGATCCAGCTCACCGATGTACGGGGAGTTCGGGTCGCCGTCGACCGTCATCTGGAGGGTCGTGGTGTTGATGACGATGTCGCCCGGGGCCTTCGCGCTCACGATGAGCGAACGGCCCTGGGTACCCGTGCCCGCGCTCGGATCGTAGATTCGGGTCGAGAACTGGGTGGGAAACACTTCCATGATCGTGGAGTCGAGGGTCGCGCCGTAGTTGTCGGCGGTCACTTGGCAGAAGTACTCACCCTTGTCGGTGAGCAGGGCCGGGGTGAACTCGATCAGGCCATCGGTGGTCACGGGCCCATAGGGCGTGAAGCTGAGGTCACCGACGAGCTTGCGGTACCACTGATAGCTCAACGGTGAGGAATCGGCAATGGAGGCATCAATAAGGTCTTCGGAGACGTTCTCATTGATGACCACGCTGAGGCGGTCCGGAGGCTGGCTGTCGATGGCCAGGGCGATGACGGCAACGCCGACTTCGTCGGTGAGCACCGTGTTGACGCCGCAGGAATCCGTGATTTCCGCCTGGAAGTACGTGGTGCCCGTGGGCAGACCGCTGAGGTTCAGCGTCTTGCTCGTCGTCGGCGCGTCAAAGGGCGTCAAGGCGCCGGAGGTCGTGCCGCTGTACCATTGCACGTTGTAGTTGAGGTTGTTGAGCGCCATGGTGAAATCGAGGGTGAAGGTGCCCAGCGAAATCTCCGCGGGAATCGGGTCGCCGCTGCCGTCCAGGTTGCCTTCGGGCTGATCCTGTACCACCAGCGCCGGAACCGAGGCGCACTCGGCCGCGAGGAAGAAGGTGCGATCACTAGAGCCTAGGGTATACGACTGGCGGTTGCGCTGGGCATCCGCGTTCAGGTCGCCCGTGCCGACCTGACAGGACAAACGCGCCGCCTGGCAGTTGAAATTCGTGCAGTTGAAGTTATTGATGAAGTTCTGCAGCGAAGCGCAAAGATCGGCCGAGCCGGTGGTAACGCGCACAGAAACGCCGTCCGCGTCCACGGTCTGGTCGATGGCCGGGATGCCGCCGCAATTGATGGTGTACTTGTCGTTCACGTCCAGGAACAGGCCATCGGCACCCTGCAATTCCTGCTCGAAGTCTTCGATGCCGGTGTCCTTCACGAGGCCGGCAATCAGGATCGGGATGTAAGCCACGACGACTTCGCCAAGCAGGCTCTGGAACCAGTCAATGGTGGCGGTGTCGCCGGTCGTCATGACGGCAGCACCCAACTCAATGAGATAGTCGTCGAGGAGCGGGTGGGCATCGTGCAACACGCCGCCTTCCCAGCTGGAAGTCCCAACATTGTAGGTGCCCCACAGCGTGGGCACGTCGATGGCGCCGATGATGGAGACGTTGAAAGAGCTACCCGTCCGCACGTTCACCGTGTTGTCCACGATACCGAGCGCGCGGATGCGAACATTGTTAAGCTGGAGCTGGATGCCGGGGGCCGTGGCCGGTGAAAGGGAGGCATTGCTGCGCAGCGGAATGTAGTTGCGGTTGGCTGTGAAAGCGTTCTGAATCGCCGTGCGGGTGGCCGGCAGCAGACCGGGCGCCGCGGGCGCCGTGTTCAACACCGCCTGCATGAGCGCGAATTGATCGTCTTCCTTCACGCCATTACCGTCGTTGTCAAGCCCCACAAAATTGGGGCCAAGCTGGGTTGGGACGCGATCCCAGATCACGAGCCCCCCCACCCAATTGCCTTCCAGAACTTCATCCAGCACGGCTGGCAGATTCGCCAGCACCGTCTGCAGATCGGCGGGTGGACTCACCTGCGCCGCCGCGTTGCCGCTGCTGAATAGCGCCCCCAAGAGCGCTACTGCAATGGCCAAGCCCCTTACTCCTCGCACCTTAGACATTCACGGACTCCTTTTCTATCGATTAGGACCTGCAAAATAAGACCGATCACCCCTGCTCCTCGCCCGGAGAGTCAGGGGATAACTCCACACCGAATGAATCCGCGCCGGGAAGAATCCCGGTACCGCCCGCCTGTCTAGAAACTAGACGGAAACGCCACCTAATCCTACCCCACGTGTACGGTACTATAGCCGTGAGGCCGGTTTTTGTCAACCCTGCCCGCCGCGCTGGCGGAGCGAGAAAGTCACGTATTTGTATGCTTAATGTTTTACGTCTAACATCGGCCCATTTTTGGCCCCTTTCCGCGCAAGTTGCTTGCGTGGCCCGCTGCAAACCGGTACCATGACGCCCCTTCGGCCGATAGGCCCCGGGCCCGCAGGGGGGCGCGCCGGGAAACTTGACTTACCTTATCGTTTATGTAATAATTGAAGCGCTACCGGGGCATCCCCCCGGCGCGGACTACCCGTAACCAAAGGACGTTTGTAAGCCATGGCGAACTGGATTGACAGCAAGGGCGACCTGGAGCAGTTGAGCGGCGTGGAAACCTTCAAGGCCCGCAGCGGGGGCCTCTATGGTCCCATCGCCGAGGACCTGGCGGACCCCAAGCCGGACTTTTCGGAGGAGTCGATCCAGATTCTGAAACACCACGGCAGCTACCAGCAGGACAACCGGGACTCCCGCAAGGATCGCAAGAAGGCCGGCCTGGACAAGGAATACAGCATGATGCTGCGGACCAAGTTCCCGGGCGGCATCCTGACGGCCAAGCAATACCTGCTGTGCGACGAGCTGTCGGTGAAGTATGGTCAAAGCGACATCCGCGCCACGTCCCGCCAGGATTTCCAGTTTCACGGGGTCATCAAGGGCAACTTCCGCCCGCTGATCCGCGACCTGGTGAAATTGGGCGAAATGACCTCCATCGGCGGGTGCGGCGACGTGGTGCGCAACACCATGGCCAATCCGGTGGCCGATATCGACCTTGCGTACAAGGATTGCGGTGTGGACCTGGTGGCGCTGGCACAGGCGGTGAGCGACGCCACGCTGCCCAAGTGCCCGGCCTACTATGATCTCTGGCTCAACGATCAGAAAGCCACCGTGCACCCGGACGGCACCGTGACCTACGGCGAGGACTTGCGTGCGACCGTGGAAGACCCGCTCTACGGCACGCAGTACCTCCCGCGCAAGTTCAAGATCGGCGTGGGCACCGACTTCGACAACGCCTCGGATCTGTACACGCAGGATGTGG
>JBHEKR010000395.1:0-8462 GCA_041859365.1 Candidatus Hydrogenedentales bacterium
GTGGCCGCACTACATTCTAACACCACCCAAAGCCCTTCCTGCGGACTAGCCCGGCCGCGCCCGAAACAGGTGGCCGCGCCACGCCGAAATCAGTGGCCGCGATCCGCCGTTTCCGATGGACTACTCGTGCCGAAATATGCACCAGCCGGGCTTCGTAGTAAAAGATTCAAGAACGGAGGCATGATCTTGTCTTGATTGGGGCGGATAAGCGCGACACTTCTGACGAGGACCATATCAGGTGGATTTTCTGCCAAGCAGACTCGCCCCGTCGTTGCGCCAACACACACCATCAGGATGTCGTTGTGCTTCGGCTTGCATCTCATCCAACACTTGTCCGCTGTGGCTTCAGTCACAAAATCCGTGCTCGAAATGTCGAGATAGCCATCTCGAACATTCTTGGCAGTCGCAAGAGGAACGCCACTTGAAGTTCTGGTGGGGGTCGCATGCTCCCCATCTGTTATCTGCTCGCTCATCTCCTTCAGTGTGACAATCGGCCAATCGTCACATTTTCCCGCATCTTGTGGCACCAGCTTCCCCATGACAGCGAGTTGGAGGATGCATTGTTTGAGTTGGTCGATGCTGTGTTCGGTGGTGAAGAGGGTGTCGAAGTGGTCGGCGATGCGACGCCAGGCGGCCGCGAAATCTTCCGCGTCGTCCGCCGCCGTGAGGGTGCCGAGAAGGCATTCCACCAGCCGCGCGTGGGCCGCCATGCTGTCGCTTTGTTCGGCTTCCAGCGCGTCGCACAGGGCCATGAGTTCATCGACCTTGGCCACGATGCGGTGTTGCTCGGCGAGGGGCGGGAGGGCTACCGTCAGTTTTTCCATCTTCGCCTTGGTCATGTGGACCATTGACACGCCGTGTCCAGCGCGCTTTATTTCCTGCGTCTTGTTCTGTAGAAACCAATAAAGATAGTCCCTGTACACATCATTCCGACTGTAAAAATCCAGCTTCCAAATATGGTAATGATAAATCACCTTGGGACCCGGCCAAATGAATGGCCCGAAAGACGCGGACCAAGCGAAAATCAGATCTCCTTCCGAGCAATATTTATCAGGATCCAAATCCAGATCCGAATAGTACCAATGATTAGATGTAAACAGATTTCCAACTCGTAGGACTGGTGTCCCGGCGTCAAGAAGCTCACCCTTTGAATATGCGCGGCCATTCAAGACGTCTACAATGTCTCCAAGAGGTGTGGCCTCCCAACCGTGAGGCAACGATTTTTCAAGACTCTCCAGGTCCGTGTTGCTGGCTCCTCCGCCTGTTACCCGTGAGGCTCTAGTAAGCCTCAACTTTTGCGCCGCAATTCTCTTCAGTTGCTCAGAAGCTGGCTCATCCACATTGTCTTGCGGCACAAGCTTCCCCATCACCGCCAACTCAAGAATCAACTCCCGCAGCTTCTTTACCCCATAGGCCGTCGTCTTCCCATTGCTTCCCCGCCCCGCCGAACTCTTCTTAATCAGCGCAGCGGACCAGACCTCAAAACCCTTCCCGATTCCATCCGGCATCATGCGCCGTCCCCGCCGCCGAGGGCTTCTTCCAGGATGGCCCGAAGCTGTCCCCGCAGGTCCGCGATGGATTGCTGCTGCGCGGCATACTGCGCCAGTAGTTCGTCGGGGTCGTGGCTGATCGCCTCGCCCACGTGGGGATTCTTGATGTCGAGGTTGTAGTTCCGCGCTTTGATGTCCTCGGCGGAAACCTTCCAGGCCTGTTCCGTTTCCACGCGCGCGGCGAAGCCATCCTTTTCTTTGCCCCACCAGTCGATTTCCGGCTGAAACTCCTCGAACTGCATGGGCCGGCTCTTGTTGTAGCTCACCGCCCCCTCGGGGTAGGGATGCTCGTAGAACCAGACCTGCTTCGTCGGTCCGCCCTTGCTGAAGAAGAGGAGGTTGGTCTTGATGCCGGTGTAGGGGTTGAAGACGCCGTTGGGCAGGCGCACGATCGTGTGGAGATTGCACTCCGCAAGCAGGGATTCCTTCAGCCGGGTTTTGGTGCCCTCGCCGAAGAGAAAGCCATCGGGCAGCACCACAGCGGCGCGGCCCTGGTCTTTCAGCAGCCGGATGATCAGGGCCATGAAGAGGTCCGCTGTTTCTCGCGTGCGCAGGGTGGCGGGAAAATTGTTCTCGATGCCGTCCTCTTCCATGCCGCCGAAGGGCGGGTTGGTGACGATAACCTCCACCTGATCTTTCTTGCCGTAATCCTTGTAGGGCCGACTCAGGGTGTTGTCGTGCTCGATGTTGGTCGGCGTGTCGATACCGTGGAGGATCATGTTGGTGACGCAGAGCATGTGGGGCAGGGCCTTCTTTTCCACCCCGCGTATCGTCTCGTGGAGAAGTTGCTCCTGCGCGCTCGTCTTGACGTAGTGCTTCCGCTTGTGGTCGATGTTGCAGGTGAGGAAGCCGCCCGTGCCGCAGGCGGGGTCCAGCACTTTTTCGTTCAGCTTCGGGTCCACCCGGTTGACGATAAACTGGGTGACGGCCCGGGGGGTGTAGAACTCGCCCGCGTTGCCCGCGCTCTGCAGATCTTTCAGGATCTGCTCGTAGATCGCGCCGAAGGTGTGGCGGTCGCCCTTGTTGTTAAAGTCGATCTCGCAGATCTTGTTGATGACCTGCCGCATGAGGGTGCCGGACTTCATGTAGTTGTAGGTGTCTTCGAAGACACCCCGCACCACCCTGGCGCTCTCGCCTGCAGGGCCATGGATCGGCAGTTTCTCTTTCAGGATAGGGAAGAGCTGCAGGTTCACGAAATCGGAGAGTTCATCCCCCGTCATCCCCTCCGGGTTCTTCGCCCAGGCGCGCCAGCGGAGATGTTTCGGCAAGGGGGACTGGTAGTCGTCGTCGAGGACTTCCCGCTCGGCTTCGCGGTCGTCGAAAATCTTGAGGAAGAACATCCAGACCAACTGGCTGATGCGCTGGGCGTCGCCATCGACGCCCACGTCCTTGCGCATGATGTCCTGGATGGATTTGATGATGCCGGTAATATTTCCCACGTTGTACTACTCACGCTGTCTCTTGATTAAACAGTTCTCGTTCGAGTTCCTGGATGGCGGAATCGTAATTTTCCTTGCCACCAAAAACGTCATTGATGATTTGCAGGGGCGTGCCGATCTCGTTGAAGGGCCGCAATTTCAGTACCTGGGCGCTTTCTATCGCGCCGATGCCTTCGTTGGCGTATTTGTCGAGGAGCGCGGTCAACACGGCCCGGGCCTCGTCGCCATATTGGGTGAAGTAATCACGTTTTCGGACCTGGTTGGCCCGCTCCTTCCGGGTCAGGGGGCGCTGATCATAGGCGATGTGACAGATGAGGTCAAAGGCATCGAATTCCCTGCCGATTTCCTCGGCGAGATTGTCGAGGATGATGCCGTACTCTTCCAGCAGGTCGATGATGGCCTGTTTCTTGGCGGCGTGATTCCAGCGCCGCAGGAATTCATCCAGCGAGGCAAATTCGGTGTGAATCTGCTTTCGGGTGAAATCCCGGTAGGACTCGGTAATCAGGGTGCCGTCGGGGCCGATGTATTCGATCCGCTCGGCGATGATCTTGGCCGAAACGCCGCTCACGCGGATCTTCGTGACGCCCTCGCCGCCCTCCTCGTCGTCGTCGTCCCCGTCGTCAAAGTCGCCATCGTCCGGGTCAATGGGCTCCGGCTCGATGGGCTCGGGATCATCCGGATCGATGATAACGATGGGATTCCCGTCGAAATCGGGATCACGAAAAAGCACCGTGGCCCGCTTGAAATCCATGATGGTGAAGAAATACTTGTTGTGCTCTTCGTCGATGCGCGTGCCCCGGCCAATGATCTGTTTGAAGGTGGTCATGGACGTGATGATCTTGTCCAGCACAATCAACTTGCAGGTGGTGGCGTCCACGCCTGTGGTCAGGAGTTCGGAGGTCGTGGCGATCACCGGGAAAGGCTTATCCGGCATGACAAAGTTGTCGAGCTCCGCCTTGCCGTCCGGACTGTCGCCGGTGATCCGCACGACGTAGCGCGGGTTGTCGAGGGCGAGTTGACCGGCCGCGTTGACGATGGCGACGCGCATCCGCTCGGCGTGGTCGATGTCCTCGCAGAAGATGATGGTCTTGGCGAAGGGGTCCGTCGCCATCAAATGCTTCATCACCCGCTGGGCCACCAGCTTGGTCCGCTGGTTGAGCACCAGGAGCCGGTCCATGTCCTGCAGGTTGTACTCGCGCTGCTCGATTTCCTGGCCGAGATCGTCCACCATGCCGTAGGGCGGTTTCCAGCCGTCGATGTCTTTGTCGATATCGATGCGGATAACCTTGTAGGGCGCGAGGAAGCCATCGTCGATGCCCTGCTTGAGGCTTTAGGTATAGACGGGCTCTCCGAAGTAGGTAATGCTGGAAACGTACTTGGTTTCCTTCGGCGTGGCCGTCAGACCGAACTGCACCGCCCCCTTGAAGTACTCCAGAATCTCGCGCCAGGCGGAGTCGTCCTTCGCGCTGCCCCGGTGGCATTCGTCGATCACAATCATGTCGAAGAATTCGGGGGAGACCGTCTTGAAGATCTTGTCGGCCTCGTACGGCCCCGTGATGGCCTGGTACAGGCCCAGGTGGACTTCGTAGGCCGGGTCGATCTTGCGGTTCTTGATTTTGGTCATCACCGCGCCGAAGGGTTTGAAATCTTTAACGATGGCCTGATCAACCAGAATGTTCCTGTCCGCCAGAAAGAGGACCCGCTTGACCTTGCGAGCCTTCCAGAGGCGCCAGATGATTTGAAAGGCGGTGTACGTCTTTCCGGTGCCCGTGGCCATGACAAGCAAGATGCGCTGCTGTCCCTTGGCAATGGCCTGCACCGTGCCGTTGATGGCGCTCATTTGGTAGTAACGCGGCGTCCTGCAGGGGGCGTAGGGGTACTCGGTGACTTTGCGGACCTCGGGGCTCCAGCCCTTCCAGGCGCAATAGCGCTCCCAAAGCTCCGCGGGAGAGGGGAACTCTTCCAGAGTCAGGAACTGCTCCAGTGTGCCGGTGGCCAGTGTCTGGTCACGAAAGATGAAGCCGTCGCCGTTGCTGGAGAAAGAAAACGGGACATCGAGCAGACCCGCGTACGTGATGGCCTGCGGCATGCCCGCTCCGATGGCGTGCCGGTTGTCCTTGGCCTCGATCACGGCGATCGGGATGTTGGCCTTGAAGAACAGGGCGTAGTCCGCGAAGAGCACGGATTTGGGGTCCCGCGCCGCGGTGCGGCCCCGAACCACCATGCGCCCCGGACGCAGCGTGTATTCACGATAGATCTGCTCGTGCAAGCTCCACCCCGCCTGCTGCACAGCCGGTGAGATGAACTTGTCGCAGATATCGCTTTCCGAAAGACTCTTCTTGTCCAATGCGCTCCCCGGGTTGCAGCAAGGGTGGCTGCGGATCGAGTTTATGTATTTTCGACGACCCATTATTGGCGATGAACGGTTAAGTCGGAAAAGTCTGATACCCAAACAGGTGGCTGGACGTCACAATGCGACGGGGCATCGCCAGTCTCGCCGCTGCGCAAGGTAAATTGCCAAGACGGTATTCAGCGTCAGCCAAACACACGGCAGGCAATCTGCCGATGAATTTGAACCACCATGTACGAAATTACGTTCACTGAGGCATTCAAAGACGGCCTGAGCCATCTCCCCAGGGAAATCTGCCCAATTGTTGACCGACAACTTAGGCTGTTAGAAGCGGACCCTTTTGCCAAGAATCCGAATGCCACCAAGATGAAAAATGCGCCCTGCAGTTTCAGGGCACGCATTGGGATTCACGTTCGAATGCTTTATCGGGTGCACAGCAAGCAAAAGCGCGTGGTGGTGCTGGCCATTGGGACGCGAGATCACATCTACGAAAGTCATGACCGCGCCCTCAAGCCGCTTTCACCGCAGGAAGCCGACGCGATTCGGGCGGAGATTAGTGGCGCCCATAACCGCGCCACTGGCGAACGGTCGAAAGCAGGGGTTGGTGCCATTCAAGCTGAACCAGTCCCAACTCCAGAACTGCCGGTTACGGTAGAAGAGCTGCACTGGATTACGGAGGATGAACTCTTTCTCTTACATATTCCACCGCAGAATTGGGCAGCGATTATTGGGGCGGGCTCCGTGGACGGCATGAAGGGTCTGGCGATTGACGCCTACACGACTTCGCTGATTGAGGATTATTGGACCCACCCATCAGCAACACAGGTGGAAAAGCTTTATGGTCTCAGCTTCGGTCAAGGGAGCGAGTCCATTGCCCAGCAGCCACTTAGCCACTTCCTGATCGCGCTCGATCCAGAACAGACGGAAGCGTTGCAGAAAATCAAAATGGACGGCCCATACCTGCTGAAAGGAAGTGCCGGAACGGGCAAGTCGCTGGTCGGGCTGTACCACATGCGTGATCTCATTCAGTCGCGGTCTGGCCAGACGCTTTTTGATGGCACCCCAGCTTCGTTTGGTGTCATCACGTACACCAACACTTTGGTCGACGCCAATCAGAGACTGCTAACAAGCATTGCTCCTCAAGAAGCTCACACGCATATTCATTGCAGCACCCTCGACAAGATCGCTTTCGACTTGGCTTGGAAAGAGCTTGGACACAGACCCCAAGCTCTAAACACAGAAGGAATAGCGAAGTGGATCATGAACTACGTTCAGCCCAACTTGCACTTGGACACCGTTCAGGTTCTGCAACGCATGGGTTACGACTTCTTCGCGGATGAAATCGAGCAAGTTATCCAAGCCAATGGGATTTCCTCGTTAGCCGACTATTTGGAACACAAGCGCAGAGGAAGAAAGCGCGGCCTGAACGATGGCGAAAGACGCGCTGTCTGGAAGGTGTTCGAGGGTTTCAAGGACGCCTGTAGTCAGCGGGATACACAAACTTTCGAAGAATGGCGAATCCTTGCCTTGCGGTATCTGGCGAACCACCCCGAATATCCCCGGTTTACTGCCCTTTTTGTGGACGAGGCGCAGGATCTCACCAAAGTGGCGAGACAACTGTGCCTCGAATTGGTCAAAGATCCGCGTCACCTGCTGCTGGCTGCGGACACCGGTCAGTCCATCTACACGGTTCCACCCAGTTGGGTTCAGTCCGATCCGCGATTCAATTTCAATCGGCGAAAGCCGATCAAGCTTGAAAAGAGCTATCGCGCAACCCGCGAGATAAGCCTGGCGATTGCACCCCTTCGCCTGGAACTAGAAGACGGCGAAGACGTGTCTGGCAGCGCACGTCCAGTATTTACGGGTCCGAAGCCCCAGTGGATTCAGAGACCCTTGGCTCAACATCCAGATATTGTGTGTGACCTGGTTGAAGGTCATGTTTACCACCCGACTCACCCCGTTCATCCAGGGCAGATCGCCATCATTGTTCGCGAGAATCACCACGCACATCGCTACCAGGAAGCATTGGAACGCCGGGGCGTTCGATCGGTTGTGGTTGCGAAAGGAAGCCCTTTGCAGATTAATAGTGCCCATGTACACATCATCACGGCGCACTCATCGAAAGGGATGGGTTTTCCAGTGGTGGTCGTGCCTGAGGTCGAGGCTTCGACCTACCCCTGGCAATTTCTAACCAGCAAGGCGAAAGACCAACAACAGCGCGAGCAAATAGAGGAAGGGGAACAACGTCTCCTCTACGTGGCCCTTTCACGTGCTAGCCACCAATTGCATATGGTCGTGGACTCCGCTCAGCCAAGTCCCTTTGTTTCCAAACTGGACAGGCAAGCACACTGGAGTTAGCTCTATGGAGGAGCTACAAGCCAGCATCTTCACGTTGCCCGAACCTCACCGATCGATCACGGCCCGTGATCTATGGAGCGAGATGGCGAGCGACTTGGCAGGTGAATTTGGCGACCAGTACGCCCGCTTGGAACACAGCGGTATGCGCATTTGTCTTCTTCATGAAGCCACGATGTCGCCCGATAAAAAGATCGTTCGATACCGGACCATCGAGGGCACCATTCGCAGACGACGTGGTCAACCTACCTTACTGGATATTGCGGTTGGAAATCTGTTTTCCGAAGCGGGTGTAAGTCCGCCGAGTGCTCTTCATGTAGTGACCGATCCACAGTACGCACTGTGGGCTCGCCATGCGGCTCAAGTGCCACTCGGCGAACATGTGCGCTTGGTCAGATTGTTTACGGCAGACCTGATGGATGCAGGTTGGAACCTGGAGCCGACGCGTTTGACCTGCACCACGATCCCGCCGCCACTGGTCGAGAACGGGCGGGGGGTGCAGCGCTTGCCCCTGGGAAAGTTCCGCAGCCTTGTGCGTTACCCGCGCTCCCTACCGAACAAAGGCATGATGGCAGCGATCGTATGGCCTGATCTGCATGCAGCGAAGCATGCAGCGGACCGTTTGGCCCATGCGTTTTCAGAGCTTATCGGGCCGTTGGCGGATGATCTTCAAGCCGTCAAATGTTTGCGTCGCCCAATCCCCGAAGCAGTCAATCTGGTGCTCCTGCCGGACAACCAGGACCTGACCGATATGCCGGAGCTCAGAGA
>JBHEKR010000506.1:0-2883 GCA_041859365.1 Candidatus Hydrogenedentales bacterium
GATTTGGCCGCTTCAGCGGTAAGGTGTCCATGCGCGAGGGTGGCTGTACCCATGGAGAAATGTGGCGGAAATACCCCGGACCGTTGCAGGGGCGATTCTGAAGGGGGCAGTTTCCGATTGTCGAGACGACCCGATTTTTTACCTGAGATCGTGGGGCAATCGGCAACAGTCTCCGTGTTACTCAAACACCGTTTCGGTCTCTTCCACCTGGTCGAGAATCCGCCTCGCTTCGGTGTAATTGGATTCGTGGACCAACAGCCGGACACCCAGGCCCGCCTGAAGGTAGGGCTCCATGCCACCGCAGTCGTCCCGCGAAACGATAGACGGGATGCCGTGGGAGTCGAGGGTCATTCGCGCGATTTCAGCCACCATCTCATTGGGAAAATACTGGAGCGTGGACACCGGGTCTTCGTTCATGGTGGATTACCTCCAGGGCTTGATGGGCGTCGGGTCCCGGTCAATGAGAAACGAATCCGCGGGTGTGTCCACTGCTCTCGACAAGCGTGATAACGCCGCTGTCCAGCCCCCGTGTGCGGGCAAAGTAGCGGGCCGTCTCCTCGGCGACGGTGTAGCGGCCCCAGAAGTTTATCTCCTGTTCCGCGATGTGGAAGGTCCAGAGGGCCAGTTGGTGGGAGTCCGGCTCGCCCGGGTGCGTTTTGCGAAAACGCGACGTATCAATCTGGATGTTGCCCATGACAGTATCCTCTCGCCTTATCAATGCCCGAAATCGGGCCCCAAGATCCGCCCACAGCCTGAAGCGGATATTCCTGCGCTCCTCTGCATTGTAGCAGATTCTCAGCCAGGTTCAAGGACGATGTTCGGGCGTGTCTTCACCTGAGGCGAGGAGTCTCGATTCCCAGAATTCGCGCTTGGTCGCCTCCGCGCGCACATTCAGCGGCAGGTCCGGCGCGCCGGGGTATGCATCCGCCTTCCAGGGGAAGGCCGGCCAGACGAAAGCTTCGCCCGTGGTCGTTGCGGTCACAATATCGGCACTTCCGGGGCGCATCGCGCCAATTCTGCCCGGGATCTGGAGCACCTCCCGGAACGTGGCGAGATCCCAGAGGATCGAAATGCTATCAGTGCCGGTGGAGAGGAGGCGACGCCCGTCATCACTGAAGCTTACGGAGTAAACGCCCTGGGTGTGTCCCTGAAGTTCGTGGAGCTCCTCCCAGGTGCCTGTATTCCACAACTTAACCCGCCAGTCGTGCCCGCCCGTGGCGAGCCACCGGCCATCGGGCGAGAACACGGCGGAAGGGATGTTCGCCTCGGCGTGTTCGAGAACTTTCACCAATTCCCGGGTATCCGCCCGCAAGACGTGCGCGGTGTCGTCGGCGCTGGCGGAAACGAACCATTCGCCTTTCGGGTGATAGGAAAGACCGAGCACCTCGCCCTCGTGTTCCTGCCACCGCGCGATGGTTTCGCCGTTGGTCCAGTTCGCCAGCACCAGTTCGCCGTTGTAAAGGCCGATTAAGAGCTCCGATGGCACGTGGGGATTGAACTCGGATACATTGACCCGCACATCAAAGGGGCCCAGCACCCGAAGCAGTTCCCGGGTGGCCGTATTCCAGATACGAACGGTTCCATCATGGCTGCTCGTGGCCATGACTTTCCCATCGGGGTGAAACTCCGTGTGGCGCACCGAAGCCGTGTGACCCGCCAGCACGCCGATTGGGTTGCCGGTTTCAGAGTCCCACAGGCGCGCGGTGGTGTCGTCGTTGGTCTGCCAATCACCCGCGGCCGTGGCAAGCAGGGCGCCATCGGGGCTATAGGACGCCTGGTTGATCATTCCCGTGTGGCCCCGCAGCGTCCAGTGTTCGTCCACCGTATTTCGATTGCGGATATTCCACTGCTTCACAATACCCTCGTCGTCCCCAGACAACAACACATTGCTATCCGGGCTGAAACTCAGGCAGTAAATCTGGCGCAGGTGGCCCTGGTAGGTGCGGTTCAAGGTCCAGTCCGCCGTGTTCCAAAGGTCCAGATCCCGATCGGAGTTGCCGCTCGCCAGGTAGCGACCGTCGGGCGAGTAGGCGACACACCATATCGTTGATTTGACCGACTGGATTTGCCGCGCCGGGGTGCCCGTGTCCAGATCCCAGACGAAAATATTACGGTCTCGTCCGCCGCTCGCGAGGTACTTTCCGTCCGGGCTGAAATCCATCGAGGTTACCCGGCCCGCGTGACCGGCCAGCGATTTCCGAAGCGTTCCATCCGCGGCATTCCACAGTGAGATCGACTTGCTCCGGTCGGATGTGGCCAGCAGTGCCCCATCGGGGCTGAAGTCCAGCGTTTCGATTCCCCCCTCGACCGGCGCGATGGTCCAGCGGTCCTGACGGGTTTCGAAGTCCCACAGGCGAATTCGACCCTGGTCGTCGCTGGACGCAAAGGTCCGCCCGTCCGGACTGAACTGGACGCAATTGACATCGCCCTCGTCATTGGTGCGCCAGCTTGAAAGGACCGTCTTCGTGTCGAAGTTGTACAGGGTCAGGAAGCCCCCTTCCTCCGCGAAAACCGCCACGGGAAGGGTGGGGTGGCAGGAGACTTCAATAATCGCGCCGTTCGGGCTATCGTAGGTGAAGAAGGCCTTCCCCGAGGCCATTTCCCAACCTTTCGCGTTCTTGTCAAAACCGCCCGTAACGGCGTAGCGCCCGTCTCTCGCGATATCGATGGACCATGCCGTCTCGGGACTGTGTGCGCGAAAGGTCCTCTGATCGCGATTGCAGAGATAGAGGAGATGGCCCCACTCCCAGTGGCGGAAGCGCTCCCCGCACTTTTCCAACTGGGTCATGGCGCGCTGAAACTGCCCATCGGAAATGAAGCGGCGTCCGCTGGAGATGGCTGCGAGATAGAACTCCTGCTCGCCATTTTGCCGCGCGGTTTCCG
>JBHEKR010000025.1:0-9001 GCA_041859365.1 Candidatus Hydrogenedentales bacterium
GTGGCCGATTGGCCTCCGTCGGGTGCTCTCTGGAATCAAAACGACTGGCGGTGCCATTGACACTTTCATCGCCAATCACGAAGCAACCGAAATTCTCCGAGGGTGCGTCAAGCCATTCCTGCACCGCCGCTACGAGCTCGGGACTGCTCCATGAGTAGGGGCCAAGCTCCAGGACAGGCGTCGAGGCCAGGACACCCTCAAGTCGGTCGCCGCCGGGATTCTCCCATTGCTCCGTATCGAAAAAGGTGTGAATCCACGTGGCGTCTCCCGTCACGGCCAGCGTTCCCGCCCCGCCGGGCTCACCGGCGTCCGAAGCCCCTTCGCCCCAGTTACTGGCGGCGCGCTCGATGTGGATGGCAATCCCACCTTCAATGCCGACCGCGACACGGGACAGATTCATCGTCAACACCGCGCCGGTGATCTCTGAGCCCTCCGGTATGGCGCCCGCAACATCAAAAGCGAGCAGCGCCCGACGGGCCGCACCGTTGTTTGTGGAGCCCGCGAACAAGTAGGCTCCCACCCCGTTGGCTGTTGAGCCCTGGGGGTTTTCGTAAAGTGTGGCGTCTTTCAGCGGTGTCAGCACGGCAACTTGGGGACTCTGCTCCCCCGCCCTTGCGGTCACGCCCGAGATCGCCAGGGTAAGCAATCCAACCGCCAGGCCCATCAAATACTTTCTACTCATGCGCATTCCCCTGCCCGCCGCACGTTGACGGCGTAGCTTCGTTTAACAACTTCGTATCACCGCACGTAATTATCCGTCCCGATCGCCTGGACGATACAACCCGTGCGCACCTCAAGAAAACTGCCCGCGAACGAGGATGTTCGATCGCGGGCAGTGGTACATGGTCTCACATCGACGATCAGTTTTTCCTCAGGAAGGCGTTCCAGCCGACGAGTGTCATCAGTGCGACACCCATCAGAAAGAGATCGCCGAAGTAGTGCTGAACTTTGGCGGAGGCGTTTCCGGCTTCGCAGCAGCCAGCACCCGAATCAAGCCAGGACTCCAGCTCGGCCAACGAAAGGAATCCGTCACCGTTTTCGTCAAGTGTATCAAAATCACTATTGGTCAATTGCGGGTAGGCCGATCTTGCCTCACCAATCGAAAGCAGATCATCCTCGTTCGTGTCAGAAGCGACGAAAGCATCAATCAGCAACTGTGCGATCTCGTCCAGATTCAATTCACCTTCACCTTCACCTTCACCTTCACCTTCACCTTCGCCCTCGCCCTCGCCCTCGCCCTCGCCCTCGCCCTCGCCTTCACCTTCTCCTTCACCTTCACCTTCTCCTTCTCCTTCTCCTTCTCCTTCTCCTTCACCTTCTCCTTCACCTTCGCCTTCGCCTTCGCCTTCTCCTTCACCTTCGCCTTCGCCTTCGCCCTCGCCCTCGCCTTCACCTTCGCCTTCACCTCCATTTACTTCTATGAAGACGTTGCCGGAATCCTGCCCTCCAGCGCTGTCCGTCGCTGTATAGGTGAAGGTCTCTTCACCGGTGAAACCAGACGGCGGCGTATAGCGCACCGAAGTCGCGCCAATTTCAAAGTCAACCAATCCCACAAGACCGGTCGTGTCCAGAGAGAGCAGCGTTAAGGCGTCGCCATCCGGATCGCCATCATTCGACAAGAGCCCCAGGACTGACTCGGTCGTATTCGTGCCCACCACATAGGTATCGTCGACACATTCAGGGGCGTCGTTGATGGACTGAATAGCCACCGACACCATCACCGCATCTACGCCGCCATTGCCGTCACTGACTTCAACGGTGAAGGAATCTTCCCCGTGGAAATTGGGTTCGGGCTGATAGGTTATGCCAACCGTCTCCCCAGCGATATCGCTGCCCGCCTCACCATGAAGCGCCCCCGTTCCAATGGCCCATGTCAATGCGTCGCCATCGTCATCCGTTGCGCTCAGGGTCAACGTGAACGCCTGGGGCGCCCCGTCCTCGTCCATCGTCACCGTTCGTATCTCGTCACCTGCAATCACGGGGAACACGTTGGGTGAACGGTAGAATCGCATGAAGGCCTCGATCTCCCCCTCCACCAACGCAGCGTCCGAGGTGTTTGAATCGTCGTCTTCGCCTTCCCAAACCACGAGGTACGTGTTCGCGTCCGCGCCATAGGCCACAAAGGCCCGGAACACCCGAAATTTCGCCCGCTCGGCCGCATTCACTTCCGAATCGTTCCCCATATCACTCAGGCGGATCTCATGATTACCCAGCGCCAATGCGTCTCCCGCGCCGATCTGCTGCCCGAACACTTCAAATTCGCCCGAGACGAGCGGCGGGGTGTCATCTTCCGCATTCCATACCACCATGAACTCTTCGTCTCGAGCGTTGAAGGCCAGGCGGGGCTCGTTAACAAATATTTCCGCGCGAGCCGCGGGGTCGGCTTCCGTATCGTCACCCATGAAACTGATGCGAAAGTCGTTTTCGCCCACTTCCACTCCACTTGACCCATTGACTCGCTGGCCGAACACCTCGTGTTCCCCGTCCACGAGTGGCGGGATGTCGTCTTCGCCCCGCCACACGATGAGATACTCGTTGTTTATGGAGTCCCAGGCCACGTCGGGTTCCCAGGCCCGAAAAGTGTTGTCGCCGTCGGTCGACCCCAGATCGCTGACGCGAAAATCATTCTCCCCGACTTCCGCTCCGGTAGTTGCATCAATGCGCTGGGCGAATATCTCAAACTCGTCATCCACCAGACTTCCCCGGTCGTCGTCCGACTGCCAGACGACCAGAAACTCCTGATCTTCCTCATTGCAGGCCACGCGGGGCGCCACGGCGTCATAGCGGGCGCGGACGGTACTCACAGATTCCAGATCGTCCCCCATGGTGCTAATCCGGAAGTCGTCCTCCCCCACTTCAGCCCCGGTTGCCCCGTTCAGGCGCTGTCCGAAGATTTCGAACTCGCCATCGACCAGGGGCGCACGACTGTCATCCGCGGACCACACCACGAGATACTCGTTGGTGCTCCCGCAATAGGCCACGGCCACATTCTGCACGTTGAAACCATTTGCCCCGCTGCCGCCCGCGGCGCTAATCCGGAAATCGTTCGGGCCGATTGGCATGCCCGTCGTACCGTCGAGGCGCTGGCCAAACACTTCGGTTTCTCCCGCAACCAGCGGAGCAGTATCGTCTTGTCCCACCCATACGACCAGGTATTCATTTTCGTTCGGATTGTAGACCACCTGCTGCTCCAGGATTCCGAAATCATCGCGAACAGTGGGCGAGCTTTCCCCGTCGTTTCCCATGTCGCTGATTCTGAAGTCGGTCGCCCCGACTTCGAGGCCCGTCGTCGCATCCACGCGCTGTCCGAAGAGCTCTCGTTCTCCTTCCACCAGCGGCGACGTATCGTCCTCCCCAGCCCAGACGATCAGAAACTCATCGGCAATGCTGTTGTAGGCCGCCCGCACCTCAAACACGGCATAAGCGATTTCACCATCGGGTCCCATATGGCTGACCCGGGTATCCGAAGTGACGTCGGCCCGGACCGAAATGGAGAACCCCAAGAGGGAGAGAAGCCCCCAGACTATGGGACGCCGCAGCTTCACCCAATCCAAACCGCGTCTTCTTGGATATCGCTTAGTATCGTCCCGTCGCCCGCATTTCATAGCGTTCCCTTTCCGCCAAAAACTGCCATCGTAGGTTTAGTGTAGAAAAGAGAGGACGGTCCGGGCAAATCGACCCGTGGGGTCAATTCGGCCGGACCGTCTGAGTCCGTAACGTCTGTTCGATACCTCTAAGCGCGCTACTGCTGATCAAGCCACCACGCCAGCAGATCCTTCAGGGCCTGCGGCTCATTCTCGGGCAGACCACCCCCGAAAACATCCGTCTTGTTCAGTCCGTGGCAGTTTGTACAGGCACGGATCTCACCGGGCTGGAAGGTCAGCCACATCCGCTCGCGCACGGCAGCCGTGCCGTCTTCTTCCGTCATCTGCCAGGAGAGGGCTCGTCCAGCGGGAACAAGCGCCGCCATGGAGCCGTCGGCACCCAGGCGAACGGATCCCTCGGGGGCCTGGGGCACGGGCGGGTTAGGATTGTTTTCCAGGGCGCGTGCAATGACGCGTCGTCCCTCGAAGCGATAGCCGCGAAGCTGCTTTCCTTCGAAAAACTGCATCCAGGCGATCTCCTTCGGCGTGGCGCCTTCGGTAGCGGTCTGGTGATCGCTGTCGGCAATTTTCAGGTCGACGTCCTGCTGTTCGTCGCCACGAATGGTCACGTCACGACTGACGACCAGGGCAAGGTTGTTCTCAACCAAATACTCCTTGAGCGAAGCGACGCCTTCGGCCCCGCCGAGGGACTCCTCTAATACCGTCTGCTCTATTTCGGGCAGGGGCTCCGTTCCCATGGACGGACGGGGACGTGGCGCGACTTCGACGGGCTGCAATTCCCACATTGGTCCCGAATAGCTCAACTGGCGATAGGTGGCATTGTCGAAGTAGGAGATGGTCTCGACGATGCCTCCGGGATTCAGCCGCGATCCGGGTACGCGCACGCCGCCCTCACCTTCCACCAGTTCGCGGATGGCGAATTGATAGCGACTGCTTGCGGTGTAGGGTTCGGGGTAGCCCGGATCTTCCACCGTCGGGCGATCCGCGCGATAGGTATCGGTGTGCACCGCCCACAGTTGTCCGGTGCTCGTCGCCAGCGGATCGCGGAAGAGCCCCACATGTCCCGCCGGGCGGGATTCGTCGTCACCGACGTAGCTCGATGTGGCCTCATGGGTGATGTACTCGATTCGCATGTCGTCGGGATTGATGCCGGGTGCGCCGCGCATCGCCACGATCTGGCCCGAGGCGTGGGTGCTGAATTCCGGTGCATTGGTGAAATAGTAGAGGCCGGGATCATTGGGGTCCTCGTCAATATGCATGATGTTATTGATACGCAGGGTTTCGAAGGCGTAGGCCTCCGGCAGGTAGTTTCGGGCACTGCCGATATAGCGGGAAAGCTCAAGGCGACCGATGTGATTCAAGGTCTCCATGCCGGTGCCGTCCTGCTTCATCATCCAGGGGAAGAAGACATTGAAGGTGTGACCGTTCTCGGTGTCCTGCATGTCGTCCCAAACGGGATCCGGTCCCTCTTCGCCATAGAGGCCGCGCTGCTCAGGAAAGATTTCGTCGCCGGGGGCCAGGGCGTGGGAAGCGTCGCCTTCTTCGGATTCATAGGTGACCACCTCATAGGAAGTTCCTTCGCCTCGGATCAGGTTGTAGATGTCCGCATCGGCCTGCTGATCGCGCTGCAAGTGATCCCAGCGCGTAAACAGGATGCGTCCAAAGCTATCCACGATGGGTTCGAAGTCGCCGGAGGGGGAATGATCGAAGAGGCGAAGATTGGAACCGTCGGCGTTCATACACCACAAGCCCGAAACCGTCGGTGCGGACTCATACTCGTCCAACTGCGGATACAGCCGCTTGTCGCCGTTTCTCGGCCGGTCGCTCGTGAACACGATTTGGTCGTCCGAGGTGTAGCACGGCGCGATGTTGTTGTAGTCCGCCGGCTGCGTCAGCTTCTGAATGCTGGCCGTCTCCCCCTGGCCGATGCCGCTCACCTCGTAAATTTGGAAGTAAACCGGATCGTTGTCGTTTTGAATCGTGCCGCCGATGACCATGGAAAAGAGGGCCTTCTCACCCTCCCAGTGCACTTCCGGATCGCGCACGGCAATGTCCTGACCGGCTTCCGTGCCAAAGCCCAGCTCTTCGGTCAGGTTGCGCAAGGTTCCATCGGGATAGCGGACATAGAGATCACCACCGCGGGGTGCCGAACCGGTATCCCCCTTATGATTTCCAAACGTGGATCCAATGGTGGTGAAGTCCTGGAACTGGGGCGTTTGCGTGACGAACATGATGGTGGCTGCGGTATCGACGGGTGTTTCGCCTTCGCCTTCGCCTTCGCCTTCGCCTTCGCCTTCACCTTCGCCTTCGCCTTCGCCTTCACCGACTGGATCAGGATCAGGGTCCGTCAGCGGACAACCCGAAGCAAAAATCGCCATTCCCAGTGCGAGCAACACCAACATCATACTTTGTCGAAAAACGCCCATAGTGAATCCTCCTCGATTACCGAACGTAGTTATGCCGCAAGTTGCGCAAAATAGCAAATGCACGGGTCTGGCACCGGCACATAAAGCCTTAACAACCCTATTGGCAACAATAACTTAGACCCATTAATCGGAAGAATTGCCTCATGCGCACCCGTTGCAACTGTCAAGAAATTGTCACCCCCTTCCCGCTCCCATGGGACTAGTAGCCCGGAACGAATAGGGCCATTTCCCGCCGTTCGTGCGTTCGTGATTTTCGTGCAGCCGCGTTGCTCGCTTCGGGGGCTGGAAAGCCCCCGCTCCATACGCCCGCAACTCTTGAGTACTCCTTTTTATGCGGTTCGCTGGCGTATGTCCCGCCTCCTTGGAAGCCCACTGCACGAGTGCTATGATGGCGTTCGAATTCACACAGCACAGACCGACGGAGTTGAATGCGCCATGAAATCACCCCGACTCACAAGCCTTGCCGCGATTCTGACGGCGTCCCCCCTTCTGCTGTCCTTTCTGTCGCCGGATAGTTTCGCCGCCGCGCCCTTGCCTGTGCTGAATCTGCCTGACGGTCGAATCGTGGAGGTCTACCGCGCCAATTGGGAGAATTCCCTGCTCCCGGCGCAGGAGCCTCTGCCTGTGCCCGGCGCGCCCGCGCCCAAGCCCAACGAAGAGCCGGAACGCCCCTGGCGGGTTGACCTGAATGGACATTATCCCGGCTGGTATCCCGGCGTGGATGTGAAGCACATGGCGGCCGCCTACCTGGCCTGTGAGAAGCATTTACCGCTGGTACTCCGCGCCTGGGACCTGACCATCAGCGAGAAGTATCTGCTCAAGGATGGCAGCGTGCGCCCCATGACCTTTCATGACAATCCCCACAACGTGGTGCCCGAGACTACGCAGGACGGCAGCGTGGTGTACTATCCGCTGCGCCTAACGGCGAATATTGACACGCTGCTACTGGGCGATATGATTTTTCGCTTCTCCCAGGATCGGGAGTGGCTCGCGAGCAACCTGCCTGTCATGCGCAAGGTGGCGGGGTTTATCGAGGCGTGGCTTGACCCGGAGGGTCTGCTCCACAGCGACTCCTACGACCTGGATCAGGTGTATCGGGAAATTGACGGTGTGGCCAACGCCTCCGCGATATTGGCGTTGCGCCGCCTGGCGGACCTGGAGGCCGTCGCGGGCAACGCGGAGCGGAGCGAAGGCTTTCATGGGCTGGCCGCGCGGATTGCAGGGGGAATGGAGAAGCACTTCTGGAATGGGGACTTCGGCTATTACGTAGAACACCTGGCCTACAACAATATCGCGCAAAGCAATCGTCTGGGGTCGGTACTCGGTACCAGTTCCGAGCTGGACAGCACCCATCGGGGTGATCTTGCCCTTGACGGCATTCGCGGAACTGGGAGCGATGCCTTTGGGGCCGGCTCGGGCGCGGGCGGACAAAACGAGTGGGCCACCAAAGGCGAGACGACCGGCGCGTGGATCCAAGTCGGCCTTTCCGAAGCGACTTCTGTCGACAGCGTCATCCTGTTTAATCGCACGACGCCCGGTCTCGCGCCAGGTGAGCGATTCGCGGAGGGTCGACTCGATTTCAGCGATGGCTCCCCGCCTGTGACGGTGCGCTTCAACGATCTCGACATTTCCCGCGCCTTTGTACGCTTCGATGCGCGCACCGTGACTTGGATTACGTTTACGGGCACGAAAATGCAGGGGGAAAGTGGCGCCAATGCCGGACTCGCGGAGTTTCTCGTGTTGCCGACCGATAAACCTTACCACATGTACAATCGAGGCATGACGGACACCAATTTCGCGTTGAGTGGTTTCTCGATCGCCCCGAGTCCCCGGCGCGACTCAGTGTGGCGCTATTTCAAAGCTCACGAATCCGCCTTCTACGAGGTGGGTGGGCTCTTTGCCCCCACGTGGATCGCGGAGAAGGCTATCGAATACGGCCCCGGCGATTTGAATAAGCGTGCGCCCCACAAGGACTGTGTGGCCATGGCGCGCACGTGGCGCTATGACGCGCTCATGCGCCATGCGATGGGCGACGGCGAGGGAATCGTCAAGACGATGGGCTATGCGAACAATCTCATTGACCGGCCCTCCGGCGGCGGTGCGGGCTACTACGCGGAGCGCTATGGCCTGGGACGTTTCCAGCCCGGCGACGAGGCGGAGGCTACCGTGCCGAAGTATACGGAGTACCCGGCGGTTTACAATTCCACCGTCGTGCAACAGGCCCTGCTCGGCCTGGACGTGGATGCCTGGGGCACGATCACCATCGCCCCCTGTGTGCCGATGGATTGGTATACGAAGGGCTTTGGCGCTGAGGACTGCGGGGTGCTGAGGGATCGCGATATCGGGTTTAAGTACAGCGCCGAAGAGGTCATCGGATGGGTGAGCGGCGCGCCGGGCGAGCAGAAGCTCCAGCTTCGGCTGCCGCCGGAATTGGCCGAGTCCCGGTGCAACCTTGTATCCATGGGCAAAGAGATCGCGTTTGATCGCGATGGCATCGAAGTGAGTTTCATACTCATGATTCCGGCGGACAGCAAGGCGGAATTTGCGCTGCGGGGCAATGCAAGCTGATCGCTATCGCGACTCGACTGAAAGACGCGTGAGCGCATCGGCTACGCGGACGGGGTAGTCGGTCTGAATGACGTCAATCCCCCACTTCACGGCCTGCTGGTAGTCCGCCGCCGTCTCGTAGTCGTCCACTGAATCGGAGAAGACCTTGATGCCGAGGTCGTGGCAACGGCGGATCAGCGCTTCGGAGAGTATTTTCCAGGAGACGTCGAAGCCATAGGGATGGACGGATTCATGGAGGGCATCCACTTGGCCGGGATCCGAAAGGGGACACAGCGCCCTGATTTCAGGGTTAATCGCTTTCAACTTTATGAGGTACTCCGGAGACTGATAGACCACGGCGCTGCGAAGCAGGTTGTGTTTCTTCAGTCCTTCCGCGAGGGCTTCCGGCGTGATGTCGTAGGC
>JBHEKR010000179.1:0-4956 GCA_041859365.1 Candidatus Hydrogenedentales bacterium
TAATGTCGCCGCCACGATCAAGTCGACGCCAGGCATGATCGTTCGGGTACAGGGTCACACCGACTACACCGCCTCCAACGGCTATAACATGGCCCTTTCCAAGCGCCGTGCCGAAGCCGTTGCCGCCGCCCTTCGCGCTCAAGGCGGGGGTGATGGCAGCCTGGAGATGAAGTACTACGGTGAAGAGTCCCCCGCTGCGGATAACAGCACCCGCGAGGGTCGCCAGAAGAACCGCCGCGTCGAGCTTTCCGTCGCGAAGTAATATCGCAAGACTACAAACCCCGCGAGGCCCAGGCTTCGCGGGGTTTTCTTATTGGGGAGCGGGTGCTTTCCAGCCCCCGAAAAGTGAAGCGCCTATCGGCGCAAAATCACAGCCGGGACGGCTGTGCCACATTCTTTATCATTACTCCTGCAATTTCCACGGCGCCCGGTACTCGTAGTGGAGCATTTCATTGGCCGATTCCGGGCTGAGGACCCGTTCGCTCGCCGGGTCCCACTTGATCCGGGCCTCCGAGGCGAGGGCCATGTTGCCCAGGTGGGCAAAAATGGTCGATTTGTGACCCTCTTCCACGTCGCAGTTCGGTATTGCGCGGCTCTTGATGCAGTCCAGGAAGTTTCGCATGTGAGACTCCGTCAGATCGCCCTCGTCCGTGGTCAGTTCCATCTCCTCCATCCGAAGCGCCGTGTCCTGGAACTGGCCGCCTTTCTCGCCGATGATCTTGCACCGGCTCGCGTGGCCGTGGACGATGCCTTGGGTGCCCCGCAATTCAAACTCGGCCCCATGGTCCAGCATGGGCGCGCCGCTGGCCTCCAACTGGCCGAAGAGCATGAGACGTCCCGAGGCAAACTCGAAGATGGTCTCCAGGGTATCGGGGATGGTGCGATCATCATCAATGGCGAAGCGGCCGCCATGAGAGGAAACGGATGCGGGGGCTTCCTCGTCGAGCATCCAGCGAATGAGGTCGAAGTAGTGCACACCCCAGTTGCCCAGTTGGGAGCTGTAGGGCAGCCACCAGCGGAACTTGTAGGGGGCGATATTGCCCTGGAATTGCCGGAAGGCCCTCGGGCCCAGCCAGCGGTCCCAATCCAGCGTGGGCGGCGGATCGCTGGGGGCCATCTTGCCGATCCCGTCGGGGTACATGTTGCTCAGTCGGTAGGAACGTCCCATGGTGATTTTGCCGAGCTTGCCCGAGCGCACGAGATCGCGCAGTTCCAGCAACAGCTTTGACGAGCGGCGGTGCAGACCCACCTGGACCACGCGATTCGTCTGCCGCGTTTTTTCAACCATGCGTCGGCCTTCATGCACCGTCATGGCCAGCGGCTTCTCGATGTAGACATCCTTCCCCGCGTCGCAGGCCTCCATCGTCTGAATCGCGTGCCAGTGATCGGGCGTGGCGATTACGACGGCGTCGATATCCTGGCGCGCCAGCAGTTCCCGGTGGTCCTTGTAAATCTGGGGCTTCAAGGGAAGTTTGGGATTGTCCTTCCAGAGACTAATCGCGTTCTCGTCAATATCGCAGAGTGCGACAATATCGGCGTCGGCGTGGGGGAGGGTCGCCTCAATGAGCTGGCTACCCCGATTGGCGATGCCGATGAAGCCCAGTCGGATGCGCTCGTTTGCACCGGCGGCACGGCCCGAGGACAACGCCGTCGCTAGCCCCAGCGATGCGGCCGCACCGCCCACCATGAAACCGCGGCGTGATACAGAGTGAAGCATGGGGATCTCCTCAAGTGAAGGATGAAGGATGGAGTGTGCCTGAAGTATAGGAGGCCTACCGTTCTTCTTCAACCTTCCAGCGCGTCCAGGATCTGCCGCACAAAAGTTTCGAGATCAAAGTCGCGCCCGCGTGTCACGCCCAGGCGAACGATAACTGCCTGTCGCGATGGCACGATAACCACAAACTGCCCCTCATGGCCCGATGCGTAGTAGAGGTCGGGCGGCAGGCTAGGGTGGGGCCGATCTTCCGGATTATTCGGACTGCCCGCATTGAGCCACCAGTGGGCGCCGTACCGGCCCTGGGGCGCGTTGGGAGCCGGGGTGGTGGCGTACTTCACCCAGCCTTCCGGCAGTAGTCGTTCCCCGTCCCATACGCCATCCTGGAGGTAGAATTGTCCGAACCGCGCCCAGTCCCGCGCCGTGGCATAGGCGTACGACGAACCGGCGAAGGTGCCCGATGCGTCGGGCTCCAGGATGGCGCTGGTCATGCCCAGTTTTCCGAAAAGGGCGGTCCGTGGAAAGTTGAAGTAATCGCTATCCGCGCCGCCCACCCGCTGGCGAATAATGCGGCAGAGCAGGTTGGTCGTCCCGCTGGAGTAGGACCACACCGTACCTGGTTCCGCCACCAGGGACTGTTTTGCGGCATAGCCGCCGAAATCACTTTCCAGAAAGAGCATACGCAGCACGTCCCCGTAGGGGTTCGAGTACGCCTCGTTGAAGGAAAGACCGCTGCTCATCTGGAGAAGCTGGTTTATTGTAATCGCCGCGCGGGGATCCCCGGGTTTGTTCCATTCCCGCACCGGCGCCGGGGCTTGAATGTCCAATTTCCCCTCCATCACCAGGATGCCGATTAAGGCGTTTACGATGCTCTTGGACATGGACCACCCGTGGAGTGGCGTGCTCAGGCCAAAGCCCCGGCTGTAATGCTCCGCAAGAACATTCCCGCGCTGGGCCACAATGACTGCACGTGTTCCCCACGTTTCATCCGGCTCGGACTCGGCGAAGGCCCACTCCACCGCCGCATCGAGCGCTTTTCGTCCATTGGGTTCCATCGTGCGCCGCGAAGTGTCATCGCCCAGCGGCCAGTAGGCGTCGAGGTTCGGCTTACGCAGCGGGAGCAGGGTATAGCCGGGATCAAAGGAAACCGTGTCCCGGTCTTCGGGGAGGAGCGTCGCGCCGAGGCCCTCGTGGAAGATCGCCGTCCGGGATGCAATGCCCCACAGGGACACCGTTACTGAGCGATCCTCCTGGTCAATAGACCAGGTGAGCTTACGCGCCAGGGGATCCACATCCTGATCGATGACAGACTCGAAGGATCGTCGCGCCACGAACACGCCCTAGGCCAGCACCTTCGCTTTGTAGCCCGTCAGCACGGGCAGCGCGGTAAGGGAGAACCCGATCACCCCGACCAGAGCCGTTCCCACCAGCGCGGCGCCGAGCTTTAACCAGAACCGCCGACTCTTCCACATACGACTCTCCAGAATGCGCGATCCGTCGGGCGGCGCGCCCCCCGAATTGCACTTCGCGCAGCCCGATTACCAACTCCGCAAGACTACCGGAGTGCGCGAAGGGAATACAAACGCGGCGCGTTGCAGCCGCCGAGGCTATCGAACCTTCACCGGAGGCTGGGCAGAGTCTGCGGGCGCGGGAAATGGCGCCAGTCAGAAGCGAGGTGCATCTCAGAGACTTGGCGCCGAGGTGCCGGGGCGGTGCCGTAGCCGCGTGCTCTTCGAGTACAATGCTCGTCGGAACCGAGTCGAAAGCCAACTTAAAGAGCCAGGAGAAGCCCATGAAAGCCATTGGTTACAAACAGTCCCTTCCCGTTGACGCCCCCGACGCCTTGTTTGATTTTGAGTCGCCCACGCCGACCGCGTCGGGACGGGATCTGCTGGTGCGCGTCGAGGCGATTTCGGTGAATCCCGTCGATGCCAAGGTGCGGAAGCGTGCGCAACCGGAGGGTGATGAACCGAAAATACTCGGTTGGGACGCGGCGGGTGTCGTGGAGGCGGTGGGCGATGGCGTGACGCTCTTTAAGCCGGGCGATGAGGTGTGGTACGCGGGGGAGCTGATGCGCCAGGGCTGTAATTCGGAGTTCCACCTGGTGGACGAACGGCTTGTGGGCCGGAAGCCGACATCGCTGAGTTTTGTTGAAGCGGCGGCCTTGCCGCTGACGACGGTCACGGCGTGGGAGATGCTCTTCGACCGCTTGGAGATTTCAGAGCATGACCTTGGCGCGTTCCTGGTGGTGGGCGCGGGCGGCGGTGTGGGCTCCATCCTGATCCAACTCGTGAAACAGCTTACGGGACTGACGGTCGTCGCGACGGCATCGCGCGCGGAGACGGTGGAATGGGTGAAGTCGCTGGGCGCGGATCATGTGATCGATCACAGCAAGCCGATGGCCGAGCAACTGGAGCGCATCGGCGTCACCATCAATTATATCGCGAGCCTGACCAACACGGGGGACTACCTGGACCAGTACGCGGCGTTGATTGCGCCGCAGGGGAAGATTGTTGTGATTGACGATCCGGCGGCCATCGACATCATGCCCTTCAAGCGGAAGAGTATTTCGTGGCACTGGGAACTGATGTTCACGAGGTCGCTGTTCCAGACCGAGGACATGATCAAGCAGCACGAGATGCTTGATCGAGTGGCGGATATGGTGGATCGGGGCGATATCAAGACGACGGTCGCTGAAAACTTCGGGACGATCAACGCTGCGAATCTGCTGAAGGCCCATGCGCTGCTGGAGAGTGGCAAATCGCGGGGGAAGATTGTGCTGAGCGGTTTTTAGCGCGGGGTCTGCCTCCCGCGCCTTGTGGGTCTTTGCCGCGAAAGCGACACAGTGATCTGTAAAGCGGGTGGCTGTACCGACAGAGATGCGTCCGGCTAGGAGCGTTTCTTCAGGGGGACAGTTTCCGATTGGGGCGACGACCTGACTTTATATTTCAGTCGCGTGCCAATCGGCAACAGTCCCCTCACTTTTCGCTCAGGAAATCCACCATGCGCTTGATGCCGCCGAGGGTCATGTCTTCCATGTGGAAGATGTTCCGGATCTGGTTGAGGGTATAGTAGCCGTAGGTGTCTTTCCACAGCTCTTTGGAGATGGGGTTGAGCCAGCAGGTGTGGGGGAAGCGCTCGGCGAAGCGGTTAAGCCAGTAGAGGCTGGGGCGCTGGTCGCCGCCGCCGTAGTTGGTGATGGAGCCGCCGTGGGACACGAGCTCTTCGGGCGCCATGGAGGC
>JBHEKR010000027.1:0-4894 GCA_041859365.1 Candidatus Hydrogenedentales bacterium
TGTTCAGTTGGTGCGTGCTGGGCGCGGGGTTGATATTCTACTTTCGGGATCCCGTGGGTCGACGCCACCGGATGCTCGCCTGGATATTCGTCGTCGTGCTAATCGTTCTGCTGATTTTGCGAGCCAAGGTTTACTATCTTCTGCCGGCCTATCCGCTGCTCTATGCCGGCGGAGCGGTGTGGCTGGAGCGAAGCTGGGTTGGGTTCCGGGGAAAGGTCAAGCGCGTCGCGATATGCGTTGCAATGACAGGCATGTGGCTGCTGTTGCTTCCCATCGTGGCCCCCATCGGCACCTTGGAATGGAAAGAAGCCTACAGCGGGCGCCTCCTCGGCGACCCGACCATGCTCACCTTCGATTTTCGCTTTCAAATCGGGCGTCCCGAAGAGCTAGCCACCTTCAAACAAATCTACGCGGAGCTGACGCCCGAAGAAAGGGATAAGGCGGTTATCCTCACCGGAGAATACGACAGCGTTTCGACCATCCATCTGCTCGGCAAGGACCTGCCCCCCGCCATCAGCGGCAGCAATTCCCACTACCTCTGGGGCCCCCATGGCAACACGGCGGACTGCATGATCGTCCTTGGTTACGAAGAGGAGGTGCTCGAAACGTGCTTTGGCGATATCCAGCGTGTCGGAGAATTGCCCCGGCGCAGCGAAGCGGAGGATGGCTCGACAACGCGGCCGATCTACCTCTGCCGAAAGCCAACTGCGCCGCTGGAAGAACTCTGGTCCCGGCTCAAGCACTATCGGTAATCATCGAAGATGGCGGCGCGTCGGAACGATCTGGTCGCCGATGAATGATTGGAATTTGATATAACCCCACCGGTGTAGCATAGACTCAATGCGCCGGGATGATCTGAGTTGAGGGAAAAGGTATCTACGAGGCAAGCGGCTGGGAGGCAACGGCATGGCAGAGGAAATCCCCGAGGCACTGGCAGCAGACAAAAAAACGCGCTTTCCAAGTCTCAGGAAGTGCTGGCGGTGCCTCCGCGCATGCTTCAGGCCAGGCGTTTTCCTACTACTGGGCACGTTGGCACCGCACCTGATCGATTTTCCGCTGAGGCTCCTTTGGAGAAGTTACTCCCGCCTCTTGATAGGCAACCTGGAATACTTCCTATGGTGGGATCGGCTGATTCTGTCACTCACCGCGCTGGGGGTGCTGTCATTCGTACTCGCGCTGCGTGCTGTCTTGCGGCCGCGGAATACGGAGGAAGCCCGGTGGGACTGGAACCGGGTAGCCGCGACCCTTGCTCTGGTGGTCTTCGCCGCGAGCGCCACACATGCGCCGTCGCGCACGATTTATTACCTGGCAGCGGAATACGCCGCTAACGGGCCGAGGCCAACAGAGCCGAATATGGGCAATCGCCTGTACGAGGTATATCAGCGATTTCAAAAGTTTCCCAAGGACGATCCCGCGAAGTTCTACCCGGCGCTGTCGCGGATGGAGCTCCAGCCCCAGGCGCTGTACCCGAAAGATCATTGGCGGATCGAGCGGGAAATAACAGAACCCGGCTTGCCACTGCGCATCGCTTTCGGGGAGCGCTTCTACTACTATCTTGGCTATCGCGTGCGGGACGACAAGGAGATAGCCGCTTTCGCGCAAGCCTATCGCGAGGCGCTGGCCAATCCGGATATGCCCGACTGTCTCGCCCTGGAGTCCGCCGGGCTGGAGCGCCTGGGTTCTTACCCCATACCTTCAAGTGTTCCCGGACTGCCTCTGCCGGCTAAAGCCTGGTCGGGCATCCCCCTGTTGATAGAGGCCATCGACCCGGAAAAGGATACCGAGGGGTATGTGCTTTTCTGCGATGGGCACACGGAGCGCATTCCCTATCCGGGGCACTGGCCGATGACGGAGGCCACCGTCACGCAATTGCGGGCACTGGTGGACGAATCGCTGCGTGCAAACGGGGAGCGATAGAGCGATGATGCACTTAGTCCCATATCGCCGATGCGCGCGACTCCTGTATACCGTTGTGGCCTTTGTCATCGTGTGTGGCGCTCATGCCGATGGGATGTATTTTCCACCGGAGGCGGTCGAGATCCTGCCGAAAATGCCCCACCAGCGGGCGGTCATCTTCTGGCGCGAAGGTGTGGAACAACTGCTGGTGGAGTCCGACTTCGACGGGGCGGGCGAGCGCATGGCCTGGATTGTTCCGGTGCCCAGTGTGCCGACCGATGTTGCCGAAGGCGCGCCGGGCGTCTTCGATATGCTCGACAAAGCGCTCGTGCCAAAGACCGTCGACGACAATCCCGGTTTCTATGTGGCAGCGCTGTTCTGGCTGTTGTGGTGCGTCTGTCAGTGGGCCATGGGCGTCTACGCGCCGAAACGGACCTTCTCGTACACCATTGCCTGCACCGGCCTCTTCTTTTTCCTCTTCATGACCACGCCAACGATGTTTATGACCCTGGGCGACAGTATGGGCGGTGGGCCCGGCCTCAACGATGGGGCGGAGGTGCTGGCGGTCAGATCGGTGGGCAGTTACGAGGTCACCACGCTGCGCGCGAAGAGCGCCGAGGAATTGACCCGCTGGCTCAGCGACAATGGGTTCCGCGCCCTGCCCGAGGCCGGTGAATCCATAGTTTCCGAGTATATCGCCGAGGGTTGGTGCTTTGTCGCCGCCAAGCTCAATCGGACCGGTGCGGGCTACACGCGTCCCCATCCCCTGTCCATCACATTCCCCGTGGACGAGCCCGTGTACCCCATGCGCCTTACTCGGCTTGCCGATACGGACCTCTTCCTCGATCTCTATGTGATCGCCGACCGACGTGCCAAAGCGCCTGGGATGGAAACGGTATTTTGCGAGCGCTTTCGTCGTGGCGAAGATGCCGGCGTGGAAAAGGTGTGGGGGACGCGCTACAGCGAAGCGGAGTCTGGATCCGCGTTGTTTGGGACGGTACATGCAGGCGACCATATGGACCTGTACAACAACCGAACCATGATGGCGTTGCCTTGGCTCGTGGAACGGATGCGCGACAAGGATATCGTGACGCACCTGCGCGCCCAGGTGCCGGTGGCCGCGATGCACCAGGACATCCCGTTGGATTTCCGGTGGTTTAAGCGCACCCGGCCGCGCCTCATGCTGCCGGAAGACCACAAGGCGGCCAGCATCGGCTACGCCCTGTGTACCTTCGGGCTGATCCTGGGCCTGGGTCTGACGATGCATTACAAGGGTGTCCACGAGAACAAAAAGCCCGTCGGGAAAGGCGTTGCGTTTGTGAGCGCCCTGCTGGTCGCGGCGATGGCAAGCCAGGTTCCCGCTAGGACCACGTCTCCCGGTCGAGAGCAGGTCTACGATCGCTACGATAGTCGAAGTGTCACACTCGAACAGGCCTTCGAGGCGCTGGGTGAGAACCCCGGGATTCTTGAGGGAATGGACAAATCCGCAATCGAGGCCTGGTTCCTGGAATGTCTCACCTACCCGAAAGCGGGCGATGCTGCTGCGGGGGATTTTCTGGGTGAAGGACCGGGGCGATTCGAGATCATCGAAGATGATCGGGGCACGCTATTGCGGACGTACGGGAAAGAGAACGGCTTTTTCTATTCTGGTCTGGGCTTGACATTGGAATACCCGCTGCTGACCCCGGAGGGAAAAGCCTCGAATGAAGTCCGTCAGGGATGGATGCCGGAGCAAGCTTTTATCGACATCTTTCCCCGCTCGACCCTTTCGTTCGACTACGTGGCGCCGGGCCAGTCAAAAGTTCTACCAATCACCTTGACTAATAGGGGCGGGCCGGTAGTTGCGGGACGTATTGATGCCGATCCGCCCTACTTCGTTCGGGAGGATCAAGCTGCATACACCTTGAAACCGGGCACGTCCATTGAAGTGGAGATTGAGTATCGGCCCGAGCGCGAAGGTCTACATGAACACAGGATCGAGTTCAACGGAAATGACACAGAGCGGTTGAGGGTCTTTGGGATTTCCTACACTGGACAGGCTGCCACGGAGAAAATTCGTCTCGATTATTACGGAATTGACTTGAAAAGAGGAGGGAACGTTCACAATGGAAGTGAGTATGGAACGGATCGTGCCGTTCTACGGAATGAAAACAAGTTTCCCGTGGATCTAAGGGGGTGGGGCATCACCAACGATCCCGAGGAACCCTTTAAACATAGGTTCCCTCAGAACACTGTGATTGCCCCGGAGGATTATATGAATATCTACCTGCTGTCTGCCCCCCTGCAAATCGGCGTCGGATATTCTGTAGGCTTTGAACTACAGCCGAGTACGGATGGCTACCTCGGTTTAACGAATCCCGAGGGTAAGCTCATTTCCAGCCAGAAGTATCAATTGTTTAAGAAGGACGAGCCGAGTCGAAGGGGCTTGGGCAGGTGAGAAGAGTCGCCCAGCACAGCAATCTCCGGGGTCCTGTCCAGGTGAAAGACATCAGGGACAACAGGGACTACAGGGACTACAGGGACTACAGGGACTACAGGGATGGCGAAGGTTCCGCTGGCAAGCCGTTTCTGCCGTCCCTGTCGTCTTTGCTGTCCCTGCAACCAAGCTCCGCCACCCAGCTCGACAAAAAAAGCCCGGACGAGCTCTCCCGTCCGGGCCATTGCGTGTTTGCTTGGATTACTTCGCCAGTTCTTTCCCAGCATCGCCGCCGATGCGGGTTTTGATGCCGAGGTGGCGGCAGGTGGCGATGAGTTCTTCGAGGATGTCGCCGTAGCCGATGACGATGTGGTTGGACATGTGGGTGGCCATCATCTCGTTGCGGTCGTAGCCGGGGATGTGGACGTTGGCGATGGGCCACACGGGCGTGGTCTTGTCGAGGCGTTCCTGGACTTCGGCTTCGGGCAGTTCGAGGACTTCGCCGCGGCCCACGTCCATGCCGAGCTCGCCGAAGGATTCATAGGCACGGGCCCAGGTGATGACGCCGGGCTTGGACACGCC
>JBHEKR010000473.1:0-7318 GCA_041859365.1 Candidatus Hydrogenedentales bacterium
TAATCCCCACAACAAACAAAAGCTCGATGAGCGTGAAACCCGTGGGACGTTTCATGGTGAAGTCCTCCTGATGGGGTAATGGCAATTTGGCCGCGAGGAGATCAGTGGATCACAGTTTCGCGTCACGACCGTTCGCTTGAAGCGGTGATTGAAAGACGAGGAGGTATAGCGTTCAGCCCTCATTCCTGCAGCAGCCGTCGACTTCACGGACGTGCCACACGATTCGGTACTCCGATTCGTGTGCCCGTTGGGAATGGTCCCAGTCGCCAGCAAAGACTGCTTGACCGAGCGCTTTGACCCAAGGTTTGCTCGCGGACTGTTCATCGACATTGCTGTTGCCTCCTTAACCGGACCGCTGTATTCGCGCAAGGAGTGGGATCCAGACGAAGGGAAGTACAAGGCCCGCGGCGACGTATCCCGCGCTGCTTGCGTCCACTATGCCTGCGTTGTAAGGCAGTAACGGAAGTAGCCACGCCTGCAGCGTAAAAGCGAGAAAGAACAATACGACGAGATAAACTGGGGCCCTGCCATTCAGTAAGCCTGAACGGCGTGCGTACAATACTACCGCCAGTGCGAACGCCGTAGGGACCAAGTACTTTAGCGTCATTGCTGCCGCGTCAGGCTTCATAAGCAACGCTGACAGGGCTAGTATCGGGATGATCGCAGCTGTCCAAGGTGTGGAAACTCCGTAACGTCGCCGCACGCCGAGGCCCAACGCGAGCAGAGTCGATGAAAGCATAATCAATAGTATTGCGATCATGACATCCTCGGATGTAACATCCCAAAATAGCGCGGAAAGAAGGGAAAAAGCGATTGTAGCGGGAATGGCCGCAATGAATAGAAAGCGACCACAAATGAGTACAATCCACCAAGTGGGCAAAGTTGCGACAGCAAGCGACACGGCAAAAGCAACCGCTTCGTTTCTCGCCATCAGCGGGTCGCCGGAGATCGTGCGGATGGCCAGCGCGACGCCGAGGATGGTCGAGATTCCGAGAAGAGAAAGTATTACGGCGATCAAACCGGCGAGACCCCGAGCGGTAGCCAATGCAGGCTCGGACTGGGGCAGCGCCATGCAGAAGCGTGTGGTAGTGCGGCTTCCGCGTTCCCACATGTAGCCTGTGGCGAAGGCAATAGCCAGACCCGTGGTGCCTATGGATTGGAGATCCCAGAACTCCAGTTGTACAGTTGACGTGAGGGCCGTGGGCACCACGATTGCAAACGTGGCAATGAGGAGGATTGCGGGTAGCCAGATGCAAGTGCTTCGGAACTCCAACCACACCTGTGACCAAAGCGGCCAGGAGGGGAAGAGGTAAAGGAGATTCCGTAGATTAAATTTGGACGGCGAGGACGAAAACTCTGCATCCGGGGTGACGCACCGATGTTCGACGCCACCAAATCGGGCGAATCGTGCGGCCCTCAAGCAAAATATCAAAATTAGAGTATCTACACTGGCAAGGATGCAAGCCGTCCGCCATTCAGCGTTGGCTATATAAGCTACTACGAGCCACGCGACCATCAGGAAGCCAGCAGAAGCTCCCACTACGGTCCCCAATGCCCGGAATGCATCTTGACGCACTTGTAGGAATGCCGCCCACTGTAGCGCGATGGCGCAGCCTGCAACGATTAGAAGAAGCGGAGCAAGCCCCAGATATTCTGGTCGACTGAAGTCGCCAATGTATATCGGCAAGAGGCAAATCGCTGTATGCACGAGTGCCAAAAACACCCGGTAGCTTACAACCGTGCCCGCCAACTTCATCGTCGATAGGGGCAACGTGAAACGCTGAACTGGAAAAGCGAACTTTAGACCGTGAGATGAGTTCTCGGTGAAGAGTATCGCAAATCCAGTCAGCCAAAGGAGGCAAGCGTAAAAGGTGTATAGTCCGTCGTCTAGATACGTCCACGCTTTACTGTCCGCGTATAACCAGCTGGCGATACTCAGGGCAGATATGAGCCAAACAACGGCCATCGCAGGGCCACTGGATCGCCAAAGCGACCAGATTACGACTTTGGTTTCTTGCAGCATTACTACTCCCCGCCCAGGGCCACCGGCGCACCGGCGTGGGGCTCAATAGCTCTTCCAAGGAGGCGTTGAGTAACAGCTTTCCGCTGATGTTGCCACCGGCTCATTGCCGTCCCTCCCGCTTTGAATAGTCCTCACCAAGTAGTTGAAGGGCCAGCCAGACCAAGGGCGCGAGTATAAATACGACCCAATTGGGCAGCGCGCTATGAGAGCCCAATTCGGGTTCAAGTCGCTGGCTTCCGATAGCAATGGGATAGATCACAAAAGGACTGATTGCGACGGCAATGAAGTATCCGGTGACCATCTCTATGCGCTCAAGTGATTCAAGGGAGTAATCCCCCGCAGACTGCATTCCGACAGCGAACGACAACACGAAGACCGCCAATAGGCCAAGTTGTGGGCCAACGCCGAAGAGGTCGGCCCTGCGTCCATATTGGGTCATGCCGATCGCGAGCATGGTTGGCCCGACATATACAAATAAGAACTTTCCGGGGCCGCTCGCTCCAGAGAATTGCTCGTACCAAGCGAAAGCGAGCAGGCCCGAGCATATCATCAGGGCGACGAGGAGTTCCCAGGGTACGGGATAACAGCGGAAGTCCAGCCGCCGTTTCAGGAGTATCCCAGTGAGTATGAAAGGGACTGCTCCCGAAGTTAACGCCGATGCAGCGACGATCACTGTGCCTATGATTTCAATATTGGAGTCAGTTGTCCCCCCAAAGCCTCCGAACGCCAGATGGACCATGAGATAAAGGTTGGCGAAACCAACAATGACAAAAGGGCCGTACACGAGGAGCAGGAAGAAGAAGACCGCCGTAGACATGGCTGCCATCGAAACGCTCCAGAGGCCCGAGCCCTCCACCGACGGGAGTTCTGTTTCGGTGGATGGGAGCATGACACTATAGATTTCGCGTGACATTGCGCTGACGGTCAAGAAGACCGCCGCCGCAAGGCATACCGTGAGCAGTTTGGCCCAGCTTACCCGACCAACGGAGGTCGGGCGGCTGAACACGAAGCGCCGGTATGGTCCGGAAAGAGCGATATGGGTGAACCAGAACAGGAGAATCGCCACAAGGATGATGCTGCGCGAGATCGCCGGGCTCGTATCGCCATTTTCGCTTTGCACTTGTTCGAAAAGAGATTCTCCCCAAGTGAGTATATAGGGGATATCGACCAGCAGCTTCAGAGTCGCCACAGCAACGACAACAGCGGCAAACCACCGCGCGGTTCTCCGCCATTCGAACCAGACCTGGGCCCAGAATGGTGAGGCAAAGCGGGTCTTTCGGGCCGCACGGGCCAGGTGCCAGTCGTGAATGCGACGCACACCAGGCAGGCGCAACGGTTCCACATCAGGAATGGTGCCCCCACGGATTGCGCGCACCGCAAGGAGTGTACCAATCCAACCGCTAATTACGAGGACGGCAGCCTGGTTCGTCGCGGGGGAGAATGGCCCGATGTGTGCAGCCAGTGTCCCGGCACAGTACGCCACAGCCAGCCCTAAGCCGAAAACCGGAAGGCCCCGCGCCGCACCGGCTGCTGCGCACCAGAGCGTGGCCGCCTGAAGCTGGGTCGCCAGCACCGTTGTCCATTGGAAAGGTTGACTGAAAGGGGCTTCGATGCCCCCAAAATAGCGATGCAATCCCCAGAGCGAAGCCAGCAGCAGCGCTATGCCGAACTGAAATGCAATGCCCGGAAAGACCAACCAGTGGACCCGGACCGGTAGCACCAAAGCCTGCCACGCAGGACGCGCCGCCATACCCCGCAGGCCCTCATGGAGCGCGCAGTATAGGACGCCCGAGAGGGCCAACAGCCTTGAAAACAAGTCAACTTCGAGCGCCGACGAAGGATCGCCCTCCGGCATGCGGTCACTAGTCAGCCAGAAAGGAAATTCCATGAGCCACAATAGAACGAGAAGTGCAACGATTACACGCAGGACCGAGAAGCGCGGCGCAAACTCCGCCCACAGCAGGGTTTTGAATACCGTGAAAGGTGTGGCGCGGTAGAGGATGGTCGCGGGTGGATGCTTTTGCTCCAGGGTGGGGGTAGTCATGAGTAAGGCCTTTTCAATTGCGCTGTGGCACAACCTATGGAGACAAAACGCTCGCACGGGCCGCTGCTTTTGACGTCGTGCAGCCTTTCGTCCAGGCACACGAACGCTCGTTCCTCGCGATCGTGTGGCACGACCGTTGGGTTGAGTCTTCTGATTGACGGCAGGGAATAGCATTGTCCCATCCACCGAACTACAGGAGAATTCGAATTCACGGACGTGCCACACGATTCGGTACTCCGATTCGTGTGCCCGTCGGGAAGGGGCCCAGTCGCCAGCAAAGCGTGCCTGCCCGAACGGTATGTCTGCTTTCCGTGCCGCACCGCCTTACTCCCCGCCAAGGCTTACCGGCGCACCGGCGTGGGCGATGAAGATCTCTTCCAGGCCCGCTTCGTTTTCTTCGAGTATCGTGCCGCCCTGCTCGACAATGGCCTGTTTGCAGGCGTCGATCTGGCCGTTGCAGACAATGGTCCATTCGCCGTTGAAATGGTTGCAGGTGAGTGCGCCGGGGAGGGAATTGTCCTTCGGCGGCGTAGTGAACTTCACCACGAGGCGGATGTGCCGTGTCTTGATCTCTTCCATAGGCGCATTGAGGAGGAGCTTGCCGTTGTAAATCATGGCCATGTGATCGGCGACGCGCTCCACCTCGTCGAGCAGGTGCGACGAGAACAACACGGTGCGGCCTTCGTCGGCCACGGTGCGGATGATGGCGGAGAGGATATCGCGCCGGACGATGGGGTCAAGGCCGGAGGAGGGTTCGTCGAGCACGAGAAAATCGGGCCGGTGTGCGAGCGCGCCGAGGAGGCCCGCCTGGGCGAGCTGTCCGCGGGAGAGGGTCTTTAGCTTGGCCTGGGGGTCGAGCTTGAACTGTTCGCGGAGTTGCTCGGCGAAGGCCGGGTCCCAGTTGGGGTAGAAGGCGCGGAGGTAGCGCATCAGTTCATGCACCCGCATCCAGCCGGGAAGATCGCGATCTTCACTGAGAAAACCGATGCGCACGAGCACGGCCTCGGGCTGGGCGATGGGGTCCATGCCAAAGACGCGCACGGTGCCGGACTGGGCGCGCAGCATGCCCATGATGTGCTTGATGAGCGTCGTCTTGCCCGCGCCGTTGCTGCCCACGAGCCCGAAGACCGAACCTTTGGGGATGTCCAGCGACACATTGTCGAGGGCGGTCACGCGCTTGTAGGTCCGCGTGAGGTTTTGAATGCTTGCTACCGTTTCCATGCTGCCGTCTCCTTTGGGGTGCAATTCGCTTCCTTTGCATCGGCGGATTGACGTGTTGGCGCTTTCGCGAAATGATCATGAAATTTCAAGGGAAATGCGCTCCCAGCCGTGCGAGTGCTTTTTCAGAAGCGTGATTGGCCGCGTCAATGCGCAGGCCATGTCTCGCTCCCATTCGCTCTGCAACCCGCTTCTATTCATCATCCCGCCCTCGCTGTTTGTGCCGCTTATCGATAAGGTCCATCACCGTGTCCCGGTCGAAGCCCAGGTGCCGCGCTTCGGTCAGGAGCCTGTCCACTTGTGCCGTGAGGAGGCGCAGGCGCTCGCCTCGCGCCAGAGGGGAGCCTCCATCCGCCACCACCGTGCCCGACCCTTGCCGCGACACCAGCACCCCCTGCGCTTCCAGCTCCCGGTAGGCCCGCGCGACGGTATTCGGGTTGATGAGCAATTGCTGGGCCAGCGCCCGAATGGGCGGCATCTCGTCGCCTGGCTTGAGGCGCCCCGCTGCCACCAGGTTCTTCACCTGGTCGATGATCTGGCGGTAAATGGGCGCGCCGTCGCCCGGTGTAATGTGCAGTTGCATGGTGGCCTCGAAAGACTTAATGTATTAAGAGATTAATACAATTTTTGGATTGTGTCAAGGGGAATCTTTCCCTCCCCTCCATTGCACCATCCCCCAAGCGCACGCCATACTATCGCCCCAAACCCCAAAGGAGTGTTCCCATGTCCCTCAAGTCCCTCGCGCTGGCCTTGCTGCTCTGCGTGCCCGCTTTTGCCCAGGCCCCCGAGTTTTCCAAGCTCAGCGCCATGAACTACGTCATTGTGAGCCCGGAAGGCCCGAAGGACGGCGGCGATTTCGGCCCGAACACGCCCGACACGAAAACCTCGGGCATCCAGGAGGCCTTCGACTTTGCCAAGGCCAACCGGAAAGACGTCTACATCGCGGGTGGCACCATGCCGGACAAGTTCAAGAACGGCGTGGTCTATCACATTCAGGAGACCATCCGGATTCCCTGGTTCCAGGATTTCCGCCTCGACGGCGGGGAGTACGTCATCAACCTGGATAAAGACACGGGCGACGCCATCGTCATCGACAGCCAGATGAGCTGCCGCTTCAAGTTCGGGCTGATCGTCGCGCCGACGGATGGTGCCGTGGTGCGGATCAAGCCGGAGACCAAGGGACCGGACGACTTCATTGTGACGACAGCGAGCACCTTCGAGTTCAACGCCATCGTGGGCGGTGGCAGCGTCTTCGACGACGGAAAGAAAGCGCCGCTGGGCTCGGGACTCGTGCTGGACGCGACCCACGGGCCGATTGTCTACAACAAGTTCTACGCCACGGAGATGATCGCGTGTGACGTGGGCCTTCAGTTAACCTGCGGCCCCGAGGGCAAGGGCGCGGTGGCCATGAACAGCTTCGAGATTCCGTTCCTTCATCTCTGCAAGACCCACATGCAGATCGGCGACGACCAGGCCCACGTGGCGGGGAACACCTTCGATGTGGTGGTGGACGGCGGCGGCGTGCCCGAGGCCGTCGGCATGCGCCTCTTCGGCAAGGACAACCTCTTCACGCTGCGCTTCGCAAACATCCCCGAAGGCAGCGGCATCATATTTGAAGGGCCCGCCGAGCGCAACAGGATCAACATGGTCTATCCCGCCTCGGGCTACACCAACAACGCGACGAAGCCGACGAACGTGATCATCCCGCAGGTGTCGGCGGGCTTTGGCATCCAGACGCCCGCCGTGCCCGCCTCGGGCGAGCCGTTGGTGAATCGGACGCCGTTTAGCGTGGAGGTGATGGTGACGTCGCCTGGCACCGTCTCAAGTTGGACGCTGACCGATGTCAACGGTGTGGCGCAACCCTTCGAAGGCGCTTGGAACACGGGGCAGAGCATCGCCCTCGCGCCGGGCGAGGCGATCGCGGTGGTCTACAACGAAGCGCCCGCATGGCGTTGGAGATCGCGGTAGCGCATCAATGACGATCGGCTATACCAGAGCTTTTTTTTCAAAACGAAGTTCATTTTAGTCGTGCC
>JBHEKR010000216.1:0-2822 GCA_041859365.1 Candidatus Hydrogenedentales bacterium
CGCCGGGTGTTTCGAATCGCGCCGAACGCGGCCACCGTTGCCCTGGACAACCTCATGACCGGGGAGAGCGTGATCCGCGGGGTGAAGCCCGAGGCGCATGGCCGACAAGTCCTTAATGCCACGCCTGGCTCCACGTTGACCGTTTTCGATCGCGTCAATTGCGACGCGCTGTTCTGAGGGAGTGCCATCCATGGGCATGCGCAGGAAGGCGTCTGAACCGACCGACAACGCGGTGATTCGGGAAGTGTTGAAGTGGTCGCCGCATTGCCACGAGCATTTCTTGCCTTGGCGGTCGGCGATCGCGCAGCCGCTCCAGCAAAACAATATCGGCGAGGCCGGGATCAGTGATCTCTTTCCAGGCTACGAATTGGGGCGCACCGATCCCCGCTTCCACCTGTTGGTCTTTACTGTGTTGGGCGAAGGCGTATTGAGAACCGCCGAGGGCGAGACGCCGATCGTGAAGGATTCCCTGCTGGTGGTGCCCGCCCATGTGCCGTTTGGGTATCAGCCGAATGGCGGGCGGTGGCGGTTCCTCTGGTTTCACTTGCGCGACCAGGGCAAGTGGCAACGGCTGGGTGCGGGCAAGGCGCACCTTCGCCGAACCTTCTTTGGCGAGTCGCTCTTGGCGGTGACCGAGGGCCTGCTGCGTGAGTCGCGGCGCCACACGCCTGCGTCGCGCGAGGCCGCAGAGCTGTACGCCGCGCTCATCTGCAACTACATTGATCGCGAGATCGGGGCGCACGTGGCGGAGCCGGGCCACACGGTACGCCAGGAATTGCAAGAGCTATGGGAAATCGTCGCACTCGATTTGAAGCGCGCCTGGAGCGTGGCGCAGCTCGCCGCCCGCATGGGGATTTCCGAGTCGCACCTGCATCGCGTTTGCCATGAACAACTGAGCTCTTCGCCCATGAAGCTGGTCGCCCGGCTCCGGATGGAGCGCGCGCAGGAATTGCTGATTATTTACGATCACCCGGTGCGCGTGATTGCGGAGATGGTGGGGTACCAGAACGAGTATGCCTTTTTCACGGCCTTTCGGCGCTTCGCGGGGGTGACCCCGGGTCAATTCCGCCTCCGGCGTTAGGGTGGGTCGGGGCTCTCGTGTACAAAAAAAGCGCGTGGCCCTGGGCCAAGCCCAGCGCCACGCGAGGTTTGCTTCGAGGTGATGTTTGGCTAGTAGTTGATCATGCCCATTTCGACCGTGGTCACGACCAGCTTGGTTAGCGGCCAGGACTCGATCGAGCCTTCTGCTGCGGGATAGCGTGTGAAGCTCACGTGGCCATCCATGTACAGCATGTTGCAGCCGCCTGGGATGTGGTTAAACGTCGCTGCCGTGACTTCGCCCGTGGGGCTCGCGGTGGAGTGATCCCACATGATGGGCACGGTGCTCTGCGCCTGCGATGAGGCGGCAGGGTTATTGATATCGGTAATCAGGAAACGCTCGATGCCTTCGCGGGCGTGCCAGATCACCTGGTCATTTGGAAAATCGACATCCGTGTCCCACTTGGCAATACCGGTGTAGGCTGGACCCAAATTGTCGTCCATCCACGCACCAAAGATCTGGAGGAAGGGTACATCGGTGGTTTGGCTTGGCGGCACCACCTTGGCCATGTAGTGATATGAGATTAAAGTGGTATCGAACCACTTGCGCGGAACGGGCACATCGCAATCGGGCGAGGTGATCAGTGAGTTCACAAACGGATCGTCGTCGTTACACGCCAGTGCCTCAGCCTCATCCAAGGGGACCGGCTGGATGAAGTCAGACCAACCCGTGCGGTTGGGCGTACTCGGGCAGAAGCAAAGGCGCCAATCCGAAAGATATTCCGGGTAGATCGAGAAGCCATTCGGACCGCCCTTGGGCCAATAGGTCGCCGAATCACGATCCGCGAGCGGAATCAAGTCGATCGGCACCCCTTGGTTGCCTGGGAATTTCTCGCCCTTGGATTCGCCTGCGTACATCTTGAACACAAGACCCCATTGCTTGAGGTTGTTCTGGCAGCTCGCGCGGCGGGCCGCTTCACGCGCGCGGGCCAACGCGGGGAGCAGGATCGCCGCCAAAATGCCGATGATCGCGATGACCACCAACAGCTCAATCAGGGTAAAACCACGCCGCTGTCGGCCTTTGCAAAAATACTTCATGATCTTCAAGTCCTTCTCCTGTGTATTGCTCTCGCCCAGCCCGTAGCCGTACGAGACGCAGCCTATGAATTGAACCAGACAGGGGCCTTAAGCAAAGTGCTCTTGCTGAGAAGATACCGCACTAACGCTCCCTTGACAATTCTCTAAACTATCGTCGCTATTCGTGAAACTCTCATCGTGGTGTAGGCCTTCCGGAAACCGGCTCAATAATCCCTCGCCCGTCATTCCTACGCAGACAGTAATCCAGGCGGATTGACTTTGGCGCGTTGGCCTGGACTCCTGCTTTCGCAGGGGTGGCGATGCCGGTGTCAACGGCGGCCAAGAAGTGAAGCAGGTGGCGGTTTGGATCTGATGCCCCCGTCCTCGTCACAATGGAGGCGTGCCGACATGCTCATGAAGGAAACGCCCATGCGTCGATTGCTCTTCCTTGCACTCTGCTCTTTTTCTCTTACCGCCGGGGCGGTATCGCTTTCGGACTTGCCGCCCTTGCCAGCGCCTGATGCGGTACCGGGCAAGGATTGGCTGGTGCAGGAGATCGATCGCGAGGCGGGGGTCTACCAGTCGGCGGACGGCAAGGCGCTGGTGCTCTCCAACGGACTCGTCCGCCGGGTGTTTCGAATCGCGCCGAACGCGGCCACCGTTGCCCTGGACAACCTCATGACCGGGGAGAGCGTGATCCGCGGGGT
>JBHEKR010000099.1:0-38686 GCA_041859365.1 Candidatus Hydrogenedentales bacterium
GGCCACCCGGACCCAGAACCAATGCCGCGCCGGAGAAGGAAAGAACACGATACGATTCGAACTGCTGGCCGAGCCCACGCCCTTCCAGCGGCACGTGTTCGGCCTCGTCGGCGTACAGCCTTGAGGGGCTGTGTCCAGTACCGAGAAAACTAAGCTTGAACTAAGTTGCAGATATACAACAGGTTAACTGTTGTACAGACTTGGAACTTCGGGCTAAGCCACGTTGGCGACCGTCGCTGGCTGCAGTATCCTGTGAATACCAAAAGCACGTACCGAGCTGGCGCGAGGCTGGGACATGTCGTCGGGTTGACACGGATTTCGCTGGGCGGAGCAACGAAGTAACGCTTCGCTGTTATTGTCCGTGGCGGAGGATCCGTGTCGCGCTATGTCGTTCTGCGGCCTACGGCATTACCTCGCACTTTGGCAGACCGGCCTTCAGGCTGATGATGCCCTCCTCCGTTACGCCGGAAGTGGAATTGATGTAAAGCTTCGTGAGGGAGGGAAGACTCTTGAAGAAGTTAACGCTCGCATTGGTCAATTTCGTATAGGTCACGGCCACGTCATACAGGTGCTGTTGCTGTGAGAAATACTTGAGCCCTTCATCCGTCAAGTTGGCGACGTTTCGCAGTTCAAGGGTACGCAGGTGGACGATATTGGACAATTCGCGGATCCCCGCGTCGGTCAAGTCCGATTCCTGAACCTCCAGATAGAGTAAACCCGTCAGGCGACCCACGTGGACCATGTCGTCGTCGGCCACATTCGGGCCGTTGATTATGATGCCCTGTAGTGCGTCCGGTTGAAGCGCATCGAGGGCGGAGAGGTCACTGATATCGTACCCCAGCCGTAGCCGGGCCTCGATTCCTTTTGCGACGGTGATGTCGCCTCGGGCATCGCCGCCCTCGCTCCATTCTCCCTGACCGTCCTCGGTCCAGCTCCGGGTGAAGAGGGTGCCGATGCTCTGCGCCGGAAAGTTCAGGATACGAGCCTGGGGTGGCGTATTCAGCGAGGCGTAGGTGATGGCCTCGGGGGGCTTGTCCTCAATCATGAGATTCGGCAGAACCTCATTGATTGCGGCCTTATTTTCGTCCCCGAGATTGGAATTGACGGAGAGTTGACGCAGCTCGCTCATGTATTTCAAGTGCCCGAGATTTTCGTCGTTCACGATAAGCCGGGGCAGGGTCAGGCTCCAGAAGTAGGTGGACTGCAGGGTGCGAAGGGCGGAGAGGTCCTTCGATGTCTCTTCGGTCATGTCCAGGCGAAAGACCTGGTCGGCCGTGGCGCTCACTTCACCTTGTGCGCCTTGTTCCACCGGCAGCCATTCGGTCTGGTCGAAACTGGCCCGAGGCTTCACATAAAGGGCGCCCAGTGAGTGGTCCGCGGGGAAACGCAGCGTGATGGGTTTGGAAGAGGATTCCACCACCGTGATAGTTGGGGTGCTGAACTTGAGGTACGCGACCACGCAGCCCACCAGCGTGAGGCTAGCCGCGATCACGATGAGTTTCGTCGTCGGAGAGCCCTTTGATCGGTTGATCTCCTTCGCGCGGGTCAGCATGAACTCCGTGCGCGCCAGCGTATCGTCCTGCTCGTCCAGGGCCTTCTTAAGCGCCTCCACATCCGCGCGCGCCTTGTCCAGATTGGATAGCTGATTCTTCTCTTCCTGCTTCAGTAAGTCCAGTTCCCTCGCCAGTGCCTCCTGCGAGGCGTTGGCATCGGACTTCTGCTTCTCGAGCATGGCCAACTCTTCTTTGAGCCGGTCCGCCGCCGCCTGATTGCGGGCCCGCTCCTCATTGGCCTTCTCCGCCGCCGCCGTCTGTTCCGCCAAGGTCTTCTGCAAGTTTTCAAGCTCAGCGCGGGCCTGAGCCAGCGCGCTGTTTTTCTCTTCTTCGTTGCGCCGGAGGAGGTCCAGCTCCGAGGCAAGTTCCGTCTCGGACGAGGCCGCCTCCTGCGCTTTGGCCTGCAGCGCCTTCAGTTCATCCTGAAGTTGCTGCATCTGCTCCTGGCTGGCCACGTCGCTGTCGGCCGCCTTCTGAATATCCTGTTCACGCTGGGCCAGCGCCTTGCGGAGGTCTTCCACTTCCTTGCGCGCGTCTTCGAGGGCTTGCGACTTCTGCGATTCATTCTGGCGGAGTTGCTCCAGTTCGCCGGCGAGAGCTTCCTCGGAGGACGATGCCTGGGTGGCCTGCGTCTGCAAGGCCGCAAGCTCCTGCTGCATCGCCGCGACGAGGGCTTCCTGCTCCGCGTTGCTGGCCTTGGCCTCTTCCGCCGCCTTTTCCCGGGCCAGGAGGTCCTCGCGAAGGGAGACCAGTTCCTGGCGCGCGTCGTCCAGCGCCTTATTTTTATTCGATTCGCTCGCGCGCAACGCTTCGAGCTCGCCTGTCAGGCTCTCCTCTGAAGTGGACGCCTGGGCGGCGGCGCTCCGGAGGCCTTCCAGCTCCCGCTGCATTGCCAACACCAGCGCCTCCTGCTCCGCATTCGCCGCTTTCGCCTCTTCCGCCGCCTGCTCACGCTTCTCAAGGGCCTCGCGAAGCGAATCCAACTCGCCCCGCGCATCGTCCAGCGCCTTGTTCTTACTCGACTCGCTATCCCGCAGTTTTTCCAGTTCCGCCGTCAGGCTCGCTTCCGAAGACGAGGCCTGGCTTGCCCGCGCCTGCAGCGACGCCAGTTCCTGCTGCATTTCCTGGAGGCGCGCTTCCTGCTCGCCACTGAGGCGCGCCGCCTCCGCCATCGCCTGCTCGCGATCACCCAACTGGCCTCGCAGCGCTTCCAGCTCCGCACGCGCGTCATCCAGAATCTTGGTCTTTTCCGCCTCGCTCGCTCGCAGCGTTTCCAGTTCGCCCGCCAGCTCTGTTTCCGATTGAGACGCCGCCTGCGCCGCTTCATGCAGCTTCGCCAACTCCCGCTGCATCTCCGCCACCTGCGCCTCGTGCTCCGCGCTCGCCTGCTTCGCCGCCTCCACCGCCGCCTCGCGGTCGTTCAACTGGCTCTTGAGGGTGTCCAGTTCGCTCCGGGCACCTTCAAGCGATTGGGACTTGCTGGACCCGTCGGCGCGCAACTGTTCCATTTCCTGGGCCAGCGTGCGTTCCGACTCCGCCTGATCTTGTACCTTGCCTTGCAGGCCGACCAATTCATTGCGAAGGGCCTCCAGGGCTTCTTCGCTCAAACTGCTGCGGTTGACCGCATCCTGCATTTCGGCTTCGCGCCGGGCCAGGTCCGCCTTGAGGGTATCGAGATCGCCACGGGTTTTTTCGAGATAGTCGGTCTTCTCGGCTTCTTTTGCGCGCAAGTTTTCCAACTCGCGGGCCAGGGCCTGTTCCGAGGCCGCCGCCGCTTCCGCCTGTCCCTGAATATTGGAAAGCTCGCCATGAAGCGCCTTGATCGCCTCTTCTTTCTCTCGGCTGCTCGCCTCCGCCTGGGCGATAGCCACTTCGCGCTCGTCCAAGGTGCCTTGCAATTGGGTCAACTCGCGGCGCGCCATTTCCAACGCTTCGGTCTTGCTCCGCTCGTTCGTCCGCAACTGCTCCAACTCCGCCTGCAACGCCTGCTCCGAACTCGACGCCTGTAGCGCCTGCTCCTGGATCGCCGCCAGTTCCTTGTTCAACGAGGCAATCGCGGCCTCGCTCTCCCGGCTTCGCGCTTCCGCCTCCGCCACCGCACCCTCGCGCTCGTCCAGCGTCGTCTGCAAGTGCGCCAGTTCGCCGCGGGCCGTCTCCAGGGCCTGCGCGGCCAGCCGCCCGCTGTCCCGGAGCTGCTCCAATTCCACCTGCAGCGCGCGCTCCGATTCGGAAGCCTCCGCCGCCCGATCCTGGATCGTCGCCAACTCCTTCTGCAGGGCCGCCATTGCGGCCTCGCTCTGGCGGCTTCGCGCCTCCGCCTCCGCGACGGCGCCCTCCCGATCCTTCAAATTCGCCTGCAAGCTGACCAACTCGTTGCGCGCCTGCTCCAACGCCTCCGACTTGCTCCGCTCATTGATGCGCAGTTGTTCCAGCTCCGCCTGCAGCGCCTGCTCCGAGGTGGAGGCTTCGGCCGCCTGGCTCTGAATACTCGAAAGCTCCTTGTTGAGCGCGGCGATGGCGGCTTCGCTCTGCTTGCTCCGCGCTTCGGCATCCGCAATAGCGCGCTCCCGATCGGATAGATTTTCCTGAAGACTTACAAGTTCGTTGCGCGCCTGCTCCAGCGCCTCGGACTTGCTCCTCTCTGTCGCACGGAGTTGCTCCAGTTCCTGCTGCAGCGCCTTTTCAGAGTCGGATGCGCTTGCGGCGTTTTTCTGAATACGCTGCATCTCGCCCTGAAGCTGCTGGATCGCCTGCTCACGCTCGGCACTGATGCGCTCCGCTTCGGCGACGGCTTTCTCGCGATCGGTGAGTTTATCCTGAAGGGAGTTCAGGGCGCCCCGGGCTTCATTGAGCGCGGTCGCCTTTGCGGCCTCTTCGGCGCGCAGGCGCTCCACCTCGGCGTACAGTTCCTGCTCCGAGACGGCCGCCGATTGCGCATCGGCGCTCAAGGCGCTCAATTGCGATTCGAGCTGAGCCATGCGGGCTTCTTTGGCCTCGGAATCCTCCACCACCTGGCGTATGGCCATTTCGCGCTCTTCGAGGAGGAGCCGCAGATTCTCCAGTTCATTCTGGGATTTGTGGAGATCGTTGGACTTCTTCAGTTCCGCTTCGCGGAGGGCGTTCAATTCGGCCTGCAGCGCTGATTCGGATTCGGAGACACTGCCCGCCTGCGCTTTGAGGCGCTCCAATTCTTTCTGGAGTTCCGCCACCGTCCCGCGTAGTTCGGATTTATCGAGGGCGTCGGCCAGCCGGTTGTCAAGGCTGGTTTTTAAGGCGGCAATCTGGCCTTCCTGGGCGGTCGCGGCCTGTTCCAGCCGTTCAAGCTGGGGATCATCCAGAAAAGCAGCCAGGGATTGATATTGCTCCCGGCTCAGACGAAGCTGATGGAGTGCCACATTGCACATCTCAAGCGCTTCATCTACCCGGCTCATGGCCGCCAGGTTTCGCGCCCGCAGGTAATGGACGGCGGGGCTGCCCGGCAATTCTTCGCCGAGGGATTCGACGAGATCGAGCGATTCAGCGTGTTTGCGCTCGCGAAAATGTTGGCTGGACTCGAGAAATTTCTTTTCGAGGGCGTTAAGTTGCATGGCTCGCTCCGGATAGAGGGTATTTCTCTTCTTATGCGAAGTAGTGTAACATATTAACTGGATTCGGTTGTCAACAGTTATGTTTTTGTATCCAGCGATACAGAATGGGCAACCTGAAGGAGAGATGTTCAGTGGCTGATACCCCGGAACTCATGGTCCTCGCTTGCGCATGCGGGCAGAAAATGAAGGTCCCCGCGGACGCGATGGGGCGCACCTTCAAGTGTGTCCGCTGCGCCGCCCATATCAAGGCCTCCGAAGAAAATACCCGAGCTCTTCCGGGCCCGCAGCCCGCGCCGGCACCCGCCCCGTCGGCTCCTTCGGAGCAGAGCGCCCCGGCTGCGCCACCCCGCCCGGTCGCGCCGCCGCCTCAGGACGAGTCGGCGGATCCTCCGCGCGCCCAGGAGCCCATCGGGCAATTGTTGATTGAGGCGGGTTTAATCACCGAGGCCCAGCTCAACGACGCCCTGTCCAAGCAACAGACCGAAGGCGGAAAGACGTTCGAAATACTTCTGGCTCTGGGGCACCTGGAAAAGGACCAGCTTCACGCTTTTCTGTCGCGCCAGCCCGGAATTGCCGCGATCGATCTTTCCCGCTGCAACATCAGCCAGGATCTGATCAAGCTGGTTCCGAAGAAGTTGGCTATTGAGAATCTCGTACTGCCCATCGATCAGCTCGGCAAGCTCCTCACGGTGGCGATGGCCTGCCCCCTGGACACGGCTACGATCAGTGTCCTTGAGCGCGCCACGGGACTCAAAGTGAAGGCCATGCTCTGCAAGCTGGAGGATATTCACACCGCGGTCCAAAAGTACTATCCCGAGCGCAAGCAGTTCGACCTTACCCCGTCCGCTTTCGACAACCTTCCCGGCGCCGCGGCGCCGAAGGAGAAGGTTGAGGACAAACTGAAGAAGTGGAACGGCATGTTGCTTTCGGCCGAGCAGATCAAATCGATAGCCGAAAAGATCGCGCCCGAGGAGGTGAGCCTTGATCTGGTGGCGGCCCTTGCCCTCAACGAGCCGGCCCTTGGAGCCACCCTGCTTCGCTTTGCGAACAGTGAACTCTACAGCATGCGAGGGCAGGTGGACAGCATACCCATGGCCGTTGCCGTGCTGGGCAAGCCCGCCATCGAGCAGATACTGACCAAATGCCTGGAGCCCGCCGATCCCCGTGGCTTGGCCGTCATTATGCCGTGGATGGATACCTGTCGGCGCACAGGTCAGATTGCCCAGGAGCTTTCCAGGGAGTGCAAGGTGGGGGGCCCCCATGCGGCCTACAGCCTTGGCCTGCTCGCCGATATTGGTCGGATCGCCCTGGCGATGGTGTCGCCCCTGCAGTACAAGCGGATCAAGCCTCAGTTGTACGGCGAGCAACTGGTCCAGGCGGAGCAACGATTCTTCACCATGACCCACTGCGAGGCCGCGGCCTTCATTGCTACGGAGTGGCACTATCCTCCCGCCATGGTCCGCGCCCTTCAATCTTACTTGTCCCCGGGCGATGCCAAGGAATCCCAGCAACTCGCGAGTCTGCTCAGTCTCGCTTCCGGGCTCGCCAATATGGGTGATGCCGACACGGACAAGCAGATGGCGGCCTTTGGCGCGTCCATCCAGGAGTTGGGTATATCTTCCGCCGCGCTGGCCCGGATTTCAAAGGGTTGACCAAACGTTGCCCCCACAAAGCAGGAGTTGTTCCATGTCTATTCCCGATGCCCTGTCTTTTATCAAAGCCGTCGGAGAGTCGGAACCGTTGCAGGAACAGATCAACCGGTTGCGCGGTCGACACGTTCTGGAGCGGCTCGTCGAGATGGGGCGGGAACGGGGCTTTGAGTTCAGCGTGGACGAGTACCGCGATGCGGTTGTTTCGATGGCTGACGGTGAACTGTCGGATGAATCTTTGGATGAAGTGCTGCGGGAAACCGGCCTGAAGTAGGCGGGGCTTACTTGTGGCAGAGGTGCTTTGCCACCAGCGGCGGGCAACCGCTGCAACGGCTGTGGGCCTCTGGATCACTCGATGACACGGAGTGGGGCAACTGGGGGTTGTGCATGATGGCGTCCAGACTGCCGTCCAGCACAGAGCCCAGAAAGAACTCATGTTCGCCGGAAACCATTCCACACGTATAGAGTCGACCGCGGGCATCCACGAAAATCATCCTGTGGGGGTATTCGCAGGTTTCGCCGCCGGTTCCAGCGGGGACGGGGTTGGCGCTGCATACATGGACCCCCTCTGAGGCAAGATCGGAGAAATCCCCCGCGCTCATTGAATCGACGAGAAGGAAAGTTGAGTCTGCGGGAAGCTCCCGGAGCAGTTGACGCTCTTCGCCTCCGAGTTGCCCGTCGCGGGTATGGAGACAGACCACCATACCGTGGGTACTGTGGGCCCAGCGGCAGAGTTCCACCACGTCCGTGCGCCCGCCGCTCCCGGGGCCAAGGGTGACCACCAGCCAGTTCACGCCCAGCGACGACGCTTCGTCCACGATGTTGAGCCACTGATCGGCGGTCAGGGACGGGCTACCCTCCACAGCCTCGGTCTGAAGCCAGAGATAAAATACATCCCCTCCGGACCGGGCCTCTACCCCCCGAGTGCACTTGGAAAGCCGCTGCCTGATCCTGCGACCCAGGAGGAAGAACTCCAGGGGGTCGGTTTCAGAAGATTGCTCTGCAAGAGGGCTCACGCGGACTGGTTCTCCAAATAAAGGGTCAACTTGGAACGATATTGTAATGGAGCCACGGCCCGGTTTCAACGGGACGACCCAAAGGGCCCTGGCCTATTCCACTGAAGAAGACAACAATCAGCCCGGCACAAATAATTCCATCGCGGGATGATTTTTCGCGTCGGCACTGTTGTTCAACGGAGCAGCGTGCTATAATGACTGCGGTTTGGTTGGCGCGGACCTCAGGGGAAGGTCGGTATACGATCTCCCGCCCTGGCCAACACCACAGGGCACAAATCCGTTTTTCCCCGCCCCGTGTGCGCACCGGCATGAAGCGCCGCACCTTTCGTATTGAACCGGGTGTTCGATATTTGAGTAGCCAACGCCAGGCCTCACTTGTTCAGTGGAAGGCGAAAGGCTATCGTGAGAATGCCCCCCTATTGAGGGAAAGGTTTGACGCGCTCGATCGCCGGGCTACATGGGCGGGGATTTTTCCGCCAATCGGGGTATTTGGGGCCGCCTTCGGGCGGTTTTCTTTTTTCTCGCAGTAAATACTTGACAAACTAGCGAGGACTGCGTAAACTAAATATGCAGGCCCGATAAAGGGTCCTTGCGCCGTCAATTAAATACCCGAGTTACAGTGGGTGCGAAATGGTATGTGGGTCCGAAGAGGAGCTAGGGTGTATTGCTGTTCTTTAAAGCAAAAAAATCGATAGGCCTCGATATTGGCACCCATTCCGTGAAGGCAGTGCAGATGTCGCGACGCGGCGGGCGCCTGTGTATCGACGAAGTGGGCTATGCGTTGATCGATCGGAATCAAGTGAACGCCGATCCGATCGTGGCCCACGCTGTTGCCGTCAATGAGGCAATTTCCTCGATGAATTTGAAATCGAGCCAGATTGTGGGCGCCTTGCCGGGGCAGACCGTCGTCATCCGATATCCCCGCTATGCCGAAGCGAACCGTGAGCAGCTTGCCACCATCGTGGGGCGCGAGGCGGGGCAGAATATCCCTTACGACCTCAATGAAGTGTCGCTTGATTGGACGCTTCTGGATGAAGTGGAGGAGGCGGGACAGCGCCAGCTCAAGGTTCTTCTTGTTGCGGCGAAGCACGAAATAATAGATTCCCGCGTTCAGATCATGAATGCGAGCGAGCTCGAATATTCCATTCTGGGTGTGGACTCACTGGCCCTGGCCGATGCGGCTGAGGCTTGCGATTTTCTACGAGTGGGAGAGACCGTGGCCCTGGTGAATATCGGTCTGACCTCGGCCAGTATTCACTTTGTGAAAGATGGTGTTTCCAACTTTATTCGCGACGTAAACTGGGGGGCTCGAGAGCTCGTTCACGCTATCGCCAAGGAAGTTCGGTGCGACTATGAAGAGGCGGAACGTCGCCTTCAGGACTTCCTGGGCAAAGTTCCCGCACCCGCCATACCGGAGGCGCCGGCGGTCCCGGTCATCGATAACTTGGAGAGCGCACTGGACGATGTGGCGGTGCCTATCCAGACGCCAGATTCTCTAAGCGATTTTGGCGACGATCCCTTCGGCATGGCTGAAGAGGTCGCTCCTTCGAAGCGTTCGGTGCCGCCCATTGTTGGGGGCTCGCTGCTCGATCCGCTGGACGATGAATTCGGGGGTGGGATTACTTCGGCGGCCCCGATGGGCATGGCCGAAGAAGTGGAGCCGGACATGCACGATATTGTGGCGGGTTCGCTCAGCCGAATGGTCTCCGAAATTCGCCGCTCTTTTGATTATTATGAGCACCAGTTGTATGAGCGCCCCGTGGATCGCCTCATCGTGAGTGGTGGGATTGCGCATTCCAACATGGTTTGCAGTATTCTCCTGGAAGAGTTGGGGGTGGAATCGGTTGATGTTGCGAACCCCCTCTCCAGTGCCTTAATGGCGGGAGACGAGATGTCGATGGGCAAGATGACCGAACAGCCCGCACAATTCATGGTGGCCGTGGGTCTCGCGGCGCGTGGGATGGCTGACCTATGATTATCATCAATCTCCTGCCTCCGGAACTGCGGCCGATCAAGCGCACACCGTTGCCGCACATTCTCAGCGTGGCCCTGCTGCTGGCCACCCTCGCGGGCATGGCCTTCATGTTTGTCTCCATTGCGGGAAGAATAGGGCAGGCCCAACAGGAACTGGCGAAGGCCAACGAAGAGCTCGAGGGTCTGCGCAAGTGGGTGGAAGAATACAACGCTCTTAGCGAGAAGAAAGAGCAACTCGAGGCCAAAATCGGCGTCATCCAAGAGATCCTGAGTAACCGGATCATCTGGTCGGAGCAGCTTCATCGCCTTGCCGAGCTTACCCCGGAGAACTTCTGGTACAAGCGCATAAGGGAGACCTCCAAGACGGTTCGCGTCGAGCGGGTCGAACTGGATCCCAAGACGGGCAAGGAAGTCGTCGACAAGGACGGCAAGCCCAAGATTGTCAAGGAGAATGTGAAGCGCCCGGTGTTTGAGATTTCCGGCTACGTCATCAACAACGAGCAGGGCTCGAGCCGGATCAATCCCCTGACCTACAACACCACCCAGGACGAGCAATTCAGCAAGACATTCACGCTGGAGTCGCCCAATATCACGGATGCCGAATATAACGGCTACGCCGTGCGCGGGTTTGCGCTCGAGTACAACATTAATACGGGAGACGAGCCCTGATGCTGGACTTCTTCAAAGGGACCGTTACGGCAAAAGACTGGGCCTTCGTGGGGGCCGTACTCGGAATAACGGGGCTGCTGTGCGCGGGCTTTTACTTCGGCGTCTACAAGGCCGAGCAAACCAAGCTGGTTGCCGCCCAAGAGACACTGGCGGAGACCGTGAGCGAGCTGAAAGAGGCTCGTACCATTCGAGCCAAGTTTGATGAATTCAAACTCGAAGCGGACAAGGCCACAAAGCTCGTGGAGATGTTTGAAGACCGCCTCCCGGAAGAGCGGGAGATTCCCCGCCTCCTGGAGCAATTCGAAAAGAAGGGCGATGACCTCGGTTTGACCGTGGAGCTTACCCAGCTTCCCTCGATGACTGATGCGAATAAGGAAACCATCCCGTACGAAATTATCGCCCGAGGCGACTTCCATGAGATCGTCCAGTTCATCAACCTGCTGGAGCGCGATCAGCGGTACCTGAAGGTCTCCAATCTCGATATCGGCGAAGAGATCGCCGGCATTTCCGAGGCCACCTTTCAACTCAGTACTTTTCGGTTTATTCAACGTACAGATACTGCGAGCGTAGCGTCCAATGAACCAGGAAAATAAGAAACAAGTCATCATAGCAGGGGCCCTCGGGGTCGTCCTAGTCATTGTGCTGGTGTATCAGTTTCTGATTGCCGGAGGTCCAGCCCCGCCGCCAAAGCCTGCGGGGTCCACCGCGACCGCAACGGCCAAGGCCGCCCCGGAAGGTGGCAAAGCCGCGGCTCCCAAAGCGGGCGCCAAGACGGACGACAAGGTCGCGTCGGCCGAAGGGCCGGCCCGCCTCAAGAAGGTTGACGTGGATCTGGACGCCCTGCTTCAAAACATCAACGTGGTAACTTTCGTCTACGATAACGAGAAGATTAATCGTAATCCCATGACCCCTCTGGTCGGAAGAGTAATTGCCCCGACCACCATGGATGAGAAGGACGGCCAGATGATCAGTCCCGGCATCATTCGCAGCAAGTCGGTCAGCGGCATAATTTACAACGAGTTCAACCCCGTCGCCATCGTTGACGACGAGGTTATCACGGAAGGATATCAGTATCCGGATGGTGTCGTCGTTACCCAGATCGAACCGAAACGGGTTTGGTTCCAATGGCGCGACTCGCTGATTCCCGTAGAGCTGAAGGAGCTATAATACTATGACCACGAAGCGATGGAATGCCGGGGTAACGACAGTCCTGTCAACGCTCCTTTCGATCATGCTGGCCCTGCCCGCGGGCGCGGAGCCGGCGCTACCGGGAACAGCGAGCGCGGCGAGCGCCACTGCGGAAAGTCGTGACACAGCGGCGCACAGCGCGGCGATACACCGAGTCTTGCGACAGGCCAGCAGCCCGAATGAAGTGCTGGTTTACGTCGAGAAGATCAATGGTGTGCTCGTGGCCGACGGATCGCTCCCCGGGGTCATCGAACTGGTGCTCACCGACACCTATATCCCCGAGGCAATGGCGCAGATTCTTCTCACGAATCACCCCTTGGTACAGCGCATTCGCTTCTCCGAATCCGGTTGGGGTCGCGAATCCGAAGCTCAAATCTCCCTTGAGGTCGCCGATGGCGTGGAGAGTCGCTCCGAGACGAGTGACGGAGCCTGCACCGTGACGCTGGGAAGCGCCTCCATGCCCGGAGAATCCTTTGCCATACGATTTGTTGAGAAACACTTCCCGCTTCAAAAAGCAAGCACGGCCAAATCCATTGATACCATCAAGGGTTCCCTCGGCGAAGTGGCCGCAGCGGGCGCCACTGCGGAGTCTGAAGCCTGGTGGAGCGAATCCAACAGCCTGCAGCGCGCCAGCTCGGTGAACGCGGCGTCGCTCACGGCCGTTCGCGAGGCGGACGTTGCGCTGGTTGGCCTCACAGAGGCCGTCTTTGCGGCCCAGGAAGAGGAGACGAAGCCCGAAGCCGCCGCCCCGGAGGCGGATGGAACAAAAAGCGCGCCAGAGGCCCCGGCAGCGGAAAAGCCAGCGACTGAGCCCGAAGGGTCCACCCCGCCGGTTGAAGAGCCCGCGGTCGCAGAGCCCCCCGTGAAGCGCGAACCCAAAGTGGTCAACAGCTCGGATGCGAACAAGGAACTTTCAAAGCAGATGATCTCCGCGGCGGCGGCCACCACCGCCGGTGACGCGCCTGCCCCCGTCGAGAAAAAGGCTTGGACAGGCAGCCCGCTGAGCCAGCCCGTCACGATCGATTTTCGCGACATGGACCTCATCAATGCCGTGCAAATCCTGGCGGACATGGCGGGAATCAATGTCATTGCCGGAACCGATCTGATTGGAACGGTGACCCTTAATCTCAAGAACGTTCCCCTCATGCAGGCCATGGAGACGGCCCTGCGGATCAACGGGCTCGGCATCGTAGAAGAGGAAGGGATTTATCACATAAAGCCCTACCTTGACGCCATAGCCTCCAAACGGGAGACCAAAGTCGTCGACATCGTTGAAGCCAAAGCTGACGAGATCGTGACCACCCTGAAGAGCGTCATCCAGGGCTCCGAGTACGAAAGCCTCATTAGTATCTCTTCCAACGAGACGGCCAATACCGTGATCGTCGCCGGACCGACCGATCAGATCGAGCCGCTGGTCGTGATGGCCAAGCGTCTCGATGTGGAGCAGGCCACGTTGCCCACGGTCACCATGCCGATCAAGCTGAACTACGCCGAACCGGCGGAGATGATGGCGGCCCTGGAAGGTATGATGACGCCGGAAATCGGCAAGGTGTCCATCGACGAACGCGCCCGCGTACTGGTCGTGACCGACATTCCGATCGTCGTCGAGCAGATGACCGACCTGATTAAACAGCTCGATATGCCGGTCAAGCAGGTGGCCATCGATGCCATGATTGTGGATGTGGCCCTGACTGACGCCGCCGACACCGGCGTGGATTGGCTCCTGAGCGCCGTGAAAAACCAGAGTCGGCGTGACGCCGCGGGCGACACCGGCATCTTCACAGGCGACCTCCAGAACCTGAGCCTCGGTGCCGACATGGGCATTGGTGATGCCGCAGGCCTACTCGGCTTCGGCATTCTTACGGACAATATCGACTGGCGCGGCGTCATTCAGGCGGAAATTCGAAACAACAATTCGACGCTCCTTTCAAATCCGAAACTGATTACGGTGGAGAACCAGCCGGCGACCATAACGATCGCGTCGGAAATTCCTTACACGGAATTGACTCAGACAGGCGAAGGCGGCCAGCAGACCAGCACCGAGTTCAAGCCGATTGGTACCACCCTCGAAGTGACACCGAAGGTTACCCACGACGATCATATCATCGCCCAGATTCTCGCCAAAGAGAGTACCTCCTCCCAGGTGGTCAATGGCGTGCCGGTGGAGGACCTTCGCGAGATTAACACCACGCCCCACCTCGCGAGCGGCCAGACCATCTACGTGGGCGGTCTCCGTAAGAATAACGACACCGTCACGATACGGAAGATTCCCGTGCTCGGCGACATTCCCATCGCCAACTTCCTCTTCCGTTCCAATCAGCGTAACGAGACAGTGAACGAGCTGCTCATCTTCCTCACCTGCAGTGTCGTGGAAGGGGAGCCGGAGTTGACCGACTACCAGAAGGAACGGGTTGGTGACGTGAAAGACGTGGAAGTTAAAGTGAGTGCCGAGACGGCCCTCATTAATGACACCGTCCACCCCGGCGAGATGCGCGACCCGGCTTGGAAATGGCGCAAGAACCATCGCCCCGCCAAGGGCGAGTAAGTCCAACACAAGATTTGAGCCGCCTGTACGTGGTACAGGCGGCTTTTTTGATCGTGTCGACGTGGGAGAGAATATCATGGTGTCTGAAAGGGGTGGGGAGACAGGTACGGGCGCCGAAGGATTGCGTACGGTTACCGTCGCAAGTACAGCGTACTACGCGCTTCAATATCCGGGCGACGGTCTGAACCGGGAAACCATGGCGCTCGTCGTGCTGCACGGATGGGGGCAGAACAGTCGCTCATTCCTCCGCAAGTTTGACGCGCTGAAACGGCACAATATTCTTGTGATCGCCCCCCAGGCTCCCCATCAGTTCTACCTGGATATGGCGACGCGGAAAGTCGGCTTCGGCTGGCTTACGGCGTTTGATCGGGACCGCGGCATCAGCATGGCGGTGACCGCGTTGGATACCATACTCGACCAAGTTGGCGTGGAAGTAGGATTGCGGCTGCAGCCCACTCTCCTTGGCTTCAGTCAGGGCGTATCCATGGCCTGGCGCTACGCGCTTCATGGAGCTCATTCGGCGTCGGGCGTGATCGCCTGCGGCGGAGATCTGCCCCCCGATGTCGAGGAGGCACTCTCGACCGGCTCGCATTGGCCGGCGATGCTGGTTCACGGAAAAGCAGACGCCATCGTTCCATTCTCGAAAGGCGAAGCTGCGGAGACGGCCCTGCGGTCCTTCGGAATAGTGCCGGAGACGCTTTATTTTGACGGTGGACATGATCTTCCGGCGGGGCTAATGGAGCGAATTCCGGATTGGATGAAGGAAATCTCGCAGCCTCAGGATTGAGGACCCAGCGGCGCTGCTGGAGCACGCGGAAGATTTCTTGAGCGAGCCTCAGATCGCGCTGTGTCTTTGCATCAAGACCGCAATGTAGGGTATGTTAGCCCGTTAAGCTCCGACCTCCTTTGAAAGTGCCGTTCCATGTCCCAGCCAGTTCCCCCCAAAGCCGTCCTCACCGCCCACGAGATTTATCACAGCTACGGTTCCCAGCCCGTGCTCGATAATATTTCCATGACCGTACACGAGGGTGACCGCATTGGCCTCATCGGCAGGAACGGCTGCGGGAAATCGACGCTCCTGAAGATCATGGCCGGTCTTATCGTTCCCGAAAGCGGCGAGGTCATCCGGCGTCAGGGGCTTTCCATCGCGCTCCTGCAGCAGCAGTGTCCGCTGGATGAAGCGCTGACCGTGGAGGAAGCGTTGAAGCTGGCCGTGTCCCCCGCCCAGGCGCGTGTGGACGAGTACCACGCCATGCTCGAAGAGATGGGGGGACTCTCCGACACGGATCCACGGTACGCGGACTTATCCCACACGATTCACGATCTCCAACATACAATCGACCTTGAAAATGGATGGAATCTGGATCAGGAAATTCGCCGAATCTCCATGGCGCTCGGGCTGGTGGCTGCGGAGCGAAATCTGGGCTCCCTGTCCGGGGGCGAACTTCGCCGCGTGGATCTGGCCCACAAGCTGCTGCAACACCCGGATGTTCTCATCCTCGATGAACCGACCAACCACATCGATACGCGAAGTGTGGAGTGGATCGAGCGCTTTCTCGAGCAGTACGAGGGCAGTTGCGTGCTGGTGACCCACGACCGCTTCTTCCTTGATCGAATCGTGAATCGAATCGTGGAAATTGAGTTCAACAAGATCTACTCCTTTCCGGGAAGTTATGCCCGGTTTCTGGAATACAAGCTTCAAGTGGAGGCCAGCGAGGCCCAGACCGAGAACAATCGCCTGGCTCTCATGCGCCGCGAACTCGCCTGGTACCGCCGTGGCGCCAAGGCCCGGAGCACCAAGCAGAAGGCCCGCATCGATCGTTTTCTGGATGTGCAGGAACAGGGCCCGCCGCTTAAGCATCGCGAATTCGTGTTCGAGATTCCCGAGCCAACCCGTCTCGGGAAAACCATCCTCGAAGCGCGCGATATCACCTTTGCCCTGGGCGAACGGGACCTGATCAAGAATTTCACCATGATCATGCAACCCGAAATGCGGGTGGGAATCATTGGTCCGAACGGCGCGGGCAAGACCACGCTCCTTAAGGTGCTCATGGGCGAAGGTCGCCCGCGCAAGGGCAAAGTCATTATTGGGGAGAATACGCGCTTTCTGTATGTCGACCAGAACCATGAGGACGTGGATCGAAGCATGAGCATCATCGATCACGTGGCCGATGGCGCGCGCCATATGGACGTGGGCAAACGGCGTCTTCATATTCCATCCTATCTTGGCAATTTTCTTTTTGATGGCAATGCCATGGAGATGCCCATAGGTCAACTTTCGGGCGGTGAGTTCAACCGACTCGACATGGTCAAGAAGCTTCTTCGCGGTGGTAATTTCCTAATGCTCGACGAGCCCACCAACGATCTCGATCTCTACACCCTTCGGGTGTTGGAGGAAACCATTGAAAATTTCGATGGTTGCGCGATGATCGTGAGTCACGACCGATACTTTCTGAATCGGGTGTGCACCCATATTCTGGTCTTCGAGCCCGAAGGCAAGCTCGTTCTCCTCCCCGGGAACTACGACGACTACTTGCTGTATTGCAGCCATCGCGCCGTGGAGGAGAAGGCGGAAGTCAGGAAGGCGGCCCAGGCCGCGCCCGCGGAAGCAAAGAAGGCAAGCGCCAAACTTACGTATAACGAGAAGCGCGAGCTGGACATAATGGAGACGACCATCGCGGAGGCCGAGGCACGTGTTCACGAACTGGAATTAATCGTGAATGACCCCGCACTCTATGAGAAGGGCCGGGAAACCGTGGAGAAGGCGCTCGCCGAGCTCCAGACGGCCCAGACCCGCGTGGAGGAACTCTTTGCCCGATGGGAAGAGCTTGAGCATCGAAAAAATGATTAGCTGACAGTTGACAGTTGACGGTTGACGGTTGACAGTTGACAGTTGATAGTTGATAGTTGATAGTTGATAGTTGATAGTGGGGCAGTCGAGTTCGTAAAGGTCTAAGGCCCATAAATCCCTCCGGCGCCCCAATCCTCTTCACGGCGACGTAATGACGTACAGCGCCTCTTCTGCGAACAGGTTCGGCCAGAACCGGGCCACGCCCTCGCTGTACAGGGGTATCTCGCGCTCGATCTGGGCATTCAGGTCGTTGCACAATTGACGGAAGTCGTCGATCGCCAGTACGTGCCGGTTGGGGGTCTGGTACCAGGCATAGGGCAGATTGCGGGTGACCGGGGCGCGACCTTCGAAGAAAGTCATCCAGCGCACGCGCCAGTGTCCGAAGTTGGGAAAACTTACGATGCACTTCTTGCCCACCCGCAGCATCTCTTTGAGCGCCAGGTCCGGCTTACGAATGACCTGAAGGGTCATGCTTAGGATGATATAGTCAAAGCTCTGGTCGGGCAGGGCGCTCAGGCCCTTGTCAATGTCGGCCTGAATCACCGATATGCCTCGGCGGATACAACTCACGACACTTCCCTGAGCCACTTCAAGGCCCACCGCCTGCACGTTCTTCTTTGAAATGAGCTTGCAGAGCAGTTCCCCGTCCCCGCAGCCGATATCGAGCACACGGCTGCCGCTTTCCACGAGATTTACAATCATGTCGTAGTCGACGCGGTGGCCCTCGTAAATATTCTCCATGGCGGCGGCGGGCGGCGCCGTTTCTGTTTCCGAATCTGCGCTCAAGTGCTGAGTGCGCACCAGTTCGGGGTTTCGCGTATGCTCGAGAAAGCCCCGGACGATTTTCGAAATCACGCCGACCTCCAGCAGGAAGGCGTCGTGACCATAGTCCGACTGGATATTGCAGTAGCTCACGTTCTTCTTCTGTCGCGCCAGAGTATACACGATCTCCTGGGAGAAATAAGGCGGATAGAGCCAGTCGGAGGAGAACGAAATGACCAGGACCTTGCCGAGGACGCGTTTCATCGCCTCGTCCAGCGATCCATACGTGGCCGCAATGTCGAAATAGTCCAGCGCCTTTGTAACGTACAGGTACGTGTTGGCGTCAAAGCGGTTGACGAACTGCTCGCCCTGATAATCCAGATAAGTTTCCACAGCAAATTCACTGTCGAAGTCGTACTGGAGCGCTTCGGCGCTGCGCAGACTCCGACCGAATTTCATTCGCATGGACTCTTCCGACAGATAGGTAATATGGGCGAGCATCCGTGCTATGGCCAGACCCTGGGTCGGCCCCTCGGTGCCATAGTAGTTGCCTCCATTGAAAGAATGATCCGCCTGAATCGCGTGACGGCCCACCGCGTCAAAGGCGATCTGCTGGGCGCCGCTCAAGTGCGTCGAGGCGATGATCATCACGGACTCCACGGCATCGGGGTAGCGCGTGGCCCATTCCAGGGCCTGCATGCCGCCCATGGAGCCGCCCGCCACCGCAAGGAGCTTGGAGATTCCCAGATGGCGCACAAGGTGGTATTGGGCGACGACCATGTCGCCTACCGTGATAACAGGGAAATCCAGGCCATAGGGCTTGCCCGTCGCCGGGTTGATCGAAGAGGGGCCCGTCGAGCCCATGCACCCGCCCAGCACGTTGGAGCAGATGACAAAGTACTTGTTTGTGTCGAAGGCTTTGCCCGGGCCAACCATGGAATCCCACCAGCCGGGCTTGGTGTCGTCCTCCGAATGCCGTCCCGCGGCATGGGCGTCGCCCGAAAGCGCGTGCGTCAACAGGATGGCGTTACACTGGTTTTCATCCAGTGTGCCATAGGTCTCATAGGCCAGCGTGATGGGGCCCAGGGTGGCTCCGCTGGCAAGTTTCAATGGGTGGGGCGGCTCCGCAAAGGTAAAGTGACGCACCTCTACGATGCCGACCGAATCCTCTTCAACCATGAAGTACTTTCCGACCGCGCGCGAGCGCGGAATCTAATCTCAGTGCCGCGATGCGGCCAGGGCCTGGGCAAAGTCCGCAATGATATCTTCCGCACCCTCAATGCCAACCGATACGCGTATGTAATCCGGCGTGACGCCCGCCGCGACCTGCTCGGCCTCGCTCAACTGCTGGTGGGTCGTCGTGGCGGGATGGATCACGAGGGTTTTCGCATCCAGCACGTTGGCCAGGTGGGAGGCCAGCTTGCAGCTATTGATGAACGTGATTGCGGCCTCGCGCCCGCCCTTGATGCCGAAGCCCAGGATGGCGCCCTGGCCCTTGGGGAGGTAGCGCATGGCCCGGGCGTGATCGCTGTGGCTTTCCAGTCCTGGATAGTTCACCCAGGAAACGGCGTCGTGGCCTTCGAGAAAACGGGCCACCTTCAGGGCGTTCTCACAGTGGCGCGGGGCGCGGAGGTGGATCGTTTCCAGGCCTTGCAGCAGCAGAAAGGCGTTGAATGGGGAGAGGCAGGCGCCCATATCGCGCAACAGCGTCACCCGCGCCTTGAGGATATAGCTTATGTTGCCGATACCGCTGAAGTGCTCGTAGAACTTCATCCCGTGGTAGCTGGGGTTGGGCTCGGTCAATTCGGGGAACTTGCCGTTGTTCCAGTCAAACTTGCAGCTATCGACCAGCACGCCGCCTATCGAGGTGCCGTGGCCGCCGATCATTTTCGTTGCGGAATGGACCACGATATCCGCGCCGTGCTCGATAGGGCGGAAGAGCAGGGGAGAGGTGACCGTGTTGTCGACGATCAGGGGGATTCCGTGATCGTGGGCCACTTTCGCAACGGCTTCGAAGTCCAGGACGTCGTTGGCGGGGTTGCCGATACTCTCTACGAATACGAAACGGGTGTTGCCGTCGATGGCCGCCGCGATATTCGCCGGGTCGCTCGCATCTACGAATCGGGCTTCGATCCCGAAGTCATGAAAGGTGTGGGCGAAGAGGTTGTAGGTGCCGCCGTAGAGGGATTTCGAAGAGACAAAATTCTGTCCGTTGCGGCAGATGTTCAGGCAGGCCGTCGTGATGGCGGCCGAGCCGGAAGCAAAGCCCAGACCGAGGACGCCCCCTTCCAGCGCCGCGACCCGCTTCTCGAACACGTCGACGGTTGGGTTCATGATGCGAGAATAGATATTCCCGAACTCATTCAGCGCGAAAAGGTTGGCCGCGTGCTCGTGGTCGTGAAACACATACGATGTCGTCTGATAGATGGGCACGGCGCGCGAGCCGGTTGCGGGGTCCACTTCCTGTCCCGCGTGCAGGGCCAGGGTATCGAGCGAGAGTGAGTCAGCCATGGTTTCCAGTTCCTCCGATGCCGGTTCTGTGATTAAGATGTTGGGTCGCGAGTATACCATATCCAAAGCGCCCCTTCGGACATGAAAAAGCCGGACGCGAAGCAGGTCGCGTCCGGCGCAGTGTCTCGTACGTATATCAGCTTTCCTGGAAGAGAGGTGTGGAGAGATAGCGCTCGCCCGAGTCGGGAAGCACCACTACGATGGTCTTGCCCGCGTAGGCGTCCTGGCTGGCGAGGCGCAATGCCACAGCCGCGGCCGCGCCGCAACTGATGCCGCAGATAATGCCCTCTTCACGGGCCAGGCGCCGCGCGGTGGCGAAGGCCTCGTCGTCCGAGATCTTCTCCACCTTATCCACGAGGCTCATGTCGAGAATGGTCGGGATGAATCCGGCGCCGATGCCCTGCACCTTGTGCTTGCCGGGGGAGCCGCCGCTGAGCACGGGGCTGTTCTCCGGCTCCACGGCCACACTCTCGATGGCCTTGCCCTGATCTTTCTTGATGTACTGGGAGACGCCGGTGATGGTGCCACCGGTGCCCACGCCCGCGACAAACACGTCGATTTCCCCGTTGGTGTCGTTCCAGATTTCAGGGCCCGTGGTTTTTCGGTGGATGGCCGGATTCGCCGGGTTCTTAAACTGCTGGGGCAGGAAATAGTCGGGGTTTTCCGCGGCGATCTTTTCCGCTTCCGCGATGGCGCCGGGCATGCCCTTGTCGCCGGGGGTGAGGACGAGGTCGGCGCCAAACGCCTTCAACATGCTGCGCCGTTCCAGACTCATGGTTTCCGGCATCGTGAGGATGAGTTTGTAACCCCGCGCCGCGGCTACAAAGGCAAGCGCGATGCCTGTGTTACCGGAGGTGGGCTCCACGATGGTGCCGCCCGGCTGAAGGATGCCCTTCTCTTCGGCGTCCCAGATCATGGCTGCGCCGATGCGGCACTTTACCGAGTAGGCGGGGTTGCGACCTTCAATTTTGGCATACACGTTCTCGGTCTTGAGGCCCTTGGCGAGCTTGTGAAGCTTTACCAGCGGGGTATTTCCGATACTACGGCTGTTGTCTTCGAAAACGGACATTAGAGTGGCTCCTCCTGTTGGATTTTTTGCCGGGATAAATGGATAGCTGCCTGGCAGCCGCCGCGGGCCTGTCCTCTGGATTTGCCTTGTGGTCCAGCCCGGCGAGGGCGCGCGAGACGTAACAAACGCACGCGGGAGCCATGCTAGCATCCCACAACGCGCATTTCAATTCCCTTTTTCCTTGCCCGAGCTCTCCACAATGATTAGAATGTAGCACGGAACACGGTGCACTTCGGGGCGTATCGTTGGAATCGAATCAGATCCATGGACTTGACCATCAATTGCATGTTGCTCATCGGCGCGCTGTCCGCGGCTGTCGGCGGCCCCGTTGCCCTCGACAACGGCAAAATCCGCATTGAGCTCGACAGCCGCACTTTTTCCGTCCGTTTCGTGGGAGTGCCTGGGGGGCGCAACTTTCTCGAACCGGTGCACTTGACCCCCGCCGAACTGGACGGGCGCGGGTGGATCGAGCCGGGCGGACTCATCACCGACGTGCTGCCGATCCAGCCCGAGGATGCCGTGCTGCGTCGCGGCCCCGCGGATCTCATCGAGCGCCGCGATGATTACGTTCTTCTCCTGGGTCCCGAGCATCCCGAGTCGCACTGGCGAGTGAAAAAGGAAGTCCAATTGGTGCGCGATGCCGCCGCGCTGACGTACAAAGTGACTGTGCTGACTTCCCTGAAGGACGAGCGGGATCTGCGCATTCGCAACACGGCACGAAACGCCTGGAGCGGTGCACTGATAGCGCCGGTCGACGCGGGCCCCATGAAGCTGGTGCGGGGCCGCTTCGAAGGGGTAGAGAAGATCTTGAAATACCCCGAGGATTCCTATGTGTTTCCCCTGCACTCAAAAAACAGGCGGTCGCGGGCGGTATTGGCCTCGCCGGCCAGCGAGCTGACGATGAACACGGAGTTTGGTGTGTGGACCCGGCGACTCGAAATTCAGAGTTCACTGGAAGAGCCCGAGGCTGAAAATCGCATGGGGATGATGGCCCTGCTGGATGACGACACGCACATTTATGAATCCGCCCTGGAAGGCGCCCAGTCGGGGGTGAACGTCGGGGCGCCGCTCGTGGTGATAGAGCACTGGACGATAGGCCCGCCGGCCGGGATGCCGGTCCACAAGGATCCCGTTGGCGATGAAATTCTTGTAGAGGAGTTGCCGTGACGGCCCGGTCTACTTCCCCGTGGACGGGGCTGTTGGGAAGCCCCGTTTCTCGCGCCGTGCTGGCCCTGGTCGCCGTGATCATGATCGGGGCCCTGTTCCACGCCGATGGCGCCTTCTACGCCTGGCACACCCACCGCGACATGCTGCGCCAAGTCTCGGTCTACGGGATCCTGGCCTGCGGCATGACGCTGGTTATTATCGCTGCGGGCATTGATCTGTCTGTGGGTAGTGTCCTGGGGCTCACCGCTGTGCTCTTTTCAATCCTGACTATTCACTGGGAGTGGAGCCCCTGGGTGGCCACACCCCTGTGCCTCGCTGCGGGGGCCGGTTGTGGATTGCTTTCCGGAACGCTGATCGCCCGCTACGCTCTCCAGCCCTTCATCGTGACCCTGGCCATGATGATGTTCGCGCGGGGTCTCGCCAAGCATATATCCGGCGGAAAAAAGATTTCCACCTATGTCGAGTTGCCCGGCGGCGGCTTTGAAAATCGGGAGCTGCCCGCCGTTTTCTCCGCCATCGATACCCGCGTGCTGGGTGGCAACGTGGCCGTCGTGACCCTCATTTTTCTTTTCTGCGTTGCCGTTGCGTGGTTCGTCCTTTCCCGCACCCGAGCAGGGCGCCAGCTCTATGCCGTGGGCGGCAACGAAACCGCCGCGCACCTCTCGGGGATATCCGTGACGCGCGTGAAGCTTCTGGCCTACGGGGCGAGTGGTGTATTTGCCGCTATCGCCGGCATATGCCAGGCCGCGCAGGAAACCCAGGGCGATCCCGAAGCCGGGTCGGCCTATGAGCTCAGCGCCATTGCCATTGTGGTCATCGGCGGCACCAATCTCATGGGCGGGCGTGGCAGCGTGCTACTGACATTGCTGGGAGCGCTCACGATAGGGTATCTTGAGAAGATTCTGAGTTTGAACGCCGTGGGCGAAGCCAGTCGGCTTATGCTGACCGGCGCCATCATTGTGGCGGCCGTGCTGTTGCAGCGGCGGAGAAGCCCCTGAGTGGGGTATTGGGAGTGAGAGATGAGCAAGGGCAAATCGATTTATTATTCAATGGCCTGGCTGCTGCTGGCGTGCTTTGTGACCGCCGGTTGCGGCGTTTCAGTCGATGTGGACACTCAGGTAATTCCGGGAGCGGGTGGGGTCCAACCCGCGAAGAAAGTCATCGGCATGAGCCAGTGCAATCTGGCTGAGCCCTGGCGCGTTCAGATGAACGGTGATATCGCCGCCGCAGCGGCCATGCACCCGGAGCTGAATGTCCAGTTCAAGGATGCCCAGAACGATACCCTCGTGCAGCGCGCCCATATTGAGGAATTCGTTAATCAGGGCGTGGATGTGCTGATCTGCAGCCCCAAGGAGGCCGGCCCCCTCACGGAACCCCTGAAAAAAGCATTTGATGCGGGCATTCCCGTGATCATCCTCGATCGCGCTGTCCAGGGCGACAGCTATACGCAGTTTATCGGCGCGGACAACAAGATCATCGGCGAGGCCGCGGGCCACTGGGTTGCGGAGGTTCTGAAGGAGGGAGGCAAGATTGTCGAGTTGAAGGGCCTCATGACCAGCACACCGGGCCAGGACCGCAACAGCGGCTTCCGTAAGGGGCTGGAAGGCAGCGCCGTCGAGGTTATTTTCGAAGCCGACATGCAATGGCTCGAGCCCGAAGCCCGAAAAGAAATGGAATCCGCCCTGGCGCGCTTCGACAAGATCGACCTGGTCTACGCCCACAACGATCCCGCCGCCCACGGCGCCTGGCTGGCGGCGAAAGCTGCGGGCCGGGAGAATGAGATGCGCTTTGTGGGGATCGATGGGTTGCCCCACGAGGGGTTGCAGTATGTCCGCGAAGGCATTCTGGATGTCTGTTTTGAGTACCCCACCGGCGGTGGACAGGCCATCGAAACGGCGCTGAAGCTGCTCGCGGGTGAAAGCGTGCCCAAGACCATCGTGTTGCCGTCCCGCTTTTTCACCCCCGAGAATATTGAAGGCGGAGGCGAATGGTTGCCCTCGCCCGCCGGGGCGCAATAACGCCCCATGATGCTCCGCTTTTCAGATAAATGCGCGCCGCGACTTCTGTTCGTCGCCGCATTCTGCATGGTGTTGTGTGCAGGCTGTGCGCCGTCGCTGCACGACGTAATCGGTCGCGGTGATATCGAGACAGCCCGCGCCATGCTCCAGGCGAATCCCGCGCGGGCGGCCGACGAAAACGAGCTCGGAAAGCAGCCGCTGCAGTATGCGATCAGCTACCGACAAATACAGGCCATGGACGCCCTGCTGGAGGCCGGGGCTGACGTAAATGCCGCCGACCACACCGGCATGACCGCCCTCCACGCAGCGGCGCTCCTCGGTTGGCAGGACGGCGCCCGGTGGCTCCTCGCTCACGGCGCGGATCGGAACAAGCGGGATAACTTCGGTGATCTGCCCAGCCATACCGCCGCCATCCACGGCCAGGGCGGCATCCTCAAGATATTGTTTGAGGCGGGTGATTCCCTCACCGAGAAGAACACCGCAGGCATGACCCCGCTGGACCTCGCCCGAAAGCATCGAAAAGATCGGGCGGCCCAGTTCATCGAGAAACTTATCGCCAGCAAACCTTCCTGAGCCGCTCTTGCTTCTCGGTATGGCACGGGGACCTCACATCATTTGCACCCGCATATTCCACAGGGCTAGAATGTAGCCCTGCACCACGTTCCCTCTTTGCGAGCCCTTCCATCCCATGAATCCACGACATCAAGAACGGATTGGCTTTCTTTGCCTTGTGACCGCCATTGGTCTGTGGAGCACGGTCGAAGTGGTTACCCGGACCATACTGACTGAGGTGCCGCCCATACAATTAGCCTGGATTCGCTTCTTTGTGGGCGGCATATTTCTTAGCGTGCTGCTCCCGGGCGATCTGAAGCGGCGCGGGCTGCGCCTCGATCGTCGCATTGTCTGGTTCTGCCTCTGGGTGTCTCTGCCCGGAGTGGTGGTCTCCAATATTGCCCTCCAGTACAGTCTGCAGCTCACCGGCGCGGCGATTGTGGCGACGGTCTACGGCGCGTCTCCCCTTTTCGTGCTGGCCCTGTCGCGCATCGTATTGCGGGAGCCCATGGGCCTGTCCCGGATTGCGGGTTTGAGTTGCGGTCTCGCCGGAATCGCCGTGCTGTCCCTCGGGAAGCCCTCGGCCACTTTTTCGCTGTTCGGACTGGTGCTGGCCCTTTGCGCCGCCGGGACCTTCTCTTTCTGGACGGTGCTGGTCAAGAAATCGGCGGGCGCCTTCGCGGGACTGCCCGTGACCGTTCTGTGCTTTGCCTTCGGCGTCCTCCTCATGACGCCTTTCGCCCTCTTCGAAAGTGAAGGCGTCGATTGGGTCGCCCTTCAGCGCCACGCCGCTCCCATGCTCTACCTCTCCATCGGTGGTACGGGTCTGGCCTATTGGCTCTACTTCAAGGGTCTGGAACACGTCGACGCGACCCGCGCCGCAAGTATTATCCTGGTCAAGCCGCCCACCGCCGCACTACTCGCCGCAGTGGCGTTGGGCGAGCCCCTGACTTGGAATCTACTCGTATCCATGGCGCTGATCGGGGTGGCCCTCTATGGTGTATTCTTCTGGAAGCGATGGATTCCGCCGCTGCCGTGCAGCAAAACCGTGTAAGGAACGTAGATCGTGTCTGAATCCGAAGATCGGGTCGTCATCTATACCGATGGCGGCTGCGTGCCCAATCCCGGCGTGGGTGGATGGGGCGCCATCCTTATTTACAAAGGAAAAGTCAGGGAATTGTCCGGTAGTCACCCCGATACGACCAATAACCGCATGGAAATGACGGCCGCCATCTCCAGCCTGAACGCCCTCAACCGCCCCTGCAAGGTTGCCATCCACACGGACTCGGAATATCTGAAAAAAGGTATCACCGAGTGGCTGCCCGGCTGGAAGCGGAATAACTGGACCCGAAAAGGCGGCGAGATCAAGAATGTGGACCTCTGGAAGGCGCTCGACGCCGTCGCGAGCCAGCACGACATCCAGTGGCGCTGGGTCAAGGGACACGCCGGTGTGCATTACAACGAGCGCTGCGACGTGCTCGCCAGCGAGGCGATTGCCCGGGAGAGAATGGGTAGTGGTTGATTGGGTATTGCACACACAATATCTGGTATACTGGGTCAGGTTAGAGTTGTGTGTGGTCGAACCCCTATGAAAAATCGCTATCCTAGAAAAAGGCTGATTCTCTACTTGATTCCCATTCTCATGGGATTCGGTGGGATTCTCTTTTCCCTGCAACTGGACAGCGTGGCCCTGCGTAGCGTGGTCACCCTGATTTCCGTGGCGATTCCCCTCATTTCCTGTGGCAACCTGCTGGCCCGCTTTCAGATCAGTCTCCTGGAGCGCCTCTTCCTCCTGCTCGGCGTGGTCATGCTCCTGCTGGGCGCGGGCTTGAGTGTCACGGGCTTCTCTGACCTCTCCGATGACGCGACTGTCATGACCCAGCAGCTCGCGCTGTTCTCGCGAGTCATCGGAATTGGCAGTCTTATGCTTGGGCTCGTTGTGGTGCTTTACATGGTGGCGCGGACGGGGGAAGACGTCGAGGGAATGGCCGAGCGCTTCATGTACCTGGCCAACCACATGCATGAGGGCTTTATCCTCAGTCGGGTGGATGGTCCGGTATTAATGGTCAACAAGCGTTTCCTGGAGATGTTTCATATTGAGGAGGGAGAGGTGCTGGGCCAGGACACCCTCGCCCTGGCGGAGCGTTTCCAACTGCAGGGGATTTCCGATCACATAGAACAGCGGAAGAACCGTGTCGCGTCGGAATACGAAGTTACCTGGAATGTGAACGACGAGGAGCGATACTTCTGGTTCAGCGGCACGCCGGTCTTAAACCGCTTCGGTCGTCACTACGCCAATCTGGCCACGGTTCGTGAAATCACGGAGCAGAAGCGTCTGGCGAAGCGGGTGGAGCGCTACGCCCAGGGCCTCCAGATCCTGGTGGAAGAGCAGACGCAGAAACTCCAGGAATCGGAGGAGCGTTTTCGGACCCTCCTTCTTTCCATGAACGAGGGTTTCCTTACCATCGACACAAGCAACCGGATTCAGTTTGTCAACCGCCGCATCTGCGATCTGTTGAAGACGGATGAGACGGATATTCTGGGCAGGGACGTATTGGAATTTGTGGATGCCGCGGGCCGGGTCCGCCTGCTGAACCTTCTCGTAAAGCGGGAGTCGCTTCCCGACGAAGAGGCCCGCCTCGAACTCAATTTTGTGGACACGGGCGGCGCCGCCGTGCCCGTCATGCTCGCGGTGACTTATCTGACCCAGGGCAGCGCGGTGGAGCCCGTGTACTCGCTGGTGGTTACCGGCGTGAGTGAGCTTAAGCAAATGCAACTCCAGCTCGAGCTGCGCGCCCAGAAGCTGGAAGAACTGAATGAAGAGCTGCTCATGCACGACCGGGCCAAGGACAGCTTTCTCTCCAATGTCAGCCACGAACTGCGGACGCCACTGAGCACCATCCAGGGCTATGTGGAGATGCTCGAGTCGGGTAGCCTCGGCGAGATGGCCGGGCCGCAGATTGCCGCGGTGCGCGTCATGGACCGAAACGTGCGCCGCCTGGTCGGCCACCTGAACGAGATTATCGAATTCAGCCGAATGGAAATTCGAGGGGTCCAGATATCGCGTCGCCTCTGTACGCCATCGGCATTAATCCTGGATGCGGTTTCGTCCTTTCATCCAGGGGCGCTCGCACGAGAGATTGAGCTGAGTTGCGAACTGCCGGAGGGAATGCCGCCCATCTGGTGCGACCGGACGAAAATGGACCAGGTGCTGGGCATCCTTTTCAACAATGCCCTCAAGTTTACGCCTGAAGGCGGCACGATAACGGTCCGCGCAGAGTGCGTCGAAGGGCGCACCTTCAAAATGACCGTCACTGATACCGGTATCGGTATTCGCCGCGAGCACCAGCAGAAAATCTTTGATAAGTTCTTTCAGGTCGACAGCTCCAAGACCCGGCGTTATGAAGGCACCGGCATCGGCCTGTCCATCGCCAGGAGTATCGTCGAGGCGCACGGCGGGACCATTGCGGTGGAGAGCGAAGAAGGGAAGGGTAGTGCGTTTACGGTCGTCCTGCCCTCGGCCGTCTTCGATCACCAGTGGAAACGGGACTCCCTGGACCATTTGGCCGGGTTGGACGTGCTGGTGGTGGATGAGGGCGACGCTTTTCCCCGGGCGCTGAGCTATGTGCTTGAGCCCATTGGCATTGAGTTTCGGCGCGCCACGAACGGCTACCAGTGCCTGCGGGAACTTGAGCGGAAGCAGCCCGCGCTCATCCTGCTCAATGATACCGAGAACGACATCGCCGGACTGAGCACGCTGACGCTGCTGCGACAGAACCTGACCTCCGACTCCGTCCCTGTGATTGCCTTTACCGGCGCGTCGGGCGAACGCCTGCGCGAAGCGGGCGATCTCTGGGGCGATATCTACTTTGTATCCAAGCCCTTTACCGCGCAGGATCTGGCCGATGCCATCCACGCGGTCTGCAATGAAGACGAGAGCGGCATGGAGATGGGCCGACGTGTTCGGGACCATGAGAGCGACAACGTGCTGGCGCGGATTTTGGTGGTGGACAACGATCCGGGGCTGCTGGAATGGGTGGACACGGCCATGGCGCGGCGCCGCGTGCTCGCTTACTGTGCCGCCGCCCCCGCCCAGGCGATGGAGTTGCTTCAGATCGAACGACCAGGCTTGATCCTCGTGGACGTGGATGTGCCGGGCGCGAGTGTGACGGAACAGTTGGGGGAGATCCTGCCCCACGCCCAGAGCCGCAATGTTCCCCTGTATGTGATGACCGGCCTGCCCCAGCGCGATCGCGTCCCGCAGGGTGTGGCGGGCTGTATCCGAAAACCATTTACCACCGATGACTTGATGGCGTTGGTGCGAAAACACCATGAGATAAATGAGGCGCCTGCCGAAATCGAGCACGTGCCCGTTGGCATACGTTTGACGAGCAATATTCCCTGAGATATGGAGCATGCAATGACTAAAATCCTGCTAACACCGCTTTGCTGTGCTGTTACGTTACTGGCTGTCGTGTCGGCCACTCACGCCGCCCCGGCGAATCCCGAGAATCACAGCATCATCTGTATGGAGATGGACCGCGGACTGGTGCTGTATGAGGAAAACGCCGACGTGGTCCGGCCTCCGGCGAGTATGATCAAACTCATGCTCATGCTGCTTGTGACCGAGGGATATGAACGAGGAGACTGGGTTCCCGAGACCATGATTCCCGTGACGGCGCACGCCCAGGGCATGGGGGGTACCCAGGTTCAGTTGAAGGTCGGGGAAGAATGGCCCCTGGGCAAAATGATGCAGGCGGTCGCCGTAGCCTCGGCCAACGACGCCGCCATGGCCGTCGCCGAAGGACTCTGGGGCAGCGCGGAGGCCTACCTGAAGGTCGCCAATGAGCGGGCCAAGACCCTCGGGATGACCCGAACCGTGATCCGTGGCGTTCATGGTCTCCCGCCCTCCGACCGGAAATCCTTCGATGAAACCACGGCCAGGGACATGGCCCAGCTCGCCCTCGCGTGTATCCAGAAGGACCAGATCATGGCGCTTGTGCGCCAGAAGGAGCTCCAGTTCCGGCCGGACGAGCCGGTAAAGTCCAACACGAACAAGCTTCTCTGGCGCATGGCCGATTGCGACGGACTGAAGACCGGCTTCATCAATGCCGCAGGCTTCTGTGTTGCGGCCACAGCTCAGCGCAACGGACGGCGCCTGGTGTGCGTGATCATGGGCTCCCAGAGCAAGTATGGGCGGTTCCAGCTTGCGGAAGATCTCTTCAACCGCTTCCTCGATGACTACGCAGAGATCACTCTGATTGGAAAAGGCGCCCCTCTGGGTGTGGACGTCCCGGTTTACCACGGAAAAGTGGAGACCGCGTCGGTCTGTGCCGGCGGAGACGTGTCCATCCTGTTGCCCCGGAATCTCATGAACGAAGTGCAGGTCTCCGCCATTCATCCCGAAACTCTTGAGGCCCCGTTGAGCCCCATGTCAGTCGTCGGTGAGTTGACGGTATCCCTCAACAACACCACCCTCACAACGGTGCCCCTGATGGTTTCCGACGAAGTGGAATCGGACGGCTGGTACCTTTCCATCCGCGACGGCGTGGCCCAATGGAAGGGTCTGGAAAACCTGGCGGGCGTGGCCGCTTCGTCCGAGGGTGAAAGCCCGGAAGAGTAATTCTCAGCCGCAAGAGAGATTATTCACCACGAAGCGACGAAGAGAAAAGAGATTGCGGCTTTGCAGGACTTTGGCGGTCGTTCAGTCACCCCTGGTATGGATTCTTCCTGATCTATTGCACGCGAAGGCGCAAAGATAATTCGGATGCAAGTTCAATTTGGTCTTGCCTTGATTACAGGGGGAAGCTTAGTTTCGGAACGCTTTCTTCCCTCTTCCCTCTTGCCTCTTCGTGGCCTTGTGGTGAAAGAATTGGTTGCGGCTGGAGGCTGCTCCAAGTTCTTTCGCGGCTCAATCTCCCGACTATACGCCGCCCCGCAGTGACTCGATGGCTTCCAAATACGACTCGTGCTTGAAGACATAATTGCCGGCCACCAGCACGTTGGCGCCCGCTTCGATCACAAGGGGGGCCGTGCTCGGGTCAATCCCGCCATCCACTTCCACATCCCGACCGTCCATCATGGCGCGGACGTTGGTGATCTTCCGCAGCATATCGGGAATGAAGGCCTGGCCGCCAAAGCCAGGGTTGACCGTCATCACGAGCACCATGTCGACGTGTTCGACGATGTATTCAATGTCGTCCTCGGGCGTGCCGGGATTCAGCACGATTCCCGCCAGGCAGCCCAACTCCTTAATTTTGTCGATGACCCGGAGCGGATGGTCGGTGGCTTCCACGTGGAAGGAGATGGTGTCCGCTCCCGCGTTGGCGAAGTCCGCCACATAGGCCATGGGGTCGGAGATCATCAGGTGCACATCCATTGGCACGGTGCAGTGCTGACGGATGGAAGCAACTACCGGGGGGCCGAGGGTGATGTTGGGGGCGAAGTGGCCATCCATAACGTCTACGTGAATCCAGTCCGCGCCGGCGGCGATTACGTCGGAGATTTCTTCGCCGAGCTTGCTGAAATCACTGGCCAGGATGGATGGGGCAATCTTGATTTGGGGCACGAAGGGGATACCTTTTGGGTTCATCCGGTTGAAGCGTACACGGGGGTTGGTACGCGTAATACAATTGTACTTGGCAACAGTTCGTGAAGGTTCATGGGAACACAACGAATCCGCGAACGGTCACAAATATTTTAACCACGAATGGACACGTATTCACACGAATAAGAAAACGAAGATAGAGATATTTCGTGCCTGTAGCAAGTGCATTTCAACGAAAGCACAGTGATTCAAATATCTTTTATCCGTGCATATCCGTGTGATCCGTGGTCAATAATTTCGTTTTCCGACCACGGATTACATGGATAAGTACGGGAAAAAAGAATATTCACCGCCTGAAATCTACAAGCGAGATTGATAGTTCCTCTGCGCGCTTCAAGCACTTATTCGTGTGGATTCGTGTTCATTCGAGGTTCAACAATTCAATTGCAAGGCAAGTTTAGTCGATGGACTCAGGGCAGTGAAGACTTCACCGGCTCCTCGCCATCTTTCAACGTGTAGGAGGCGATGATGTTGTTGTCCAGGTAGATTTCGACCGTACAACTTTTTACGTAGGTTACTGAAATGGCCAAGGTGCCGCCGATTACCCGGCTTGCTCTGGACTGCTCGTCGAAGGCCGGCGGGTAGGTCTTGATTACCTGGCGGCTGCCGAGGTTGTCGATACGGTCCACCCGGACTTCCTTGTCGTAGAAGTCGATGGCCATCTTGTGCTGCACCACGCCCTTTTGGAATTCTTCTTCCCTGGACATTTTCACTTCGAAGGTGACGGTCTGACCTTCGGTGATTAAAGTGGCGGGCTGGGGATCCTGATTGAGCACCACGCCCTCGCGGGCATCGGGAAGATCCACATATTTGGGCACCAGAACAACGTTGAACGGCGCCATGATCGCGGCCACTTCACTGACCGGCTTCTCCCTAAGATCGGGCATATAGTCCTCATAGCGGGCATCGCCATCGCTTACGAGCAGGTGAAGGTCTCCCAGTTTTTCCAGCGGAGCGCCGGGAGGCGGATATTGCGAGAGCACGGTATTGCGCGGCGACTTGTGGGGTATGCGCGCCACGCTTCCGAGGCGGAATTGAGAACTCGCCAGCTCCGTTCGCGCTGCTTCAAGCGGACGCTTCACGAGCTCGGGAGCGAGGAGGAAATCCTTCCCCATGCTGACGGTCGGGTACACTTTGCGGCCCGTGCGCACCACCCGGCCGGGCGCGGGACGCTGGCTGATGATGTGGTATTTCGGAATCGTCTCGTGGGACACATTGTTTGGACGCCCCATTTCAAGCCCCTGCTCCGCCAGGCGGTTTTCCGCTTCGTCCCGGGGCAGATTCACGATGTTGGGCACCTGCACAGGCTCGCCGCCGTCCAGCGTCTCCATGAACACGTAATAGCCCGATCCCGCCATGACCACCAGGAACACGACGAGCGCCGCCGTCCACTGGATGCTCCAGGCGGCGAACTTCAGGATGAAAAAGACGAAGTTCAGGATTGTTTCCGAAACCGCGTCAAGAAGAATCCGTCCCACGCTCCGCTGGAGGGGAGGCTCTGATACATTCCCTGGGCGATGTTCCACGAATTTAGATACTCCGGTCCGTTTTCCAATGTGACGCCGCCCTCGGCCACCACGGACTCGATGACCGCGGTGGTTTCTTCGGGCGTAAAGGTACACACGGAATAGACAATGATTCCGTTATTTTTGCAGAGCCCAATGGCGGATCGCAACAGGGTCCGCTGGTTCTTCGCCATTTCCTCTATCGATTCCGGCGTCATCCGCCACTTCAAATCGGGGTGACGCCGCAGCGTGCCGAGGCCGCTGCACGGTGCATCCACCAGCACGCGGTCGAACTCGCCGCGCAGCGGGGGATTCATGCCATCTCCGCAGATCACGTCGATTCCTGGCGTTTCCAGGCGCTCGATGTTTTCCAAAACCTTCCACAGCCGAGTGCGACTGGCGTCCATCGCGGTAATCCGCGCCTTGCCTTCCGCCAGCTCGGCCAGGTGCGTCGTCTTTCCACCCGGCGCCGCACACATATCCAATACCCGCTCCCCCGGTCGGGGTTCCAGCAACAGGGCGGGCAACATGGACGCCGTGTCCTGCAAGAAGAAGTGCCCCTGCTGAAACCACTTGGTCCGGGGCAACCCTCCGCCCTGAATCACGCGCAAGGCATTGGGGAGCGCTACGTCGTCGGCCGCGAGTACACCAGACGCCGCTAGGCGCTCCAACAATTCAGCCTTGGTGGTCTTGAGGGTATTCACCCGCAGAATGCTGTCCGCCGTCTCATTCGATGCCTCGCACAGTGCGCGGGCGATGTCGTCGCCGAACTGCTCCATCCATTTCCGGATGAGCCACTTCGGCATGGAGTGACGGATCTTCAGGTACTTTGCGAGCTCCTTTTCCGGGTCAGGGAAGGTGATCTCCTCCAGGCGCTGGGGCACCTTGCGCAATACCGCATTCACCATGCGCGCCAGGCCGGCGTGGGTGCGGTGTTTGGCCAGGTCCACCGACGTGTGGACCATCGCCGGGTGGGTCACCTGATCGCAGAAGAGCGACTGGAAGACGGCCATCTGGAGTATCGTCCGGATTACCAGCGGCAACTCATCCAGCGGCTGGTGGCAGTGTTGCTGGAGCACAAAATCACACAGGGTCTTGTGGCGCACCGTGCCATAGACCAGCATACCCAGGAAGCGCCGTCCCCGTTCGGAGAGCTTCTTGCGTCGCTGGGTTTTGTCGAGCGAGACATCAAGGTAGATTGCGCGTTCGTCGAAAACGCGGAGGAGCACATCCAGGGCGGCGTCGCGTACCGGTTCGGCGGGCATCAGTGAATATCCGTAAAGATCGCGCCCGCGTCCAGTTTGTGGCCTCGGAGAAAGTCGCCGGTGTTCATGACCCGCTTGCCGGGTCCTTGAATCTGGGTAATAGCGATGCGGCCTTCGCCCGTAGCCACGACGAGCCGATCCTTGAGGATTTCTTCAACGGTACCGGGCGCGGCCGACGCAGGGCCCTCCGCCAGACGCGTCTCGTGGATGCGGTAGACCTCGCCGCCGAGTTCGCAATGGGCGATGGGCCACGGCTGGGCGGCGCGCACGAGGTTGTGGATCACGGGTGCATCGGCGGCCCAGCGAATTCGCCCGTCATTTTTCTCAAACATTTTGCATTCCACCACGCCCGCGGGATTCTGGGCCGTAAAGACGGCGGTGCCTTCTTCGACCAGGCGCAGGCCCTTGAACATCAACTCCGCTCCCAGGATACCCAGGCGCTGGGCGAGTTCCACGGCGGTTTCGTTTTCACCAATGTCCACCCGCTCCTGAAGCAGCACGTCACCGGCGTCCATCGCAAGCACCAGGCGCATGATGCTGACCCCCGTCACGGTGTCCCCATTCAGGATGGCGGACTGGATGGGGGAGGGACCCCGGTACTTGGGCAGGAGGCTCGGGTGCATGTTGAGCCAGCCGTGGGTGGGGATGTCGAGCAGGGGCTGCTTCAACAATCGACCATAGGCGGCGATCATACAAACCTCGGGTGCTTGCGCCTTGAGCCAGGCTTCAAAGGCCCCATCATTCAATTTCTCCGGCTGGTGCACCGGGATGCCCAGCTTCTCCGCCGCCACCTTGACGGGCGGGGGAACCAGCTTGCTGCTGCGCCCCTGAGGTCGGTCGGGTTGGCACACGACGGCTGTGACCTCGTGCAGCGCTTCGATGGCCTGGAGCGACGGGACGGCAATGTCCGGTGTGCCGAAAAATACCGTTCGCACTAGCTGGTCAATCCGGGAATGTCGATGCCTCCGGTCATTTCGGTCATTTTGGATTTCACCAGATCCTGGGCCTTGTAAATGCCTTCGTTGAAGGCGGCCTGGATCATGGTCTCCAGCACTTCGGGCTCCGCAGGATTGATGATCTCGGGGTCAATCTTGATGGAAATCAGTTCCATTTTTCCCGTCAGTACGACCTGCACCATGCCCGCGCCCGAAGTCGCTTCAATGCGTTCGCTGCCCAGCGATTCCTTCAACTCCTCCATCTTCGCCTTTACCTCCATCGCCTGCTTGAGCATGCTGCCCATTTTTCCAATATCGCCAAAATTAAACACGGCTTTTCCTTTTTTCGTGTGCTGTTTGCCTGAAAGGAGCATCCCTATAGGGTAGCACAGTGAGGGAAGTAGTTGATAGTTGACAGTTGACAGTTGACAGTTGACAGCGCGCTCGCTGTTCTAGCGGATAATTCAATCAATAAGTGCCGATTTCTCACTTCATCGCCAGATCAAGCATCTGCTAGCGCCTGTTTTCGCTGTCAACTGTCAACTGTCAACTGTCAACTGAAGAAAAAAGCCCCTCCGGCGAACCGAAGGGGCTTGAACCTGGAATATGGTTGCTTACAGCGCGGCGGCGCCGGCTTCGGCCACGGCGTGGTCGTTTTCAACCGTGGAACCGGAAACGCCGATGGCGCCGATGATGACGCCGTCCTTGTTCTTAAGCGGAATGCCACCGGGGAAGGTGATCAGGCCGCCGTTGGAATGTTCGATGTTGTACAACGGTCCACCGGGCTGGCTCAGCTCGCCAATGACGCCCGTGTTCATGTCGAAGTAGCGGGCGGTCCGTGCTTTCTTCTGGGCGATGTCGATACTGCCGAGCCACGCGCCATCCATGCGGACGAAGGCCTTCAGATTGGCGCCCGCGTCCACGATGGCAATGTCCATCTTGGTGTCGAGCTCTTCGGCCTTCTTGATGGCCGCCTCGATGACGTGGGTCGCCGAGTGAAGATCGATATCGGCTCCTTCAAATTTGCCCTTTTCGTCGTGGGCGGCGACCGTGGACCAGTTGTACGTGGCCGCACTCAAGAGGCACAGGGCCAGAGCGCCGGCAAAGAAAAGCTTGCTCTTCATGGGGGATTCTTCCTTTTGCGTTGGGTTCGTTTTCTGAGGGCATGCAGCACCCCTGCTGGGATTCGATGACTGCGCCCGGGACCTTTTCTTATCTTACTGGTTCGGAGGTGGGTGGTTCAACGGCGGGCAGCAGGCTTCAGGCCCTGCTGATTGGTTTTCTCGGTACTACTTGCCGCTCATTCTCAGTTGTTCGTTCTCCATTGTCCATTGTCCATCGTCAATTGCCTCGTGATTATCAGCCAGGCGCCCCGATGCGCTATACTTAAGTCCTTGAGAAACAGTGAGAGCGTCGAGGTATATTTGTGAGCCCCACCACCGCCCCATCCGCCACCCAGGAAAGCCTGGAGGTCACCCGAGAACTGCTGGATCGCTATGACCGGCCCGGCCCGCGCTACACAAGCTATCCCACGGCGCCGGAATGGAGCCATGACTTCGGCCCGGTCGATTATGGCCGGGCGCTGGACCGGGCGGCGGAAAACACCGCCGAGCCCTTATCGCTTTACGTTCACCTGCCCTTTTGCTGGGAGCGTTGCCACTTCTGCGGCTGCAACGTGGTCATTTCCAAGCACCCGGAAGTCTCCGAGAAGTACCTGCAATACGTCTATCAGGAAATCGCCATGGCTTCGAAGCGCCTGGGCAACCGGAAGACGGTTAAGCAGCTCCACTGGGGCGGGGGAACCCCCACCTATCAGTCCGTGGAGCAGATTAAGGCCCTTCACGGGGTATTGACGCGCGAGTTCGACTTTGCGGCGGATGCGGAAGTCGCGCTCGAGGTCGATCCACGGGTGACCTCTCTGGAGCAGTTGCAAACCCTGCGCGCCCTGGGCTTCAATCGCATCAGCATGGGGGTTCAGGACCTGGATCCCGCCGTTCAGGCCACCATCAATCGCAATCAGACGGAAGAGCAGACCCGCACCCTGTTCAATCGGTGCCGTGATCTGGGCTTCTCCGGGATCAACATCGACCTGATCTACGGTCTGCCCGACCAGACGCCCGAGACCTGGGCAAAGACCATCGAGACCGTCATCGACATTCGGCCTGACCGCCTCGCGGTATACAGCTACGCCCACCTGCCCGAGCAGATCAAGCACCAGCGAAAGATGGACGAGCGCCCGCGCCCGACCGGTGCGGATAAATATGATCTCTTCGCCATTGCCCGCAGGCTCTTTGTCGCGGCGGGCTATCGCATTATTGGTATGGACCATTTCGCCCTGCCGACGGATGAGCTGGCCGTCGCGCTGAATGAGCGACGCCTCCACCGGAATTTCATGGGCTATACAGTCGTGCCCGCGGAGGACATGGTGGCCTTCGGCGTCTCCGGTATCGGAGAAGTCGGCGGTGCCTATTCCCAGAACGAAAAGCGTCCCGCCATGTACTACAAGGCCCTGGACGAGGGTGTATTCCCGACGCTCTGCGGCGCCTGGCTCACGGACGACGACGCCATCCGCCGCTGGACCATCCGCCAGCTCATGTGCAATTTTTACCTCGATTTTGCCGTACTCAAGAGCCGATTTGGCGTGGATTATGATGCCTATTTCGCCGACGAGGAGTCGCGCCTGCAGGAGTTCTATCAGGAGCAGTTCATGGCCCGGGACGAGGCCGGACTGCGGGTGTTGCCCCTGGGACAGGCTTTCGTGCGCAATGTGGCCATGGTGTTCGACGCGCACTTGAAGAAGCCCGCGCACTTCAAAAACTTTTCGAGAACGATTTAAGGCATAGGGACAGCGTCGCCCCATGTCTGGAAGCAGCGAAGAATGTTACGGGTCCGTTGTGTCAGTTGGACCGGGCGAAGTTGGCTTCAACAGGCGGGGCGGCCCGACCGTTCGGTGCCGTCCGTGTCTCGGGGAATCTCGTACTGGGTAATTTTTCACGGCAACGTCGGAACCGTTTGCGAGCGTATCAAGTCGCGACGTTCACGGTGGGATTGTACGGGAGTTCAATTTCCGGCCCGAAGGGCCAGTGCAGCTTTTAGCCCAGGGCAACGCCCTGGGAAAAATTGGAAGTTAATTTTTTCGCCCTGAAAGGGCAGCGTAGTTTGGAGACAATCCCGGCTGCACTGCCCTTACAGGGCAAAGGAAACACAGCGTTCTTGCCCCCAGGGCGTTGCCCTGGGCTGGGAGCTGCATTGCCCCTTCGGGG
>JBHEKR010000230.1:0-38007 GCA_041859365.1 Candidatus Hydrogenedentales bacterium
GCCATCCCTGCGGGATTCAAATGTTATGGGTCAGTTATCCCAGGGTTCGCTCGTACCTCGCTTCACCCTGGGCTACGATATGCCGTCCCTTCGGGACTATAACGTACCAGATTGAATTACATGTGTTGTCATGTTTGGTCCCTTTTAGGGACCTTCCTCATACCACCGGTACTACCGGTGGTTACTGATTGCCTTGTGATACGCAAGCGCTCTTGCCGGACACGGACACCTCCAAATACTTTTCTTCTTCTCCGTGCCTCCGTGTCTTGTTCGCGGGCCAATCTCTGGTTGCGGCCGACGGCTGCTCAGAATGCGACGTACGCTGAAACCGGCTAAACCAGATCTGAGCGGATCTGTGTGTGGAGGTCCTCTGGTTGCGGCAATCGGCTGCTTCAGGTGCTCCGTGGTGAGCACTCGATACTTGTTGTACCCTAACTCTGGGATTCTGTCGTGGCCACGCAGCGTATCGAGTCATACCCCGATATTCACGCCCCTATAAGACAGATGCGCAAGCCCGGTGTTGTCCTATACGTATTGACAGACGAGGGCATTCCGTGATAGACAAGATGTAAAGAGACCTTCAACGAGAAGGCCGCGCGGTTCAGATTTAGAAAGGCCCGATGGCAGTTCGGGCAGGGCAGAACGATGAGCCACGAGATCGAAGACGCACCTCCCCCCCACGAGGTGACTAAATTACTGTGGGCGCATGCGGACGCAACCGCCGAGCGCGTGATCGAGCGACTGGGTGGACCGCTCCGACTGGCCAACCTGGAGCAGTTCCTACGGGACAAGCAGTGCTTGCGCTACGTGACATCTATCCACTTCGACGAGGATGGCTTGGAGCCGCACCAGTTCGCGGAGCCGGTGTTGCATGGGGAAGGCGTGGAACGGCATTGCTGCCTCTACATTCATCCGCGCTATCAGGGCTATCCCGATGCCGTACCTTATCTGGTAGCGTACATGGCCGCCGCGATCACCTACGGCGATGCCGCAGATCCGGATTTGTGCGAGCATCTGGGCTCCATGCTGGTGAACGAGTCCAAGGAAGCGTTTTACGCGCGGATTTGTCGGCTGGCGGACTTGGCCTGATTGGGGTTGCGATCCGGAAGTTTATTTCGAGGTGACTTCATCGAGAATGTCGAGCAGTTGCTTGAGACGGTACGGCTTGCGGATGTAGGCGGCGACTTCCTTGAAGATTGCGGGGGACGAGCTTTCGCTTTCGCTGTAACCGCTGCTGAGAATGATCGGTATACCAGGGTTGATCTCTCGCATCCGTGCGCAGGCCGTTTCGCCGTTCATCCGGGGCATGGTGAGGTCAAGGAGGACGGCGTTTAGCGTGGCGTGATGGGTCTCGAATAACTCCACGCCGTCTTGCCCGTCTACGGCGGTAATGACGGTGTAGCCGCTGTGTTCGAGGATACGCCGCGCGGCGTTGCGGACGAGTTCCTCGTCATCAACGACGAGCACGCGCATGCCCTGGGCAGCGCCTTCGGAGCGCTCCTCCTTTTTCTCCGGCAATTCGGCGGGTGATGCGGGGAGTGGCGCGGGTAAAAAATAGACGCGAAAGGTGGCTCCCTCGCCGAGGCGGCTCTTGATCGATACGAGACCGCGATGGGCGTAGACGATTCCGAGGACGGCGGCCAGGCCGAGGCCGGACGCCAGATGTTTTGTGGTGTAGAAGGGGTCAAAAATCCGTGTAATCGCGTCTTCGTGGAGGCCGGAACCTGTATCCGAGACTTCCAGGTATACATAAAGTCCCGGTTCGGGAGTGTGCTGATGAAGAACCTTCGAAAAGTCGGATTCTTTAAGGCGCTCGGTTCCTGTAGTAACGGTAACGGTACCGGGCGCTCCCACGAGGGCGTCTGAAGCGTTTGCGACCAGACTCAAGAGTACCTGGCGGAGGTGGGCCGGGTCCGCACTAATCGCGGGGAGCGTCGAATTGCCGTGGAGCACCAAGGTCGCCTTTGGCGCCAGGGTCATACGAAGGAGTTGCTGGGTGCCCGCGACCAGCTCGTCCAGATTGACGATTTGCTCTTCCCTCGGGGCTTTTCCGGCGTAGGCCAGGAGCTGGTGGCAGAGGTCGGCGGCCCGCTGGGAACTTTCCAGAATTTCTACGCAGGTCTGGACGTGCTCGCTTTCGGATTTGAGACAGCGGGAGAGGTGATCGGCATTGGCCATTACACCGACCAGAAGATTGTTAAAGTCATGGGCCACACCGCCGGCAAGAATTTCCAGGCTTTCCATCTTCTGACGACGCTGAATCTGCTGCTCCCTGCGGCGGCGCTCGGAAATGTTTTCGAGCACGGCAACGAGAATGTTGGCCTGACGGTAGTCGGTGGGCACGGGCGTGGCAACAATGCTGAATTGTATGACGGACTCGTCGCGGCAGAGCAGACGAGTTTCAAAAGCGTGACGTGTGGCATCGGCGGACTGAAATTGTCCCAAAGCGGCCCGGAATGCGGTTCGGTCGTCGTCATGGACGAGGCTTTCGAGGCCGGTATCGTGAAGCTGGCGCACGGAATAGCCCAGTTCGGCGGCAAGTGCCTGGTTGCACTCGATGAGGCGCCCCTGGGAGGACATGACCAGGATACTCACGGGGACGTTGTCAAAAACGGCCCGGAAGCGGCCTTCGCTTTCGCGCAGCACAGCTTCGGCGCGATTTCGGTCATCGATTTCCTTGAGGAGTTGGCGTCGCTGAAGGTTCAATGTTTCCCGGGTTGTTTCCAGCTCAAAGACCATCCAGAAGAATCCGAAGACCCAGGCGGTGATTCCCGCGAGATCGGTCATGCTCATGATGAATTCGCGTAAGGCGCCTTGGGGGCCGAGGAATGGATGGGCCTGCATGGCCGGCATTTCCGCAGTTATTCTCAGGATGATGGACGCGACGAGGGCGCTGCCCGCGAGCAGCATCCATCCGCGGACGGCCCGGCTGCCCCGTGTGCCGGCAACCAGGGTGGCAATCGCGGCGCAGGCCAGGAGCACGGCGGATATGGAGAGGACTTCGGCGAGGAGCGAGGGGTCCGAGCCGAGCGCGAGGAGGAAGCGGGAACCCAGTTCAAGCGCGAAGGCGACGGTGAGCGTGATCAGCAGTCTTCGACGCAGCGCCGGTGTCAGCGGGGCCTCTTGAGGGGGCTCCGGGGAAGGTACTCCAGAATTCGACAACTTCGCTCTCCATCCGCTATGGTACTAACGACGCTTGGGTTCCGATTTCAGAAGGGTCGATTTGCGCCATCGACTCCTGTTCTTGGCCCCACATTGCTGTCTAAAACAATTTTAAAATAGTACCATAGCGCTAAGAAAGAATTAAAAGATCATGGATGGAATTGCGTTGAAATCGGCCCTGCGCGCGGGCCGCCGGGTCTATGGGACCTGTGTGTTGTCGCCGTCGCCCCTCTGGCCCGCCATGCTTGCGGGTTCGGGTCTGGACTTTGTGTTTATCGATACCGAGCATATCCCGCTCGATCGCGCGCAGGTTTCCTGGATGTGCCAGGCCTACGCCGCGAAGGGGCTTCCCCCCATCGTTCGGATTCCCGCGCCGGATCCCTATGAGGCCTGCAAGGTGCTTGATGGCGGGGCGGCGGGCGTGGTGGCGCCGTACCTCGAGAAAATCAGTGATATACAGGCCCTGCGCGGCGCGGTGAAATATCGTCCCTTGAAGGGCGAACGTCTGGAGAAGGTCTTGAGCGGGGTGGAGGCGCTGGACGAAACGCTTGAGCACTATCTGGGCGGCTACGCGGCGGGCAAGCTGATGGTGGTGAACATCGAAAGCACGCCGGCCATTGAGCGGCTGGATGAAATACTGGATGTACCTGAGATTGACGCACTGCTGATCGGGCCGCACGATCTTTCCATCAGCCTGGGAATTCCCGAGCAGTACCAGCATCCGACCTTCATGAAAGCCATCACGACGATAATCGACAAGGGCCGCTCCCGGGGCGTTGGCGTTGGATTTCACTACTCCTTCGGTATCGATGACGCGGTGGCCTGGGCCCGTGCGGGAGCCAACCTTATTGTCCACAGTTCCGACTATTTTCTGGTTCGGGACGCACTCCGACACGACCTGAAGTACCTTCACGACGCCCTCGGGGACTCGCGCGAGGGCGCGCAGGGTGAGGACATGGTGGTCGTCTAATCAGGCGCCATCTTGAAATCCCCACAACTTGCCTACGGTGATCTCAAGGAGATTGCCCGAGGGGTCGCGGAAGTAGATGGAGGGCGCTCCGTTCGGCCAGGTCCACTCCTGTTCTATGGGAATGTTCAGTGCGGCGAGGCGGGCGCGCCAAAGGTCCAAGTCCTCTTCGCCCACGCGAAAGGCGAGGTGTCCCCGTCCGATGGCGCCATGGGGCGGCAATTCGGCGTCGGGATCATCCGTGCTTCTCGGGTCGAAGAGCAAAAGCATTCCGTGCCTCAGCTTGAAGAAGATATGGCGATCTTCCCCCGCCGCGAACGCCGGCGCATCGAGCAAGCTTTCGTAGAACTTACCCGCCGTCGCCAAGTCGCCGACATACAGGGCGGATTCAAAGATGTAGTCCAGTTTCATGGGGCGCTCCTTTCTCGAATGGTTCCTGTCAGTTTGCCCGATGGTTGGGGGAGAATGATACCATAGGGGCAGGCAGCACGTTGCGCCAGGTGTCGGGCCGGTGCGGTGCAATACGGAAAGCAGGTCTGTGGGAATGCAAAACGGCCAGACGGAAGAACATGTACGGTTGCGGGAAGATGCCCGGCGCGAGCGCAACTGGAAGCGGTGGGGCCCTTACCTGGCGGATCGTCAGTGGGGCACGGTGCGCGAAGATTACTCCGCGGATGGTGAAGTGTGGTCCAACTTCGTCCATGAGCATGCGCGCAGCCGCGCGTATCGATGGGGAGAAGACGGGCTGCTGGGAATCTGTGACCGTCAATGTCGGCTGTGCTTCTCCATCGCCCTCTGGAACGGGCGCGACCGTATACTGAAGGAACGGCTCTTCGGCCTGTCCAATGGTGAGGGCAACCATGGCGAGGACGTGAAGGAATGCTATTACTTTCTCGAATCGACCCCGTCGCACACCTACATGAAGGCGCTCTACAAGTATCCGCAGAATCCCTTTCCCTACGAACAGCTTGTCCGCGAGAATGCGGCCCGAAGCCGCGTTCAGCCGGAGTTCGAGCTGACGGATACGGGGATTTTCGAGGGGAACAATTACTTTGATGTATTTGTCGAGTATGCCAAGGCCGACGACAACGATATCCTGATCCGTATCACGGTGGAGAATCGGAGTACCCGCCCGGCGACACTGCACGTGCTGCCCACGGTATGGTTTCGCAATACCTGGGGATGGGGCGCTTTTCACGAGAGCGGGCGTCAGAATCCGTGGCTCTGGCTTCACGACGAGTCGGCAATCGGAATCGAGCACGAGACCCTGGGAAAGTATTTCCTCGAAGTCGATCCGCGAGATGGCATTCCGCCGGTGCTCTTTACCGAAAACGACACGAACCGCGTTCTACATCTGGGCGGCGCGGAAGACGGCGGGCACTACAAGGACGCCTTTCACGAGTGCGTGGTTCGTGGGAAACGGAATGTTGTCAACACGGAAGAAGAGGGGACGAAGGCGGCCCCCTGGTTTCAGCGGATTGTTCCCGCACAGGGAACGTGGGAGATCCGTCTGCGACTTCATGAAGACGTGCAGCGTCCAGACGCCCTCTTTGGCGAGAATTTCGATGGAATTTTCGCGCTGCGCAAGAAGGAGTCGGAGGCCTTTCACCAGGCGATCACCCCCACCGGTGCGACTGAGGAGATGGCGCGTATCTTGAAACAGGCTCGCGCGGGGCTGCTTTGGTCCAAGCAGTTCTACCATTATGTCGTGAGCACGTGGCTGAAGGGCGATTCCAAGTTTGCCAGTCCGCCGGCGGCACGGAAGACCGGTCGCAACCACGACTGGAAGCATTTTTACGCGAGGGACATCCTCTCCATGCCCGACAAGTGGGAGTATCCCTGGTTTGCGGCGTGGGACACGGCCTTCCACATGATTCCATTTGCTGAGCTGGATCCCGACTTTGCGAAGTCGCAATTGGAGTTGCTGCTTCGTGAGTGGTATCTCCATCCGAATGGTCAGATCTCGGCCTATGAGTTTAATTTCAGCGATGTGAACCCGCCCGTGCACGCCTGGGCCTGCTGGCGCGTTTTCAAGATGACCGGCCCGCGCGGTAAACGGGATAGGGCGTTTCTGGAGCGCGTTTTTCACAAGTTGCTGATGAATTTCACCTGGTGGGTCAATCGCAAAGACCCCCACGGCAACAATCTATTCGCGGGCGGCTTCCTGGGCCTCGATAACATTGGGGTATTCGATCGATCCAAACCCCTGCCCATGGGCGGGGAGCTGGAGCAGGCGGACGGCACGGCGTGGATGGCCTTTTACTGCACCACGATGCTGGCGATTTCGCTGGAGCTTGCGGAGAAGAACCCGGCCTACGAGGACATCGCATCAAAGTTCTTCGAGCATTTTGTTCACATCGCCGACGCGATGAATCACCTCGGCGAGCACGGCCTGTGGCATGAGGAGGATGGTTTCTACTACGACCAGATCTATGCGAAGGGCAAGGCAACGCCTATTCGAGTGCGCTCACTGGTGGGACTGATTCCGCTGTTGACGGTGGAAGTGCTGAAAGAAGAGATCCTGGAGAAGCTTCCGGGCTTTCGCAGGCGTCTGGACTGGTTTCTGGCCCATCGCCGGGACTTGCGACGCACGACGACCTATCTCGAACGTCGCACCAAGCCGGACGGATCGCGGTGGGAGCTGCTGGCCATCCCCACGCGTGCGCGACTGGAGCGGGTGCTGGCGTATCTGCTGGATGAAAATGAGTTTCTCTCCCCTTATGGGATACGATCATTGTCAAAGGTCCACGAGAAGCATCCCTTCACCTATAAGGATGGGGCGACGGGCAATTCGTGGAGCGTTTCTTATGTGCCCGGCGAGTCGGATACGGGTATGTTTGGCGGCAATTCCAACTGGCGTGGTCCCATCTGGTTCCCATTGAATTATCTGATTATCGAAGCACTGGAGCGCTATCATTATTTTTACGGCGACACACTTCTGGTAGAGTGCCCGACCGGTTCGGGCAACAAAGTGAACTTGCAGCAGGCCGCGCGGGAGATCGCGCGCCGCTTGGCGGGATTGTTCAAACCCGACGAATCGGGCGCACGACCCGTTCACGGTGAGGAACATCGCTATGCGGGCGACCCGCACTGGCGTGAGTTGGTGTTGTTTTACGAGTATTTTCACGGCGAGACCGGTAAAGGTCTGGGAGCCAGCCACCAGACGGGCTGGACCGCACTGGTTACGCGCCTGCTCACCTGCCACGATCTGTGGTAGGTCTCTGAATCGATGAGAGGAATGCTGCGATGAGTTCAGCGCCGCCGGTGTCGAAGCACACCACGTCTCGTGGCGTCGAGATATACAAGTTTCCCGTATGGGCTTTTGAGAATCACTACACCAATTGTTACCTGGTGCTGGATGGCGCCCTGACGCTGATCGATTGCTCTTCCGGCATCGGCGATTCAAACGAGCACCTTCGGCGTTCCTTTCTTGAAGCGCGCGACTCCTTTGGCCTGATTGCGTCGCTGGAAGATTTGGAGCGGCTTATCATCACCCATGGTCATATCGACCATTTCGGCGGCGCGAATTTCGTGGTGGAGGCGTCGGGCGCCTCGGTGGCGATCCATGCCCTCGATGTTTCCACGATTCGCAATTTTGAAGAGCGTCGGATCGTTGCGGCGAAGGACCTGCAGGTCTATCTGGAACGATCCGGGATGACCCCGGCGCGCGTGGAATCCATGCTAGAGAAGAATCGGTGGTCGAAAGGCCTCTTCAAACCCATCGGCGTGGATCTGATTCTGGAAGAAGGCCCCGTGCCCGACAGCGCCTTCTACGCGTATCACGCGCCAGGCCATTGTCCGGGGCAGGTCTGCCTGATGCTGGACGATGTGCTTTTCACGGCGGACCATGTGCTGGACCGCATCACGCCGCATCAGTCTCCCGAGTTCATTACGCGGAACATGGGCCTTGGGCATTATTTTGACGCCTTGAAGAAGATCCGGCAACTCGATGGGATCCGACTGGGCCTCGGTGGGCATCTCGGGGACATCAAGGACGTGGGGCAGCGTATCGACGAGACCCTCGCTTTCCACCAGCAGCGGCTGGAGAAGACGCTGGCGATTTGCCGGGAACCCAGGAATCTGGAAGAGGTGTCGCGCGAGCTCTTTGGGCCGCGCAAGTCGTATCACGTGCTGCTCGCGATTCTGGAGGCGGGCGCCCATGTGGAGTATCTTTATGAGCGCGGTTTGCTGCAGGTTGAGAATCACGAGACGATCGAGCACGCCGTCAATCCGGTGCTGCAGTACAAGGCGGTGTGATGGATTCCAACGGGTCTCTGGAGGATGAGGGTACGCGGCGCCGCAAAGCACGGAGCCCCTGGGCGAAGAAACGCCGACGTCTGATCGTGATCCTGCTTGTCGTGGGGGCCTTGCTGCTACCGGCCTTGATCTGGCGGATCGGGGTCAGTCGGGAAGCGCGCATGCTGCTGGCGGCGATGGAAGCCGCGGGGCAACCTGTCACGATGAAGGAGCTCAATACCCGTTTCCCCGCTCCCGAGGAGGGGAAGAATGGGGCGGTGCTTTACCGGCAGGCTCTGGCGGACTACCAGGAAGTGATTCCGGCCAAACGTGATTCTGTTGTTTACCTGGGAAATGTTGGGCCAACTCCGGGGATAGCTCTGGACCCTGCGGTGCGGGATGCGACCAGGGAATGGATCGATGCGAACGCCGCGACCCTTGCGCCGTTGAAAGCGGCGTCGAAACTGGGGGAATGCCGTTTTGTGGCCCCCTATCAACCTGCAGGCTCCAACGAACTTTCTGTACTGGACCGGCTTGACGTGCTCGCCGATCTGACGTGTGCGGCCGCGGTACTTTTCGCGGATAGCGACGATGGCGCTGCCACATCCGCCGCGCTGGAGTGTGCGCTGGCCGTGGCGCGTTCACCGGAGCAGGATGGTCTGTATAACACGCTCGTGCGTCAATGGGAAATGGAAAGCCAGTTCCTAGATGCCTTGCAGTACTGTCTGAGCCGAATTGATATCGCTGAGCCTGTCCTGGCGGCGATTGAGGGGCAGTTTGGTGCGGGGCGCCGCCTTGAGCAGATCCAGCATATGGTGCTGGTGGAGCAATGCCTCTTCCTTGGGCGCATCCGGGAGGGGCGTCGTCGCGGCATGCCGCGAAACATCCTGATCGCCACGGGCGTGGGGGATATGAATATCAGCGCGCACACACGTTTGATGGGCGAAATTCAGGATTGGACCAAGGCGCCGGTTGCTGATCGGCCGACCATCGAACGACGTTTTGATGCGGAGATGAAGAAACTGTCGAAACGCGCCATGCTGTTTCTGACCGTAAATGTGTCCAGACCGCCGGGCTATTGGAGTTTCTATCGGAATTCATTGGACCAGGCCGCATTGGCCCGGGCGGCGATGGCGGTGCGCCGCTTTTACCTTACCCAGGGCCGCTACCCGGACTCCCTGGAAGCGCTGGAGGCGACGCTGCCCGCGGCGGAGCGCCTGCTGCCTTCAACGGGGCGGAGCATGACGTACACGGTTGATGGGGTAAGGGCGGAACTGAGCAACGGTGTCGCGGATGTCGGCCTGCCCGCACCTGCGTCACTGGGCGCGGGGGAGCGAAGGCCGCTGACGGTTTCCAACCCGGATTCGCTACGATTCGTGCTGCGAGCGCCTCCCGCCGAAGCGTCCTGAACTGTGAACGGCGCAGCCGGGAAGTGGACGACAGTTGCGCGGGGTCGGGCGAGGGCGTACTATGTCGCCCAGAGCGCTCGTCTTCCCCGGCCCACGGCTGGGTGCGTTGCGTGCGCGCCAATACAGCAAACGGGAGGAAGTCTGGTTTGAAATACCTGATCGCCATTGCCTGTACAACCCTTGCATTCGCGGCCGGAAAAGTCGCGTCAGAAGGGACCGTCGCTGAGGGAGATACGCTGGAGATGCCATCCTACACGCTTGTACGCGCAAGCGAGAAGCCGAAGCTGGACGGAAACTGGGAGGGGGCGGCGTGGAAGAACGTGCCCGTGATCGACATTACCCATTTTTACCGCACCGATCTTTCGGATCATCGCCCGAAGACCCAGGCGAAGGCGGTATTTGATGATCTGGGGATCTACATACATTTTCGTGTGGAAGATCGCTATGTGCGGGCGGTTGAGACGAAGTACCACGGCAAGGTATGGGAAGATGCGTGCGTGGAGTTCTTCGTCCAGCCCCGGCCCGAGCGGGGTTACTTCAATTTCGAGATCAATTGCGGTGGGACCATGCTGCTTTCCTACCAGGAGAACCCGGACTGGAAAGGGGATTCCCTTCGTCGTGCGGGCAAGGTGCCCTGGCGACTGGCAAAGGACGTGACCATATTCCACAGCATGCCGGAGAAGGTGGAGCCTGAGCACGCGGAGTCCGTGGTGTGGCAGGTGGAGTACTTCATTCCCTTCGAGGTGCTGGAGGAGTACCTGGGTGAATTGGGGCCGCCATCTGGGCAGACGTGGCGGGCCAACTTCTACAAGTGCGCCGAGAACAATTCTCATCCGCACTGGGCGTCGTGGTCGCCGATTGAGGGCGAGTTGAGCTTTCACAAGCCCGAGTATTTTGCGCCCATCACCTTTGCAAAATAATCGTCAGAGAATTCGCTCATTGATCAGAATCCATGCGGGAAGTCATAGACCAGTAAGTCGCTGACACGGTTTCTGAATTCTCTGGACGGATGCGCTGGAATGTGGTAGCGTAGTCGCGAATCTCCTCGCAGTTGGGGGAGGGGTATTCAGAAGGCGGTACCGCTGGTTATTGAGGGAACCATGCACAAGAAAAAGTTAACGCCTTGGGCGCGTCGTCGTCGTCGCCTGTATATCGTATGTCTTGTTGTGGTCCTGCTCCTGTCGCCCGCTGTCATCTGGCGTCTGCGCTTGAGGACCGAGGTGCGCGAAGAACTCGCGGCGATCAAGGCGCTCGTCGTGCCGAGAACGTCGGAAGAGCACACCGCATGGCTCGCCCAGTTTCCCGAGCTTCGGCGCAAAGAGGCCTATCCAAAGGCCGCGTCGGCGCTGGTGCCGCTGCCTTTTGGAATGGCCGAGAAATTTCCTTCCTTTCGAACACGGCACTCGGGGGAGGAAGTATTCGCCGTGCCTTATGACCCCGCCACGTCCGCGGCCATGCGGCAGCTTGTGGAATTGAACGAGGAATCGCTGCGGCTGATCCGTGAGGGGCGCTCCCAATCCCGGACCGGCCGCGTCGGTGTTGTGGCTCGGGGCGGCTTTACCAAGGACTTTATGGAGCTCTGCTGCGCCCAGGCCTGCGTCGCGGCGGAGGCGGGCGATGGCGCGCTTGCCGTGGAGACCATTCTGGACGGCCTTGCCTTTCTCAAGGCCTACTACGCCCGCCCCTGGTCCAGTTCGCTGTATTCGCGCGGCGACGAGGTGGGGCAGTTAATGCGCGCGCTGGCCAGCGCGGCAGCGCGCGTGGCGATACCCGAAGACAAGCTTCGGGAGATACAGTCCCTTTTGGAAGCCCCCAATTGGGAGGAGGAATTGCGGCTATCCACCATCGACTTCGCGGCGACCATGATCCAGGATATCAACGAACACCAACCCGCCGACCCGCCCGAACGGATAGCGATCATGTTGTTCGGCCTCTTCGACCGGCACCTGACCTATTCGATTCGTGACCAGCGACTTCGCCTTGAGACCATGGGCAAGCCCATCACAGAGCAGGCGGCCGCGTTTGAGGCGTTTAAAGAGAGCGGCGGCTGGCGAAGTTTCAACACATCCGGCCCGTCTATGGAATTGCGCGTGGCGACGGCGGGTATTGAGCTAATCCTTCATTACCAGAGAACCGGCACCCCGCCCGATGCCCTCGAAATGCTGGCACGGGAAGGCCTCGACCTGGAGGACTTCTACACGGGGAGAAATCTCGTCTACAGGCGCGAGGAGGCGTCTGTGCGCCTGTACAGCGTGGGTTCGGACCTGGAAGATAACGGCGGTGACGGCCGCACCGATGTGGTGTTTCAGGCGGTCCTGCCGGCGAAGTAATGTGGCCACTTTGGGGCTTCAGCTTGAATAGCGGCGGTCGGGTTCGCTAGGCTCTTGCCCTGCCTGCTGGTCCGTGGGGCAGCCCGCCCGTCCGCCCAGCTTTCCAGTTCCCCAGGAGTTACATCATGTCCAGCCTCGGCAAACGCACCCGCCTGAACCGTATCTTCAGCCACCCCTCCGGCCGCATTCTGAGCGTTGCCGTCGACCACCTGATCAACTATCCCATCGATCTTCCCCAGGGCTTGCGCACAATGGGCAAGACGCTTGAGCAGGTGGTTGCCGGTCGCCCGCACGCGATCACCATGAACAAGGGCATCGCCATGCGTTTCATGGAGCCCCACGCGGGCAAGGTGCCTTTCATCATCCAGTCCATGGCCCTGCGCCCGGAGTGGAGCGAGTTTGCCTTCTCCGCCCATGTGGAGGAGGTGGTGGCGCTCGGGGCCGACGCCATCGCCGTGGCGATGTTTCTCAAGGGCCCAAGCGAGATTAAGTTCATCAACCATCTGGCGAAGGTGGTTCGAGAGGCCGAGCAGTACGGCCTGCCGGTGATTCCTCATATTTACACCTTGAGCAGTGGTGACGAGAAGTCCTCAACGACCCATAACGCGGAAGACATCTTCTACGCGGTCCGAATGGGCCTGGAGCAGGGGGCGGACGTGGTGAAGGTGCCCTATACGGGCGATGAGGCCTCCTTCACCGATATCGTCTCGGTTACTCCGGTGCCCGTTGTGGCGGCGGGTGGGCCCAAATGCACGACCCTGGAGGAGGCGGTGGCCATGATGAAGTCCGTGGCCCGGACGGGGGCGGCGGGGGCGACGGTTGGCCGAAATGTGTGGGAATTTCCCGATATTCCAGGCGCCATTCATGCCTTGACGGAGGCCATGGTAAACACATAAGTCGCCAGGGTCGGAAAAGTAGCCTCGATTCGGGTACAATTCTCCTACTGGACTGGCATGTCGGCCGCCTCGGGCGGGGCCGGGCACATCTTGCGACGGGCGCTGCCCCGAAGGTATAGAATCCGATCAGGCTCAAGGGAGACAGTGGATGCAGGTCAGAAGCGCGATATTGGTCATCCTTTTGCTGGTGTCCGTATCATCCTTCGCAGACAAGGGGACGGTTGCGCCTTGCGTGATGGTTGCTCACGACGTGGAGGCTGGCTGTGTTGCCAGCGGTGGTGTTTTTGATCTGCAGGTGGTGCTGGACAGTACCTGTGAGCCGGCGATACAGGCATTGGGGTTGCGGGAAGTCCTGCCTGCGGGATGGACCTTTCAGGGCGTATCCGGGCCCGACGTTCCCGCCGACTCCCCGGAATTGGACGCCACGGGGCTGCTGGAGTTTGTCTGGATTGACGTTCCTGAGTTTCCACTCACGTTTACGATTGAAATTGGGGTTCCCGAAGGGGCGGCGGGCACGCTGAACATCGCGGGAACGGCGGAGTATCGCCAGACCGCGGGTGCACTATTTAGCGAAACGGCTGGCATTGATGTCTGCATCGAGGGCGGTGCGGAAGGAGAAGGAGAAGGAGAAGGAGAAGGAGAAGGACCGCTTACTGCGGCGTTCAGCGCGGTGCCCCTGTTTGGAGTGGCCCCCCTGGAAGTCCAGTTTACGGATGAGTCTTTCGGAGGAAACGCGGATATTCAATCCTGGCTTTGGAATTTTGGAGACGGGACCTTCAGCAATGTGCCGGATCCATCGCATACCTATACCAGCCCTGGGACCTACACGGTCATCCTGAGCGTGATCGATCAAGATCGTCAGGGCGATGTCGAGACCCGGCGCGAGTTTATCGTGGTGTCTTCCGCCGGTGAGGGCGAAGGCGAAGGCGAGGGCGAGGGCGAGGGCGAGGGCGAGGGCGAGGGTGAAGGCGAAGGCGAGGGCGAGGGTGAAGGCGAGGGCGAGGGTGAAGGTGAAGGCGAGGGTGAGGGTGAAGGTGAAGGTGAGGGTGAAGGTGAAGGTGAGGGTGAGGGTGAGGGTGAGGGTGAGGGTGAGGGTGAAGGCGAAGGCGAAGGCGAAGGTGAAGGTGAAGGTGAAGGATGTAACATTCAGTTGGGTAAGCGCATGGCTTCGGCTGGCGAATACGTGGCCGATTTCCTGGTTCTTGGAATCTCACTTCTGGTCCTGACGGGCTTCAGCAGATTTTCTGTTCGAAGGGAGCCATGAACGACGGTCGTTCGAGGCGTCGGGGCTGGAGCGGAGTTTGCGTTGTGCCTGGGGCACCTTGGTGCGATCGCGAATTGGAGCAAACTTTTTAGTCGGGTTTGGAGTTTAGCGTAGTGCAGATATTACGAGGTTTGTATCAGGTCGGCGGGGATATGAACGGAATAACCTTCGATGGGCAGGATGCCGCCTATCGAGACGGTAACTCCTACATTCTTCAAGGCGATGGGGGATTGATTCTCTTTGATTCGGGGTGTGGTGACACCATGGGTCAAATTTTCGAGAATATGGCCTATTGGGGCCTTTCTCCCGATGATATCAAGTACTGTATTCTGACCCACCCGCATTTTGACCACGCGGCGGGCGCCCATCTGCTCAAGAAGCGCGGCGTTACGTTGATTGCCCACACCAATACGGCGGATGCGGTGGCTTCGGGCGACGAGCGCTGTTGCGGATACCTTTACCACAAGACCTTTACTCCGTGCGAAGTGGATCGGACGGTGGAGGATGGGGAGCAGCTTAGTCTGCTGGGTTTCACGATTGACGTGATGCACCTTCCCGGCCACAGCATGGGCTGTACGGCGTTCTTGTTCAATCACGAGGGCAAGCGGCTCTGCGTGAGCGGCGACGTTATAGGGACCCTGCTGGCGGGGCATTTCGGGTGGAGCGGATCTTTCGATTTCAATAAGGAAGTCTATTTGAAGTCGTTGATACGCTTTGCAAAAGTAGACACGGACATGATGCTTCCGGGCCACGGCATCATCTATTGTTACAAGCCGCGACGGCGTGTGGAAGAAGCCATGAATATTGCCCTGATGGAGTGGCGCTGATCTCGGCCGCGTACGCGTGCGAATCTGCAGGTCTGATTGGCGTTGCGCCGACCGCATGAAGGAGACCCAAACGATGTCCAGAGATCTCGACCCCGTTTTGCAGGAAAAGCTGCTGTCGGTGGACAGTCCGACGATTTCCAACGCAATTGAGCGATTCAAGTTGCGGTCCCGGCGCGAGGGCTACATGGGGCCGAGTATCCAGTGCCGCTTTCCGGATATGGGGCGCGTGGTCGGTTTTGCCACGACCTGCACGATTGTGGAGTTCGACGAAGCCTTTCCGCCCGATCCCGCGGAGCGATTTCGCTGGCTGGAAAGCATCGCCCAGTCGCCCAAGCCGACGGTTTGCGTGGTGGCGGACCTTTGCCACCGAAAAGGGTGGTCCTCCCATTGGGGCGAGATCGTGGGCACGCAGGTTCAGACCCTTGGCGCATCCGCGATCATCACCGATGGGGCAGTACGCGATTTGGAAGCATTGCACGCCATGGGGATGAAGGTGTGGAGCGAGCACGTGGTGGTGTCCCATGGCTACATCGACGTGGGCCAGGCCAATATCCCGGTTATGGTCGGCGGGCTGTGGGTTCATCCGGGGGATCTGCTCCACGCGGACTGCAATGGCGTGGTGTCGATTCCGCAGGAAATTCTGGCGGATCTTCCCGGTATGATTGATGAAGTGTTGTCGAATGAGGCGGATACGCTGGAGCATCTTCGCAGTCACGGCTATGATCTCGAAGCCCATCGCCGCCGGATCGAGCACTAAAGATAGCCCAGAGCCTTCAGGGCCTCGTCGTCGCTGTCGCTCTTTCCGAACCAGGTCGGCGCGGCGTGGGCGGCGGCGAGTTTCTTCAGGTAGTGACGTTCCGTGTAGAAGTACTCCACGGCCGTCCGCGTGGCCTCGTCGGGAATCTTCTCCACCTCTTCCAGCGCCACCCACCGCCGGTTGGGAGGCCCCGCGGCGCGGGAGACTGCGCAGTGCAGGGTACCTTCCTGATTTTCCACGCGGATATCGCCCGCCGTCAGGCGAAAGCGCCAACGATCGGGGTCGGGCTCGTTCAAGTCGAGGCTGGTCAGCACAGGGCGTCCCGACTCGCGGGGAAATTCGCCCTCTCGACCAAGTATTACTCTGCCGTAGACCTCCGTATCCGCGACACCCGCCAGCGCCAGGAGCGTCGGGTGGATGTCGTATTGACTTACAGTATGGGGGTAGCGGGTCCCTTTGAGCATTCCGGGAAGCTGTAGAACGAGGGGGACGTGTATCTGGGCGTCGTGCAGCCCGGACCCATGGTAGAAGAGCCCATCCTCGCCGAAGGCCTCGCCATGGTCGCTGGTGACGGCAACGATACACCGGTCTCGGAGCCCCTGCTCATCCAGGGCGGCGAGCATGCGACCGAATTGTCCGTCCATGCCTCGGATTTCCGCCGTGTAGAGGGCTTCCAGATACTGCATGCTCTCACGGGAAAAACGTGTCAATACCTCCGGGCCGGGGCGCTGGTCCGTTTTGAAAAGCCCATCCCAGGTCTGGCGGTGATAGTTCTGGAGCCGTACGAATTCAGCCTTTGGCAGCCTGGTCAGGTGCTCTTCGATGGTGTGGCCGTGGAGCTCTCTGAAGATTTCGGGGGCGGGGCTGTAGGGCTCATGGGGGTCAATCAGGTGGATGTAGGCGTAGAAGGGCTCCCGCGCTTCGGTGCGCAGCCACTCAAGAAAGGCCGTGGTCTGCTCTTCATAGCCGGCGTTGAGCTGGTAGTAATAGTGGTTGAAGCCCGTGTCAATGCCGTGTTCCCGGGTCGCATTGGGGTTGGACTGAAAATGGGCCGTGTCGTAACCCGCGTCACTCAGGTGCTTCGCCGTGGTCGGAATGGACGGGGGCAGCACTTGGTGTTTCTTTCCCTCGGCACGCCCGGCGACGGACCATTCCGGTACTACGGTGCGGTGGACCAGCGGGGGTAGGCCGGTCAGCAGCGACAATGTGGCGGGAAGCGTCCAGGTGGCCGCCGAATAGCACGCGTCAAAGATTGCGGCGCGTTGCGCGAAGGCCGAGATGTGGGGGGCGGTGTCGAGGGGGCAACCGTAGCACGGGAGTCGGTCGGCCCGGAGCGAATCCGCAAGCCACACGATGATGTTGGGACGTTCGGGCAGCGGGCGGGCGAGATTTATCTGCTCCGGCTTTCGGCATCCTCCGGCGAGGAGCGTGGACGCCGCGACGACGAATTCACGTCGGCTGAGGGTGCGCTGGGACATGGGGTGGTTCGGTCTCCTGCGTTGCAGTGTAGCGGGCGGATGGTGTCTCCGCAAGATTCTGAAACGGATTGGCCGGTTCGTAGGCAGCGGGGGGAATATGCTAAAGTACCGGCCCCTGCGGAAAGTGGATAACGGAAGAGAGGAATGCCATGAAGGCCTTTACCATCGGTGTGGACTACGGTACCAACTCGGTACGTGCGGTTGTTATTGATTGTGCGAACGGCCACGAGGCGGGTTCGTCGGTATTAAACTATCCCTCCGGGCACCAGGGTATTCTTTTGGACCCTAATGACCACAATCTGGCGCGCCAGAATCCTGCGGACTATGTCCAGGGGCTGGAGGCTACGGTGACGGGCGCGCTCGCGGCCGCAAAAGGTTATGATGGCTTCAGCATCGACCGGGTTATTGGTATCGGTGTGGACACGACCGGCTCGACGCCTATCCCGGTGGATGACCAGTGCCAGCCGCTCGCTTTCAGTCCGGAATTCAAAGACAATCTGAACGCAAAGGCCTGGCTGTGGAAGGACCACACCTCCATTGAGGAGGCCATGAAGATAACGGACCTGGGCTTCAAGCACCGGCCCAATTATCTGGCCAAGTGCGGCGAGACCTATTCCTCCGAATGGTTCTGGTCCAAGGTTTGGCATTGCCTCAATGTGGACCCGACGGTCTTCGCGGCGGCCCATAGCTGGCTGGAATGCGCCGATTACGTGCCGGCGGTGCTCGCGGGGATCACGGATCCGGCGAAGGTGGTGCGCGGCGTTTGCGCGGCGGGCCATAAGTGCCTCTACTGCGACGAGTGGGGCGGGCTGCCCGACAAAGAATTTCTCTCCATGCTCGATCCGAAGCTGGCGGACCTGCGCGATCGCCTTTTTGACAAGGCGTACGACGGCGCAACGCCCGCCGGTGCGCTATGCGCCGATTGGGCCGCGAAATTGGGCCTGCCCGAGGGTATCCCGATTGCGGTGGGGGCTATCGACGCCCACCTGGGCGCCGTGGGCGCGGGCGTGCAGCCGGGTGTGCTGGTGAAGATCATGGGTACGTCGACCTGCGACTGCACCGTGGCCCCGAATACCGCGAAGCTGAAGGATATTCCAGGAATCTGCGGTATCGTGGATGGTTCTATCCTTCCGGGTCACTACGGGCTTGAGGCTGGACAGTCGGCCGTGGGCGATATCTTCAAGTGGTTTGTGGAAGTGGTCTGCAAGGGCGAAGGCGCGTTGCACGTGGAGCTGACGGCGGAGGCTGCGAAGCAGAAACCGGGACAGTCCGGCCTTCTGGCGCTGGACTGGAACAACGGCAATCGCAGCCTGCTGGTGGATCCGCGCCTGACCGGTCTGATCCTGGGCCAGACGCTCTACACGAGTCAGGCCGACATCTACCGGGCGCTTATTGAAGCGACGGCTTTTGGCGCGCGGGCGATCATCGAGCGCTACAAGGAATATGGCGTGCCGGTGGACCGGATCATCTGCTGTGGCGGTATCGCCGAGAAGAATGCGATGCTCATGCAGATTTACGCCGACATCACGGGATGCACGATGCAGGTATCCGCGTCCGATCAGACCTGTGCCCTGGGCTCCGCGTTGAGCGCCGCCGTGATCGCGGGTGAAGCGAAGGGGGGTTATGGCTCCTATGCCCAAGCCCAGGCGAAGATGACGGGCGTGAAGGAAGTGCAGTACACGCCCATCGCAGCCAACAGCGCCGTTTACGATGAGTTGTATGCGCTCTACATGCAGGTGCACGATGCTTTTGGCGGGGTGAACAAGGCTGTGGATCTCTCTGGTGTGATGAAGTCGCTGATCGCGATCAAAGAACGCCATCGGGGTTAGTCGGGAACCCCTGATTTCCACAAAAAACGAAAGTCGAATGTCCACCGTGTCCAATTTTATTCCCGATGAAAAGCGTATGCGGGCGCTCGAAAAGCTCTCCGCCTTTGAAGTAGAAGTGATGGAGGTGCTGTGCCTCTGCTACCGGGCCGTGTCGCACCCCGACCTGTTGAGTCTCCTTAAGGTCCGCCTCGTAAATGGAGAGAACGGGAAGCTCGTGACGGCGGCTGGTCTTCTCGAGACGCTGGAGAGCTTGAAGTCGCGCACTCTGGTGGCGATGAAGGGAAAGCACTGGCAGAGTGCCCGCGATATCACCGAGGTGGTGACCCGCCGCATGGTGCTGACGGACCGATTTGCCGCGGCCCTGCCAAGTGTACGAAACGAGGTGGCGCCGTCCGCGCGGTGGGGCTATTCTTCCGCCTATGTTTCAGACGATGAACTCGTCGGCCTGATTCGCATCGCGCTTTATGATCGCGATTTCAAGCGGCTGGACAACCTGCTCAATGTGTACTTTGAGCGTCCCGTCCACAACCGCTCCAGCCTGATGCCAATCTCCAGGATCATCAACAGCCCCTTCGACGCGTCCTGGTTCTCAAGCTATCCGATGGAAAAGCAGTCGCTCTGGCTGAACTGGTTGATACAGGACCTGAGCAACGCATGCGAGCGCAGTGAGCCCGCATTGAAGTATGCCGGCGTCCTTGCGCCGTCCCTGCCGAAGGATGACCGGATAGACCTGGACTTTGTGGTGGGTGACAGCCTCTTCCTTCAGGGGCGTTTTAGTGAGCTACAGGCACTGGCCGGCGAAATGGGCCTCGTGGGAGAACTTCTGATCGCGCGGTGCGAGCTTGTGACCGGCGAGATTACGTCGGCAATCTCTCGTTACGAATCTGCGCTTCAGACAATCAAGCAAGGTTCGCGCAAGCGCAAGCCCACTTTCGGCACGAACGATTGGGTCTATTTCATCATCGCGCTGATTGCCGGGGGGGACGAGCACTGGCCCCGCGCGGCCGAACTGGCCGACTGGGGCGCGCGGGAAAAGAATGCGATGTATCAGGAAGTCTGTGCGGCCTTGCTGAAATTCCTCCGGGTCCAGAATGGCGAAATTGCGGGCGGTCCCTCCGCTATGTGGTACAGCGCCCGATGGTCAGTCGAGCAAAGTTCCGCGATGAAATTCGTATCGCTGCTCGTGGATTTCTGGAGCGGGCTCGGGGAGTCCATGCAGAGCGACCACACGGCCATCGCCAAACTGTGCAGCGCCGCGGGAAGTCATGGGTACACCTGGATCGAGCACGAGCTGGCGGAACTCCTCCAGCGAATGGGAATCAAGGTGAAACGCGTGGGCAAGCTTGACACCGTCCCATTCGTCGAGCACTTCCGGTCGTCGGAGCCGTGGGAGCGCACCTTGAAGGCGCTGGCCAACATTTCGCGGGGCGACGTCACGGCGAAGGTAGAGAATCCAACCCGGCTCGTCTGGATGCTTCATTTTCAGGGTGGCCATTGTTCAGTGGAGCCCCTGGAGCAGAAGCGATCGCCGAAGGGAACCTGGAGCAAGGGACGGGTCGCGTCTCTCCAGCGGCTGCGGGAAAACAGCCAGAGCCTGGACTATCTAACGGCCCATGACCGACTCGTCTGTGCGCATATCAAGACCGAATTGGATGGGGGCTACTGGAATCGGCACCGGACGTCCTACTTTCTTGGTTATGGCGCCCTGCCTGCACTGGCGGGACACCCTAATGTGTTTCTTTCGGATACGGGGGCGAATGTGGAGGTGGCGACCGCATCGCCATCCCTTGAGGTGAGTTCTACGAAGCAAGGCTTCGTACTCAAGGTGACGCCGGTCGTGCCCGAGGGCACCCTTGTCTACATGGAGCGTGAAGGGGACTTGCGCGTCGTTGTGTATGAGTTTACTCCGGAACTGGCCCGCGTCGCGGAAATGCTGGGGAAAGGGTTGGCGGTTCCGGCCCGTGCGAAGGATCGGGTTCTTCAGGCCGTCCGCAGCGTGGCCTCGGTCTTAACGGTCCACTCCGATATCGGCGTTGGGGATGAGTCTATTCCGCGGGTCGATGCGGACGTGACGCCGGTGCTGCAATTGCTTCCGGCGGGTGAGGGGTTGCTCGTGCAATTACGTGTCCGGCCCTTGCCCGGCGGCCCGGCCTTTGCCCCGGCGGTGGGGGGCGACGTCGTAATCGCCGATGTTAATGGTACGAAGCTTCAGACCGCGCGTGACATGAAGCAGGAGAGCGCCCTCGCAGATGCGCTGGTCGCTTCGTGCAAATCCCTGATCTCGACCGATTTCGGAACCTGTGAGTGGCGCCTGGAAACGCCTGAAGAGGCGCTGGAATTCCTGGCCGAGTTGGAGGTCGTGTCGGCGGGCGCGCGGGTCGAGTGGCCGAAGGGCCAGAAATTCGCCCTCCAGGGTACGGTCGGGGTGGGGCAGTTCCGTGCGAAGATAAATGCAGGACACAACTGGTTTGAACTTTCCGGCGAAATTAAGGTAAACGACGAGCTCGTTCTTGACATGCAGCGCCTGATGGAACTTACGGCGGGCACACGATCACGCTTCGTGCCGCTTGGCGATGGGCAGTTTCTTGCCCTGACGCAGGCCTTCAAGCGCAAGCTGGACGAGCTTCGGGGCGTTGGCGAAGCTGCGGACGGAGCCCTGCGCATGCATGCGCTCGCCGCGCCGTTGATGGACGGATTCATCGAGCAGGCGGCGACCCTCAAGGCCAACAAGCAATGGAAAGAACAGATCACGCGCATGCAGGCGGCCCGTGATCTTGAGCCTGAAGTGCCGTCGACCCTCCGCGCGATTCTGCGCGAATACCAGGTCACGGGCTTTCAGTGGCTGGCGCGGCTGTCGGAGTGGGGCGTGGGCGCCTGCCTGGCCGACGACATGGGTCTGGGGAAGACGGTGCAGTTGCTTGCGGTGATGCTGCGGCGCGCGCCCGGCGGTCCTCAGTTGGTTATCGCGCCCACGTCGGTATGCGCAAACTGGGAGGAAGAAGCTTCGCGGTTCGCGCCCACGTTGCGCGTTCAACGGCTGGGTTTGCACAACCGCGCGGATACCGTGGAGAATCTCGGGGCTCACGACCTGCTGATTTGCAGCTACGGATTGCTCCAGACGGAGACCGCGCTGCTGAAGAAGATATCCTGGGAGACCATCGTCCTGGATGAGGCTCAGGCGATCAAGAATGCGACCACGAAGCGGTCCAAAGCCGCGATGGATTTGGAGGGACGCTTCAAGGTTGCGGCCACGGGAACCCCCATCGAGAACCATCTGGGTGAACTCTGGAACCTCTTTCGCTTCATCAATCCGGGCTTTCTGGGGACGCAGGAGCAGTTCAACGGCCGCTTTGCGCTACCCATCGAGAAATACGAGAACCGGGACGCGGGCCGATACCTGAAACAGCTCATTCAGCCCTTCATACTGCGCAGGCGCAAAGAGGAAGTGCTGAGCGAGCTGCCGGCGCGGACCGACATTGTGCTTCACGTGGAGCTGGGCGACGAAGAGCGCGCCTTCTATGAAGCGTTGCGGCGAAACGCGCTGAAGGAACTCAGCTCGCTTCAGGGCGGGGCCAACAAGCACCATGTGCGGATTCTGGCGGAGATCATGCGCCTGCGACGCGCCTGCTGCAATGCGCGGCTGGTGGACGGCGACAGCACGCTACCGAGTGCGAAGCTGGAAGTTTTTGAAGCGCTGCTGGAGGAACTGCTGGAGAACGGTCACAAGGCGCTGGTGTTCAGTCAGTTCGTGGGGCATCTGGATATTCTACGCGAGCTTCTCGATCAGAAGGGCGTGCGCTATCAGTATCTCGACGGGAGCACGCCGGCCCCGGCGCGGAAGAAGGCCGTGGACGCTTTCCAGGGGGGGGACGGCGAGGTCTTTCTCATCAGCTTGAAAGCGGGCGGGCTCGGCCTCAACCTCACGGCTGCGGACTACGTCATTCACATGGACCCCTGGTGGAATCCAGCGGTGGAGGATCAAGCGTCCGACCGCGCCCACCGAATCGGTCAGCAGCGGCCCGTGACGGTATACCGCCTGGTGACCAAGAGCACGATCGAAGACCAGATCACGGACTTGCACCACCGCAAGCGCGATCTGGCGAACAGCCTGCTGGAAGGGGCCGATATGGCCGGAAAGATTTCCGCGGAAGAGCTTCTGGAGATGCTGAGGATGGGGTGAGGGGGCTGGTGATACCCATTGTGGAGATTTCCTGGAGTCGGTTTGACATGCCTTTCGTCTTGAATCGTGGTAGACTTAATTAGCACTGATTGAGTGTTCAGGAATCGATATGAGGGAAAGCGTTTATGTTGAAACATCTGTAGTTTCGTACTTGACGGCACGCGCCGCGAACGATCCGCAAGTAGCGGTTCTGCAATCAATGACCGTGGCCTGGTGGAATCGGCGCGACCGGTTTGACGTCTATACGTCTCCCGTCGTACTGCGCGAGGCGGAGCGTGGCGACCCGGAACTGGCTTCCCGCCGACTCGCCGTTTTAAGGGCGCTCCCAGTATTGGAGTTGAATATGGATGTTGCCAGGGTCGCAGAATGTCTGATGCGGGCCGGTGCTCTACCCGCCAAGGCCGAGGATGATGCATTTCATATAGCGACGGCGCCCGTGAATGCAATGGACTACTTGTTGACATGGAACTGCAAGCATATTGACAATGCGCAACTTAAGCCGATCATACGCAGAGTTTGCCTGGAATCGGGTTTCAAGTGCCCGGAGATTTGTACGCCTCGGGAACTCATGGGAACGGACTGACATGGACGACGACGTATTGAATGAACTTCAGCAGGTCAAAGAGGACATTGCCACCGAACATAACCATGATATCGGGGCGCTTTTCGCGTATTTCAAGTCGACCGAAGTGGTCACCAAAGCCAGCGCCACCGCTTCCCGTCGGCACGTTGCCAAGGAAGGCGGTTTGGAATCTTTCCCAAACACCCCCGCGAAGTCTTAGGTATACGGCCCCCACAGCCAACTTACCCCGAATCAGGACGCCGTCGATGGCGCGCGCGTCGCGCCGAACACCGACTGCGCTGCCCTTTCCGGGCGAATAAATCGGATGAACTATTTTCCCCAGGCGTTGCCTGGGGCTTAACGCTGCGCTGGCCCTTCAGGCCGGAAGAAAGTATGAATCGGCTTCACGGGCCATTGCCGAAAGAGTCGCTTCTTGAAAGAAACTTATCCTGCAAGGTGTGCATGCTGTACACATGTACCCTCAAACCGGATGAGCCTTCAATTTGCACTATGGTTGAACCTCGTATAACTTCCGCATTTCCGTGTCATAGACCTGATTGAGGCCCACGGCCTTTTCCGTGCGGCGGCGCGTGGCCTCCTCGTTGGTGGCGAGGTACTCCACGACTTCATTGGGTTCGGCGATCCAGACGTCGTCGCCGCCCACTTCCTTTACCGCCTCAAAGCGCGCGCGGAGTTCTTCCGTCGTGCAGTCTTTTGCCGCATGGATTGGCTTGCCCGGCATGGGGCAGTGGCAGTAGTCCACGACCCAGCCGTTGGTTGCTTTTGCCTGGTGGAGGCGCTTGTAGGGGTCGAAGAGAGAGTAGAAGGGGCCGGGGTAGGCGGTGTGCAGCGGGCAGCGCCCCAGCCAGAGCAGGTCGGTGTCGAAGGTGTTCACCCAGTCGTAGATCGTCAGGATGGCCTTGTAGCCCGCCTCGCCTGCGACGGCGATCGCCGGAGGATGGCCGGGGTTGCTGCCGGGTACAGTGAAAATGGGAATATCCGTGCCGAGCGCGTCCGCCAACACTTTGCGGGCCTCGGTCACTTCCACGGCAGCATTTTCATGGGTCACGCCCACGTGGGTCATGGAGTGGCAGGAGGCCCCCCAGCCTTCCGCGATGAGGTCCTTCATCTGTTTGGGGCTCAGGATCATCATGTCGTGGTAGCTGCTGCCGGGTACATTGCGCTTCACGCCGAGCTGCGAGGAAACGAGTGCGACATGGCCCGGGTATCCGAACTCGCGGTGGATGGGCACAGCGTGCTTCAGGAGGTCTTCGCAGCCTTCATCGTAGGTGATGGAATAGACCCATTTCTTGCCGCCTTTCCAAGGGCCGGGGGTATCGGCAGCCCTGGCAGGGCTTGCTGCGGCCAGACCGGCTGCGGCACCGGTGAGGGAAAGAAAACTGCGACGATCCATGTTTGGGCTCCTTGGGCGCTCTCGCGCCGATGGGTCTTATGGGTTCCGTACTATTTGGCGGCGGCTTCCACTGGCTTGATCCAGGAGACCTGGGTGATTAACTGATTAAGCGACGCGAAGGATATTGCCGCATTGGTCGCGTAGGCGGGGGAGCTGTTGGCCGGGAAAGTAGCCATGGTTGCATCGCCCACGAGGAACACATTGAAGTCTTTTGAAAAATTGTCATAACCGCAGGTGGTGCTCTTGTAGCACATGTCCGTGGCATAGCCGGTCAGGAGGATATGGCGAATACCATGTTCCTTGAGGAAGTCGCGGATCTTGTCGTAACCGTCGGCGTCGTAGTGGACCACGTCGTTGGGGGCCACTTCGATGCTGTCCACGACGGGCACGGGGAGCTCCCAGAAGCCGGGGCCGTTGTAGCGATCGGTGGCGTCCAAGCCGGGAAACTGCTGGAAATAGGCGGCGACTTCGCTTTCTTCGGGAAGGGCTATCTTCTCTGGAAGGTTTCCCGCATTGTAGTTGAAACCATTGAGGACCTCGGCCAGTTCCTTCTTGCCCTCGACCCGCTCTGCGTCGGTGGGTGTCTTGCGTATGGTGCGGTAGATTTTTTCCAGCGGTGTGCGCTCTTCGCCCCGCTGGCTGTAGACCACCATACCCACCCGGTCGCGCAGGGACTTCAACAAGGGGTTCAGTACTTCTTTGATGTGGAGGTGGGAGATGTGGTTTTTCGTCGGTGTGCAGAAGTCGGCCACGCCCGCGGGCTGGGGGGTGCGCCAGCCCTGCTGATCGTCAATGGCCCAGGGATGGACCACGATGATCGCCGTTTCACTTGCTTTCAGGCGATTCGGCATTTCGATGATGCCCCGGGCATTGTAGGAAAAGCGCCACGCGCGAACGTCAAGGTCGCCATCGGCATCGTTCACCAGAATGGGGGCTTCGTACCGCGTTTCCTCGATGACCGGCTGCACATACTGGGGAAAGTCCCCGAGAATGGGGGCCGGGCTTTCGAGTTTGGTGAGGGTATTCAGATACGTCGTAAAGTGCGGACCACCATCGATCGCGAGACCTTTGTCTTCCGCCGGGACCACGGACGTGGTCGTGGCTGCCAGCGCTATCGCCAAAAGGCTCAAGGAAATCTTCATGGGACTATGCTCCTGAATTTCAATACGTCGTGCTGATTCGATGATCAGTGCTTCGCCGGTGCTTCTTTCAGTTGGAGGTAAGCAAACAGATCGCGAACATCGTCGGGTGACAGGGGTGTGAGGACACCTTCGGGCATCAAGGACAGGCCGGCTTCTTCAATCGTTTCGATGTCACCGGTGGCAATGGTGGTCTTCACGCTGTTGGCATTCAGCAAGGTCACGCTGCCGGGACTGCGCTCCGAGATGAGTCCATTGTAGAAGCCGCCATCCTTCGTTTCCACCGCGAACTGGACGTATTCCTTTCGGACGACCATATTCGGGTTGACCATGCTCCCCAGCATGTATTCAGTATCCATACGGTTCGCCTGGGTAAGTTCTGGACCGACGGCATTGCCCTCACCGAAGATTTGGTGGCACTGGGCGCAGTTCGCGGTGAAGACCTCCTTGCCCTTGACTGGATCGCCCGGCTTGGCGCGGAGGTCGTTGTTCAGGCGGCGCATTTCCGCCAACAGGAATTCGGGCGTGCCGCCGCTAACGTTGCCCCAGTGCTTCTTGACCAGGGCATCGAGTTCCTCGCTCTTGTGCTGGGCCACGCGGCGCAACTCGGAAACGGGGACCTCTTCGGCCTTCAGCGCGCCACTGTCCACGAGAAGGAGGAAATCCCGCGTCCAGGTCGCCCGGCTGAGGAGCACCTGCCGCGCGGATGCCTGGAGTGCGGCGGGCAGGGCCGCATAGCCCGCCGTGAGGGTCGCGCCAATGCCGGGATCGTCGAAGCGACGCAAGGTGTCGAGCGCCGAGCCGCGAAGGGCCTGGGATGGATCGGTCATGGCGATGTCGAGCAACTCGGGAACGATGCTGTTGCCTGCGGCGCGGGACACCGTATCCAAAAGACGCTGGCGGTCGACTTCCGGTGCGGCAGCGTCACGCACGATGCGTGATGCGGCTTCGAGTGCGGCGGGGTCCTGGAGCTGGGTGGCGAGGGCCAGGCGAACGGGCACGTCTGGCGCCTCTTTCCAAAGGGTCAGAAGCTTTTCCGCAAGGGACGAGGCCAGTGGCGGGGCGGACTTCCCTGAGGTGCTCTCGGACTTTGTCTCGGAGAATTCGTCGTAGATTCCTGCTGCTTTGGTGCTTGCGCGGCCCTCGCGATCCGCGAGACCCAGTTCCACGGCCTCAAGCAGGGCGTTCATCTGGTCGGGTGTGTGGGCGGCCTCCAGCGCGGCGGCGCAGTCGTAGTCCCGCATGTCTGTACCGTCGGCCACATAGCGCCGAATCAGCCGGGGCAGGATGAAATCGTCCGTGAGGGCCCCGCGCGTTGCCACGAGGTCGTCCAGGTGTTTTCCTGTTTCGGCGGTGTGGCGTTCGATGGCCCACCAGGTCAAGAGCGGGATAAAGAGGTCCTTCGTCTCCTGACTGTTTTTCAGAATACCGGAAACGATGCCGAGGGCCGCATCAGGAGAAACGCGCTGTGCGGTGGCGGCGAGCTGGGCCTGGACGCGAACGTCCTTCTCCGTGGCGGCCAGGGTGGCGAGGGCTTGACCCGCTTCAACGGACGGGGCGCCGTGATCCGCCAGCAGGCGGACGGCCCAGAGGCGGAAAGCGTAGTCGTCGTGGTCGAGCAAATCGACCAGTCCCTGTTCATTCAGCTTGCCGCTGGCGTAGAGGGCCCAGAGGGCTTCGAGGGAAAGCTCCCGGTCTTCCTTCTGCCAGACATTCTGGGTGATTGCCGGTTCCACGTCTTCTGTGTCGCGGGTGGAGAGCAACACCCGGGCGCGGCGGGCGAACCAGGCGTTCTTGTGGTCAAGGAGATCGACGAGGGCGGCGTTGTCAAGATCGCGCAGGTCAAAGGCGGGCTCCACGGCCAACCCCTTCGGGGCAATGCGATAGACGCGGCCATTAGTCTTGTCCCAGGACGCGTCTGGATCGGGGTGAGCCATGCGCGAATCGTTCCAGTCGCAGACATAGAGTGCGCCGTCGGGCCCTGTGGTCAGGTCACTGGGTGCGAACCAGGTGTCGTTGCTTTCCAGGACGATGCCGCCGTGGCGGGTTTCAAAGGTGGCGCCGAGGGGCTTCACCGTGTTCCAGGTTACGTTGTGGGAGAGCAGATTGTTGGTGACATAGCTGCCCGCGATGGGGGGGCCAAAGGCGCCGCCGCGATACATGTGTCCGCCGTCCACCACGTGCCCGCCCACGGGGTCGAGTTGGGTCACGTGCTCAAAATAGCCGTAGGTGAAGGGATTGTGGAGATCGCCGTGCTTGCCGAAACTCTTCCAGTAGTAGGCGCCCTGCATGCCGTGGACCATGATGTAGGGTCCAAAATTGGTGCTGGCAAGGGCCTGACCTTCGGCGTCGAAATCGAGGCCCCACATGTTGCCGCCGCCTTCGCAGAAGAGCTCGAAGGCCTTCGTGCGCGGGTGATAGCGCCAGATGCCCTGCTGGAATTCGATGCCGCGAATGTTGGCGGTCACGGTGCTGCCCTGGAGGCCGTAGAGCCAGCCGTCGGGGCCCCAGGTGAGTGAATTGGCCACGGAGTGGGCGTCTTCCATCCCGAAGCCGGTCAGGCACACTTCGGGGTCGGTGTCGGGCACGTCGTCCCGATCCTTGTCGGGATAAAAAAGCAGGTACGGCGTCTGGATCACAAAGACGCCGTCATAGCCAAAGGCCACGCTGGAGGCCAGATTCAGGCCTTCGATAAAGTCCTTTGAGGTTTCGGCGACGCCGTCGCGGTCCTCGTCGATGAGAATGGTGACCTTGTCGCCGCCTTTCGGGCCCTTTGGCGGGGCTTCGGGCATGCGGTCGTATTTTGTGCGCGAATAGCGGTCGACCGAAACACGTTTGAGCCCTTCGGGGTTGGGGTATTGGAGGTATTGCACGACCCACATGCGACCCCGGTCGTCAAACTCAATGGCGACGGGCTGGCGCACCATGGGTTCGCTCGCGTAGAGGGCGACCTGGACACCCTCGGGGACGGTCATCTTGGAGGCGGCTTCCCCGGGGCCATAGCCTTGGGCGGAGGCGTTGGGGGACAGGGCGAGAAAGCCCAGGAGACAGGCTAAGTTCAGGGCTGAGGAACATCGGGAAACAGCGCGGGCAAAATGGAACATCAGTAACTACATCCTCCTTGGGATCATGGTGTTCTGCAACAGCCCCGACGGCTTGGAGGGTGGCGATGACGGTGCCGACCGCGTGCCAAACCTGCCGCGCCAGTGTAGCGACCGGCCAAGGCGTTTGCAAACCGGAAATTTGTCTGTTGGGGCTGGGTGCCCACTTATGCAATACTGGACCGGCATGGGTCCGCCGCACGTTTGGAGCGCGGAAGGAGCCTGGGTTTCTTGTGGTAGTTTGCGGGCCGGTCCGGGGCATTTTGCGGATTGGGGCCCGGGAGGGATTGGGACCGTGATATCTGTAGAATGTCCGGCGTGCAGGCAGGGTTTGAACATTCCCGACGAATTTGCGGGCCAATCCGGTCGGTGCAATTATTGCGGAAGCGTTGTATTCGTGCCGGTAGCCGCTGGTGCGGCCCCTTCTTCCGCCCTGGCCGATCTGCCCTTTGCCACGCCGAGGCGACCCGCCCGGCCCGGCGCGGGCATGCTGGCGAACGAAGCGGAGCACGAGGGCGGGGCCGGAGCGAGCTTCGGGCGTATTGTGCTTTTCGCGGTGCTCGCCCTGATTCTCACGGCCTGCATTCTGCCCGCCGTCGTCATCGGTTTCAGCGCCAAGACTGGACCCGAAGAGACCTTTCGACCCCGGAGCGTACCCGTGGCGCGCGGGGAAAAAGGCACCGTTGTCACGCCCGCCCCGATTGCGGACCCTGTTCCGACGCCGGTCCCGGTGCCTGCCCCGCCGGTGGACGAAAAGCGGATCGTCGTCGCGGGGCCCAAAGGCGGGGCCTACCACAAGACGGGTTGTCGCCTGGCCGGCGAGGGGGCACAGGCCACGACTTTGGGCAAAGCGCGTGAGCGCGGCATGGTGCCCTGTCCCACCTGCGGCGGTTGACCCGCACCGCCGCACGTCCCACGCGATGGAAATTCGCCCATTCGTTTGCGGAATCACGGGGAAACATGTACCATTCATCCGCCCCCGCCGGGCTGCGTATACGGAGGCGTTGCGCAGTGCAGTACCCAATGGCGGTCGGGTCGATACCACACCGTGAAAGGACGTCAATGAAGATCGGGATATTGTCCACCAATGCCAGGATTTATTCTACGAATCGGCTGGTGGAAGCGGGGCGGAGCCGGGGGCACGAGATGCGCGTGATCAATCATAAGCGATGCTACATGAGCATCGCATCGATGAACCCGACCATCCACTATAATGGCGAATCCATCGAAGATCTGGACGCAGTCATTCCCCGTATCGGCGCTTCAGTAACCTTCTACGGTACGGCGGTGCTGCGTCAGTTCGAGATGATGGACGTCTATCCCGTGAATGAAAGCGTGGCCATCAGCCGTTCGCGGGACAAACTACGGGCCATGCAGCTCCTGGCGCGCAAGGGCATCGGCCTGCCCGTGACGGGATTTGCGCGCGAGCCCGATGATATCGACGACTTGATCGCCATGGTGGGCGGCGCGCCGATGGTGGTGAAGCTGCTCGCAGGCACGCAGGGCATGGGTGTGGTGCTGGCCGAGACCAAGCAGGCGGCGAAGAGCGTGATCCAGGCTTTCTACGGGCTTGAAGCGAATATCCTGGTCCAGGAGTTCATCAAGGAAGCGGGTGGCGCCGATATCCGATGTTTTGTGGTGGGCGACAAGGTCGTGGGCGCCATGAAGCGTCAGGCGGCGGCGGGTGAATTCCGATCCAACCTGCACCGGGGCGGCACGGCTTCGCTGGAAAAGATTACCCCGCAGGAACGTTCCGTGGCGCGATCGGCCGCTCGGGCCCTGGGGCTGAACGTGGCCGGCGTGGACATCCTGCGATCGAACCACGGTCCCGTGGTGATGGAGGTGAATTCTTCGCCGGGATTGGAAGGGATTGAAGCGGCCACGGGCAAGGATATTGCCGGGGAAATCATTCAGTTTATCGAGGCGAATGCGAAGCCGGGGAAGACGGGAACAAAGGGGAGGGGGTAACCCTGGAGAAGAAAAAAATTGGAGGCGGCACCCGGATTTGAACCGGGGATAAGGGCTTTGCAGGCCCCTGCCTTACCACTTGGCCATGCCGCCTCACGAGGGGAAGCAAAGTATAGTAAACGGCGGCGGAGCATGTCAAATGAATGGCGCAACCGCGTATCTTCTCGGACGGATCGGACGGATCAGACCGATCCGCCCGATGGAACGGGCGCTTGCCGACGTTACTGATGGCGTCCCGATTTCTCCATTACTTCGCAACCCACACCGGGGAAGACCAGGCCATGGCGATCCGCTTGTGCACGAGTTTCTGCTGGCGAAGGCGGGTGTAGTAAATCGCTCCGGGGGTAGATGGGGCGTCCTCCCAGGTCGCCTCAAAGTCCAGGGACTTCGGTTCCCAGCGCTGGACAACCGTGAAGGTCGCTTCGCCGGGTAGCCATCGCAGCACTTCCACCCATTCAATCACGTCCGTACCGTGGGCCTTGATGTGGACGTTTGCATTTTCCTGGTGGGGCGCCTGCTGTCCCATAGGAGTTCCGTTGACGTCAAAGTCGAGGATGATTTTGGCGCCGGTGGTCGCGTAGGTATTCCTGTCATAGAGTCCCTGGAAGATGGCGTCGCGGTCGAGGCTTGTGGCGCGGACGGCGGCCAGACCATACATGGCGATGCCGGGGTGGGCGCGGTGGTCGTCGGAGGAGCCGATGACGGAAACCTGGAGGCCGAGGCGCAGGGCGTCCTGGAGGTTCACCGCACCCTCAGCACTCTTTGATTCCACGGTGAAATCGCTCTGCTCAAAGGCCAGTGGATGGGCCGGGTCGAAAGCTTCGCTCAGGCCGTGGCCGGAGTACATCTCGAAATTGCGCCGCAGATCTGGATTGTCTACGGAGAATTCGACGCCTCGGGGAAACTTGCCGGTGTGGTGGGGGATGGTGAGTGCGTTGCCTTTGTCCAGGGCTTCCCAGAGTTCGGGCAGAGAGGACTCTTTCGGGAAGACGAGGGGGCCGGGTTCGTCTCGGAAATAGACGTTGTGGTGGCCCCAGGGCGGTCCGAAGCTGCATTCGTAGGCGTGGAGTGTGACGAAGCTGCCCGGCACATAATAGGCGCGGGTCTGGTTGTTGTATTCCTCCCAGTTGGCGTTGTTCAGGCCGCGCATGAGGCCGTCTTCGAGCGACATGGCGTGGTCGGTCATGGCGTAGAAATCGAGGCTGGACACGAAGCGCGCGTAGGTGAATCCGTCGCGCCCTACGCCGTCCCAACTGTAGCGCGTGTGGGAGTGGAGGTCGCCCCAGTAAAGCGCCCGCTCCGGGAGGGTCTCGGTGACTTCGGTGGGGTTCCCCAGCAGTTCCCGTTTTTCTTCGGCCCACACGCCGTTAATGCGCACAATACCAGTTGTGTTCGCCGTGACTTCAAATTCGTTCCAGGCGTGGTCGCGGTAGATGGAAAGGGATTCGGGGCCGGTGACGCCTTCGGGGTAGGTCAAGGTGAATGTCGCGGGGCCGGTGGCGGGGTTGAACTCTTTGTCCAGCATGGCAATGCGGCACAGGAAGGGGGTGCCCGCCTGGGCGTTTGACGGCGCATGAATCTGGGCATAGACCGGTTTGCCCGGCAGGGCCTCCAGCGTGAGGTCGGAGGCGTGTAGTTCGAAGCGGTTGTCGCCGTCTGGATCCAACGCGATGAGAATGGGGAGGGGGAGTGCGGACACGGAAGCGCCCCAGTAGCCCTTGCTGCCGCCCGAGGTGTCGCCATAGACTACGTTGATGGCATCGCCCGCCTTGAGCGCGCCGCCGGTCACGATGACGCGCACGACAAACACGAAGCGCTCGGTACGTCCGTCGAGACTTTTTTTCGGGTGCTTGATCAGCGTTTCGTCCCGCTCGTCCTCCACGATGCACTGCACGGTGACGCCGCTCGCGGTCGTGTTGGCCGTGATGTAGTTGTCGAGCTTCGGGTCCTTCGTCTGGAGCCGGTTGCCCGAGTTCTTTGGCCCGGAGTGCCACTCATCGGGCAACTCCACCCGGATGCCACCGCCCTGCACGATGCCACTTTCACCTACGGTATAGGTGACGGTCCAGGTGCCATGCTCGCCGGAAATACCCTTGTCGGGATTGACCGCGGCGGTGCCCACGGTGGCGTAGGCTTCAGGAATCATGATCGCCTCGGGTACCGTGGTTTGGGCCGAGACGATGGCTGAGCACAGCAGTGAAGCGGCTAGCGTCAATACGCGCATTGGGTATACTCCCTGGTTTCCGTGTGTTTCGTTACAGGTAGAAGGCGTATATGCCGCCGGTGACTAACTCAAACTCCAGCCGGAGGGGCTTGCCCTGCAACTCGGCCAGATTACGTTTCCACTTTACCGGCGCTTCGAGGTAATCGCCTTGAATGGGCGTCATGTCGCTGAAGTCAAACCCTGGGATGGGCGCGCCCGCTTCGTCCAGCACCCGAATCTTCAGAGGGCCGTCGGCCACAACGTTCACGCGAAGATTGGTGGCATCAAGCGAGAGCAAGGGCGTGCGCAGGGAGCCTGTTTTCGCATTAGAACCTCGGAAGACATATCGGTCCTTCTTGATGGTTACCAGCCCAATCTGGCGCTCTTCGAATCGGTTTACCTTGTGGCCATGGGCGTAGCCGCCGTAGTACAAGTAGACCTTGTCCTTTACGGGCAACTGTTCGTCGATCCAGGCGTGGGAATGGTCCCAGGCCTTCGGGTCCATGTCGCGCTCGAAGTAGGGTTCCAGATCCCGGACCCAATGCTCGCCGTCGCGGCTCCAAGCCAATGCCGTGTAACCCGTGCCATAGGCGTCCGGCGGATTCGGGGGATCGTCGGCCTTCAAATCGTCCCGCAGTACCTTGACCATACCGATCATCAGATCGCCCCGCGCGAGGAAGCCGTCCATGGCGTAGAACTGCACTTCGCCCTCTTCGCTGGCCTTGTCGGGAAGGATGATGTGGTGGGCGGCACGCCAGTGGACGAGATCGTCGCTGGTGGCCTGCATGGTGATGCGCCGTTTGCCTTCCCAGAACTCGCTTTCACGGTAGACCGAGGCAATGGCCACGTAGCGGTTGCGGATCGTGTCGCGGTAGATGCCGCTGATGTCATGGTTGTGGCGGAGGACGGTGCCTTCGGCGAGGGCCGTCCAGTTGAGGCCGTCCGGGGAGGCGGCCACGCGCAGTCCGTCATTCAAATACCAGCCGTATTTGAAGCGTTGCGCGGGATCGGCGATTTTCGGGCCCTCGTCGATGACGCTGACGCCAAACTGAATTTCACTCGGCACGTCCAGGGTGCGGGCGGGGCGATCCCAGCGTATGCCATCGGCCGACTCCAGGTAGCCGAGTTTGGAGCGGGACCCGTTGTTGTCTTCTGTGCGGTGTCCGTACCAGATGCGAAAGCGACCAGAATTCTCGTCGCGATGGACCGACAGGTAGGGCTGGAAGCAGCCGTCTTCGATGCCGGTGACCACTGGGTTTGAAATCTTAGCGCTACGCTCCGGATTATCCACCATGCGCACGGCGGTGGACGACGGATCCACGAGGTAATCGTCGATGAAGAGGTGGGGACCCGCGCGCAGCACGATGGGTGCGAAGGATGGGGGTGCCTGGCCTGGCGTATAGAGGGAGGCTTTATCGTAGCTTACTGGTATGTCTTCACAGGCGGGCAATTCCTCTGCCGGAGCGATCCCGGGAAGCGCCAGCGCCAGACTCAGCAGAAGACGGGAGAAGCGATGGTTAAAGTTCATGAACAGTTTTCCTCAGTGGAGGTCATTAGGGTACGCTCTTTCAGTCGACTGCGCCACTCGTGTGATGGGAGACAGGATAACATAAGGGCCTCGGGGTGGGAAGTGCCCGTCCGGTAGCTCATTCCAGCGGGAATCGCGGCGGCGCCGCGCCAAGGGAGACGAAGAACATGGGAACCCTGAGTCCCGCCCGACTTCATGTGCTGATTGCGCGCGACGCTCAAACGGCGCTGGTAATCCGCCGTGGCCCCGCGAAGCGGGTCTGCACCTTTTCCTGGGACCGGAAGAACGACCAGGTCACGCTCGCGCAATGGCTGGCGGGACGGATTTATGAGCGGCGTTGCGATCTGTCACCCGACGGTCGGCACTGGATCTATTTTGCGATGAACGGTCGCTGGAGTAGCGAATCGAAGGGGGCCTGGACGGCGGTGGCCTGCGCGCCGTGGCTCAAGGCGAAGGTGTTCATGCCCAAGGGCGACTGCTGGCAGGGGGGTGGGCTGTTTCTGGACAACACGCGGTACTGGGTGAATGGAAGATCATGTCATGAACCCGCTGCAGATAGCCTGCGGGGAATCTCGGAAGACAGGGATCACACACCACCCGAATGGTACGGGGGAGAGTGCCTTACGGTTTACTACAACCGCCTTCAACGGGATGGCTGGCTCCTGACCTCGCTTCAGAGCAAGCGGAATCCCCACCTGCTCACGGTTTTTGAGAAGCGTCTGCCGAAGGGCTGGACGCTGCAGAAGATCTGCAGGATCAGGACGGGCAGGGAGCAGGGCAAGGCGGTGTACTTCGACGAGCATGCCATGGTTAATGAGGACGGAGAGCTGCTGACCTTTCCAACCTGGGAATGGGCGGAGTGGGTGGATGGCCATGTGGTGTATGCAGAGGCGGGAAAGTTATTTCGCCGGTCTGTACTGTCCTCGCGGAAGCTTAGTCTGCCGAAACTCATCCACGACTTTAATCCGTACACCTTTACTCCCCTCGCCGCGCCGTACGGACCCTCTGGTATCGAACTTTGGGTGCGCGGCGAATAGACGAAGGCCGGCCAGGGGGGAGAGCTGGCCGGCCTTGCACCGGGAGCGCAGGGGATTGGACTTTACCCTGCGTGAGTAAGCATTTAGCTAGGCAGGATGACGGTGTCAATCACGTGGATGACGCCATTCGAGCCGACGATATCGGTCGCCGTTACTTTGGCGCCGTTGATGGTCACGGTATCCCGCTTCGATTTGATGGAAACATCGCCGCCCTGAACCGTGGTAGCCTTGCTCAGCCCTGCGACATCCGCCGCCATGACCTTACCGGGGACCACGTGATAGGTGAGAATGGCCGCCAGTTTGGCTTTGTTCTCCGGCTTCAGCAGATCTTCCACCGTGCCCGCGGGGAGCTTGGCGAAGGCTTCATTCGTCGGCGCGAAAATTGTGAAGGGGCCATCACCCGACAGGGTTTCAGCCAGACCGGCTGCGGTAATCGCCGCCACGAGGGTGCTGAAATCGTCATTGCCTGCGACAATCTCCACGACATTCTTCGGAAGGAGCACGGTGTCTATCACGTGAATGACGCCGTTTGAGCAGACGATGTCGGCTGCTGTGACTGTCGCTCCATTGATTTTCACGCCGTCAGACGCATCCACGGTCAGATCCTGGCCCAAGATTGTGGGGGCCGATTTCAGGCCTGTCACATCTTTGGCCATCACGCTTCCCGACACTACGTGGAACAGTAATATGGACTTAAGTTTCTCCGGGTTGGCCAGCAGGGCCTCCACGGTGCCCGCCGGAAGTTTGGCAAAGGCGGCATCGGTGGGCGCGAAGACCGTGAACGGCCCCTTTCCGGAGAGTGTCTCCGCCAGACCCGCCGCTTTCACTGCGGCTACCAAAGTTCCGAAATCACCCGCTGCTACAGCGGTCTCAACGATAGTCTTCTGTTCAGCAGCTTGCGCGATATTGATCGGCGCTGAGACTGCGGCAACCGCAACGGCTGCCCCTGCTATCCACTTGCTTATCTTGGTCATCTAAACAGTCTCCTTGGTTGGGTTATTGGACGTCGTGTCTATTCTGTGTCTATGGTTTTTGCTGAGATCTCGGCTCTGTCAAAGTAATTCCTGGAGCGCTGCTTTGCATGTCAATGTTTTTGTCTAATTTTAATTAGACATAAAATTTACTTGTTCGTATCCGTCCAGGGTGAGCCTGGAGCAGCCTTTGGCCGCAACCAAAAGAAGTGAACCGCAAATTTACGCAAATTCTCGCAAATTGTGGGATTAGAGATTTGAACCGCGAATGAACGCGAATGGACGCGAATCTATCCAAGTGCCCTCAACGTTCACGAATGGACCTTTCAGCAGCGCATAGAACCTGTTCGTTTCCGTGAAATTTTCCTTGGGAATATTTCTTCGTAAGTTGCCACTCAAACTATGGTTATGGACTCATTGAATAAATCCAAACTAATCCACCGGCTCTGCCGGTGAGAATTCATTAGGCTTTGCCGTTCCGCCGTTGCAACTGTTGGCTCACGAACGACTTGGAATCGAAGTCAAACAAGTGATTTCGATAGATGACTGCATTAGCTCCGTAGGAGCGGCATAACGTAGCCCAGGGTGAAGCGAGGTACGAGCGGAACCCTGGGTTAGTGTCCCCCTTTTATTTGAGCCCCATCTGGGCGGCATAGAAGTGCGAGGGAGTCCCTCCTCGGTCTTCTATGCCATCCCTGCGGGATTCAAAAGTTATAGGTCAGTTATCCCAGGGTTCGCTCGTACCTCGC
>JBHEKR010000129.1:0-22638 GCA_041859365.1 Candidatus Hydrogenedentales bacterium
TCGATTTCATCGAGCACAAGCTGTTCCTGCCACGCCATGGTGCGTTTCACGTCTTCGAGGAACATTTCTTCGGTCATGTCACCGTGTTCCAGGGCCTTGGTGTCGTATTCCCAACCGACCGTCTTGAAAAGCCCATGCTTCCCGGCCAGTTCCGCCGCATAGTCGCCGGGGCTGCTGATGGGGATGTAGGGCGCTTCGGGGTGGATCTGCAGGCAGGTCATGTAGAGGCGGACCGTCTGGCCGACTTCCGTGGCGAAGTAGCGGCTGATGGCGCGCACGTTGAAGGCGGGCGACAGGGCAAAATCCCACTCGACCCATTCGCTCCACTCCCCTTCCTTGAGGGAAACCGCCTTGCCCTGCACCGTAAGGGCGACCGTCTTCGCGGAGGCATCGACCGCCACATCCACCGGCACCGTGGCAAAGGTGTTGGTGCCGGGCTTGCGAATGCCGGGGACGGCAACCGTCCCCTTTCCTCCGCTGAGCTTCAGGGGCAGGCGAACGCCACCCGCCACCTGCTCCTCGGCGGGAAAGGCGGTGGAGATGGCAAAATAGGTGCTCTGGGTGCCGCGAATATCGGGGGCGTCGAGACCGCAGAGCATGCGACATTCATCGGAGAGGTCATCGGCGGGATAACCGAAGGGCACAAGCAGGGCCTTGACCTTGAGTCCCTGGTCGGAGGCCTCTTTCCAGAAGCTGTCACCCTTGCGGAAGCTGGTGTAGGTGGCGGGCTTGGTGGGCTTGCCCGAGGCGTCGAGGGTCACGTGAGAGACGGTTCCGAAACCTGGCGCGGGAATGTAGGTCTTGGGATCGCGCTTGAGAAAGTCGAAGATGCCGTGGTTCAACGGCGACTTGCAGGTGGCAAAAGACGACCACGCCGTGGGCGACTGTGGTGGATTACTCGAGCCGAGGGGTTGAAAGCTGCCCGAATCCTTCAGCTTGGCGAGATTCGGAAGTTCTCCCGCATCCATCATCGTCGATGCGACCCCGGGATCGACCCCGTCGAAACCGAGGATGACGACCCGCCCAGCGGGTGCGGGAAGGGCCAGCGCGGCCAACATGAACAGGGCTGCGGAAAGTCGGTACTTCAGCGATGTCATCTCGGGATTCTCCTTATTGGGAACTGCTGCCTTGGATTGATTCCGATTCCATGGTACATGAGGGCTGCGGCGGGGCTCAATTTCAGGGGACTGCATCCGCCCGACACGTGGATGGTCGTCTGGAATCGTATCGCCAACACGGGGGGAGGCTGTACCCACAAGAACCGCTGCGAAGTACTTTCGGAGATGTCCGGGCCGTTTCGCGATGGGTACAGTTTCCGATTGGAGGGGCGACACGGCTTCGTGTTCAAATTCGCGGGCCAATCGGCCACTGTCCCCGCAATTTCTTGCATAACACGCCGTCATATCAGTAAAATCATTGTTTAACCCACCCACAGATCCAGCCCTGATTCGGGCTGCCAGGAAAATTTGAATGAGCTCCCCACGCACCCATGTTTCTCTTGATGGTCAATGGACCCTGGCCTATGATGCGCAGCATGCGGGTATGAAGGCGCGCTGGTTTGAGGCGGTTCCTGCAAAAAATGTGCGGGAAGTGGCCCTGCCTTCGATGCAGTCCCAGGGCATTGCGGCCCAGGGCGGTGTGGGTTGGTTCTTCAAATCTTTCGATTTCGACCCTGCCTGGCAAGGTCAATCCGCCGAGCTCCATCTCGAAACCTCCAATTATCCGCTGGAAGCCTGGCTGAACGGCACCCTCCTCGGGAGCCATCCGGGCGGCGGCACCCCCGCCCGCTTCCCCGTCACGGCCCATTTGCGCCCCGAAAGCAACCTCGTGGCGGTCCGTCTCGCGATGGCCGGCCCCGGAGAAGAGCTCGTCGGCGAGCCCGTACAACACTACCCCATGGACTCGCTGGGCAGCGTATCCCTCCATCTGATGCCGAGGGCCCATATCGCCTCGGTCTTCGTCCAACCCGATATCCGCCGCAAACGCGTGATGGCGCTGGTGGAAGCCCCCTCAGGCTGCACGGTCCGCCTCTCGATTGTCGGCACGGACTGCTCCGTGGAAGGGGATCCGGGCGAGTTGACGGTAGAGTTCCCCGAATTCAACCTCTGGTCGCCCGAGACCCCCGAATGCTATACGCTGCGGGCGAGTCTCCTCGACGGTGGCAATGAAGTGGACGCCTTTGACGTTCGCTTCGGCATGCGTGAATTTACGGTCAAAGACGAACGCTTCTATTTGAACAACCGCCCCTTCTTCGTCAAGGCCGTAAGCTGCCTTCCTCAATATCCTCAGAGCCTGAAGGCCGACAAGCTGTCCGCTCTGCTGCGGCGCGAGATAGGCCTCGTGAAAGACGGTGGCTTCAATACGATCCGCGTGGAGGGCCATCCGGCCCCGGCCGCACTGCTCGATCTGGCCGCGGAACTCGGCGTGCTCGTGTTCCAGGAAGTGCGTCCGACTGATCGCGTGGCGCGCACGTCGGACTGGGAAGGCATGGCGGAGGCCCTGGTGACCCGGGACCGGAACCAGACCGCGCTCGTGGCCTGGTGCGGACTTCGTTCGCCGAAGCCCGGACGGGCCCAGGAAAATTGCGGGATCAACGAAATCCGCACGCTTGATCCCAGCCGCCTTATCCTGTGCGATGCACCGGGAGACCTGGTACAGTCCCTGGCGCGCCCCTATCGGGACGTGATCGAGCCCTACGAGTCGCTGGAAACTGTGATGGACGCGCCGGTCAATTCCATCGCGAAGGACTTTCTGCGACTTTGTGGCGATCCGGAGCGACTCAATTATCAGGGTTCGATTTCGGTGGCCGGGGTGGCGCAGTGGAACGATGGCACGGCGGCGGGCGCGGCGCGGGACGCGGCCTTTGCGGAGGGCTTTGCCCAGCGTCAGGTGGAGCGGTGCTTCGGCACGGTCGAAAAATACGCCGAGGCCGCTCAGAACCTCCAGAATGACGGCCTGCGGGCTCAACTGGACGCGGTGCGCTGCAACGTGAAAATGATGGGCTACGGCGTTCGGCTGCTCTGCGATGGCCCGGATGCGACGCCCTTTGGTCTGGCCGATATGAAGCGCCACGCGAAGCCGGTGCTGAAGGCACTGAAGCCCGTTCAACAGGAAGTGCGCCCCGTCGTACTGATGTACAAGAACAATCTGGTGCCGCGCGAAGAAGTGAGCGTCACCATACTCCTCATCAACGAAGCGCGCCTCGAAGGCCGGGGCGAACTCTCGCTGCAGGTGGTGGGCCCGACCAATCAGGTGCTCTGGAAGAAAAAGCGACTGGTGAAGATTCCTCGCCACGGTCGGGAACTATGGACGGGCGATATCGCCGCCTCCGGCTCCACGGGCCCCCACCGTTTCGTGGTGCGGTTGATTCAGGACCGGCGGGTTATCGGCGAGAGCTCTGTAAACCTGCATGTGGTTCAGCCCATCAAGGCGGACCAAGTGGAGATCAACGTGCTGGCGGCGCGTGGCGCGCTCCGCTCCGCCTGCGGACGTCTGGCCAAGCTGCACAGCGTGCTCTCGCCGGTGCACATCGTTCCGAAGCTGGCGAACACCATTCGCGCCTCTCCAGCCAATGATCTGCTCCAGGTGCTGGCCCAGGTCTACGAAGGCGCGGTAGCCATTGTTTTTGGGCCGCCGGAGGACTGGAACGAACTGGTGGAAATGGTGGACGGCAATCTGCGCATTCAGTCGCGGAGCATCACCCAGCGCGGAACGGTCGCGCGGCACTATGCGAAGCTGCACCCCGTTTTCGACGGGTTGCCCTCGCGCGACCTCATGCAGCAACCCTATCAAAATGTGCTGCCGCTCCACGCTTTCGAATCGGAAAACGACGAGGAAATGTCGGGCGTGCATTGCGCCTTCCCCGCCGAGGGGAATGAAGCGCCCAGCCATTGGTGGGGCGCGAACTTTGTGGTGCGCCGTCATGGCGGCGGTCGCATCGTATTCACGCACCTGCGCATTCTGGAAAATCTAGGGAGCGACCCGGTGGCGGATCGCCTCTTTGTCAACCTGGTGAATCACTTCTCCCGCCGCTCGGTGCCCTCGACGGAGACGGCGGCCGCGGATCAGAAGACCGTGGAATGGATAAATCAGGAGCGGAACAACGCCCTGCGCAAGTGGATGGTGCTTGGCAGCTTCCCCAACTGGAACGGTCTTTCCGGGCACAACATGGTCCATCCCCCGGAGAAGGAAATCGACTTCGAGGCAACCTACCCCGGCTGGTACCGCGCCATTCACTGGAAGCCCTGGTGGACGCGCGACGTGCAGCGGCATGTGCTGGATTTTCATGCGGCGCTGGAAGCGGATTCGGGCGCGGGCGAGCCAAGCCGCTATGGCACGGCCTACGCCTATGCGGAGTTCAGTTGCGATCGGCGCCAGGAAGTGGCGCTCAATTTCGGCTGGCCCCACGGACTGAAGGTGTGGCTGAACGGTGCGCTGACCCACGAGAGCGAAGGCCTGTCCCAAGCGCGCGGTGACGGTTCGCAGACAGCCCTGGGCTGGGTGAAGCAGGGCAAGAACACGTTGCTGGTCAAATGCTCCAAGGGTCCCGGCCCCTTCAACCTGTCTTTCGATCTGGAATCGACGGGCACGGTGCCTATCGGCATCAACTGGTGGAAATAAGCCGTCAGGGCTTGTAGAGCATGCCGTAGCGACCGAGCGGCTCGAGCCCCACGCGGGCCACAATCTCGGGACGGACGACCCCGGCATAGACGTAGCCGGGCGAGTCGAGCACCGAGGCAAAATTCCGCAGGAAATGCTCCCGCGCGTCGTCTTTGTAGTATTGGAAGACGTTGGCGCAGACAATTACCTGAAACCGGTGCTTCCGGGGCGGCTTCTTGATGTCGTGGGGCAGAAAAGTCAGGAATCGCCGGATTTCTTCTCGAAACATGACTCGGTCGCCGTCCACGTCGGCATAGTGCTCAAAGTAAGGGCGGAATGCCTGCCACTCGTCCGGCTTCACCTGGTAAGCGCCTTTGCGCGCCGTCTCGATCAGGGTCTCGTTGATGTCGGTACCCACCACCCGCATGGGACAGCCCGCATCGAGCCGTTGGAACAGCCGGTGCAGATACATGGCGTAGGAATAGGACTCCGCGCCGTTGCTGCAACACGCGCTCCAGAGGACGAAGGGAGCCTCCGGCCTGAGCTGGAGATGTTCGGGAACTATCCACTCCTTCAGGCCCTGGAAAGACTTTGCTTCGCGGAAGAATCGCGTCGCATTGGCAACGACCCCTCGCGCGTCACTCTCGCGAAAGACCTGGGTGCTGTCTTCCAGGGAGAGCGCGGCCTTGCCCGGATTCCCCTGCGCCGCAGAAGCGGCTTCGCGCAATATTTCCGCACGGCCCGACGTCACGTCGAAGAAAATCTGGCGGTAAAAGGAACCGAGGATATCGTTTTCCTGGCAGCGCATGCCAAGTTTCCTGAGAGCGTTGCGCCAGGCGTCCAGATGCCAGGAATCCTCCACGCTCCCGCCCACGAGGAGGCCCTCAATATGCTCCAGGCCCACCCCCGAGAGGGCGAATCGGGCAATCGCGGTTTCCAGTTGGGTCTGAGCTGCACCCTGGGCCTTGTGGCGATTGGCCTCGTTGAACAAGAGCGCCCCCAACCCCCCGGAAGGCTCCCGGAGGAGCAGGGCGGGGTAGCGGCGTATATCGTAGCTCAGGATTCCGCCACGCACGTGGCAACCGGGACTCCGGTCGGCCTTAGCCCCAAAGCGGCACTCGGTAATCTGACTCACCTTGATCATAGGCTCGACCCTGCACCCGGTATAACGCGCTACTTCTTCGGCTTGTTTTCCTTCTGCTTAAAGGCCGCCATGGCGTCGGAAGCATTGGAGAGCGCCTTGAGAACCGACTTGGGGGTTTCGACCGGCGCATCTTTGTCCGCGGACGCCGCCGCGGTGCTCGACTTCTTGACCCGAATCGGCGCCGCCTTTTCAACAGCCACTTTGGGTGTGGCGGGCTTCAAGTTGGACAGTGCTGCGGAGACCGAAGCCAGATCGGGCCCCTTACCCGTTGGTCGCGGAATAACGGTCTTTGCGGTCGGGGACGTCTTCTTCGCGGCGGGACTGGCCTTCACTGCGACCGATTTTTCGCTCGTAACCGGCGGCTTCTTTGCGACAGCCGGCTTCTTCGCAACCGGTGTCTTTTTAACTTCGGGCTTCTTCGCGGCGGGTTTCTTCGCCGCAGGTTTCTTTGTAACGATCGGCTTCTTCGCGGCGGGCTTCTTGGGCGCGGGTTTCTTCACTTCCCTCGTGCCGGTTGCTGGCTTTTTCGGAGCGGGCGTAAGGGGCGGCTCTGGGCGCGTGGATTCCACGTCAATGATCGCCCCGCCAGGTGCTTCAAGCGCCGGCGCGATATCGGGTGCGGCGGGAATCGACTCGACCGGTGTGGCTGGTTTCGGCGTCTCGGCACGACGCGCCAAGGGCATCTGCTGGGCGAGACGCGCAAAGGAATCGCCGGAGAGAATATCGGCGCGCTCGGAGGCCCGGAGAGGGGCCTGGTACCCGGTGGAAACCGGAGGGGCAATCTGTGCAATCTGCTCTCGGGAAGAATGATTCTCGAACCATCGGGCGATGGGCCCAAAAACTTCACGGGGCCCTTCGAGGCCAAAAGCCAAATCGCAATGGTTGTAGTCGCGCTTGCAGCCCAGTTCACGGGACGCAATGAGAATGCGCTTGTCCTCCGCCGGCAGGGCGTCGAAAAAGGCCTTGGCCTTGTCGATGGGCACGAAGGGGTCAAGGGGCGCGAAGACGCTGAAGAGGGGAATATCGAGTGTTTTCAGACCCTCCTGCACGTCAAGCTGGCCCTGATCCATCCGCCATCCGGGCGTGCGGATCCAGGTGATGAGGTCGCGCAGCACGCCGGGCAGGGGATCTTCGAGCATATTGTAGAAATGGCCCGTATTCAGGCCCCGGGCTATGTTCTTCATGTTCATGGGAAAGGCGAGGGGACTGGCCCTGAACAGTAGCGCAAAGGGAATGAGGCCGCGAGATACTTCGCCGGCCAGGGCGGGGTTGATCTTGATGAGGCGGGCCATCCAGGGGGAACGCCCAACGCGCACGCCATCAAAACCGATGGGCGAACCCAGGGTGACGCCGCTGGCGATGGAGTCGCCGCCAAACTTCAGCACATAGGCGTAAAGCAGCATGCCGCCGAGGGACTGGCCGCAGTAGTGGATCTTCGCGTAGCCCGTTTCCTGCTGCACCAGCCGGATCGCGGCGGGGATATCGTAGTTGAGCAGATCGTCGGTGGTAATCTGGTTGCGATGGCGCTCGAAAGGCGCTTCGGAGGAGCGACAGCCACGAAGATCGACCGTCCAGCAGTCGAAGCCGCGCTCCACAAGATACTCCACCAGATTGCCGCCCTTGGGCGATGTGAAGGTGTGCTGGTTGACGTTGGCGCCGTGGACCAGAAGCACGGGCTGGCCGTTGGTGCGGCCCTTGCGATAGCGGCAGACACGGATTTTCCAAAGATCACCCGTGGTAAGTTTGTAGACTTCTTCGGTGGAGAGCTTCTCGGGAAAGGTAAGCGCCAGGACGCGCCAATAAATTAACACCAGCGCGATAACACTGGCGAAAACAGCCACACCAATCAACAATGGAATCATACTACGGGTCCTTCTGGAAATCTGGGGAGTCTGCTCCCGCCTCGTGGGATATCATACCCGATGAGTGCGGTTACTTCACCTCGGGGGCTCCATCCTGGCGCAGGCGGGCGTGAATATCGGCGGCGAGAGCCTCGCTGAAGCCGGGGAGCGCCGCGATCTCTTCGATGCTGGCCTCGCGAACTTTGGTCATGGACCCCAGCTTGCTCAAGAGCACTCTGGCGCGCTTGGGGCCGATGCCGGGGATCTCCACGAGGCGGTTGCTCAGGGCGGCCTTGCCGCGCTTCTTGCGGTGGTAGGTGATGGCGAAGCGGTGGGCCTCATTGCGGATACGCGCCGCCAACTGAACCACGGGGCCGGACTGGGGCAGGATAATCGGGTTCATGCGGCCCGGCACGAAGAAGCGCTCGGGAGAACGATCACCCTCGTCCTGGGTGCGCGATTTCGCGATGCCCGCATGGGGCATGTCCTCGATACCCAGATCCTTGAATACGGCCGTGGCCATGCCGAGCTGGCCCTTACCGCCGTCGATGAGTACGAAATCGGGCAGGTCGTTTTCCTCGATGGCGCGGGTATAGCGGCGCATGAGCACTTCCCGCATGCTGGCAAAGTCGTCCTGGCCGTCCACCGTCTTCATGGAGAAGCGACGGTAGCGGGCTTTGTCGGGCTGGCCGTTCGTAAAGACCACCATGGAGGCCACGGTGTTGGTGCCCTGGATCGTGGAGATATCGAAGCACTCAATGCGCTCGGGAAGCTTGGGCAGCTTGAGGGCCGTCATCATCTCCTTGAGCGTATCCTGATCCGCGGCTTCGGAGAGACGCTTTTCCTGGAAGCTCTGCTCGGCGTTGCGGTTGGCCATTTCCACCAGGGCGACTTTCTCGCCGCGCTGGGGCCAGAGTACCTGGACCTTTCCCCCGCGCTGCTCGGTGAGGATTTCCCCCAACACTTCCGCACTCTCCAGATCCATGGGCACGAGCACTTCGGAAGGGATGGCGGGCGCTTCGCCGTAGTACTGGAGCACGAAGGAACCCAGGAGATCGTCCAGGGGCATCTCCTGACGCTTGAAGGAGACATTGCGCCCGCCGAGCATTTTACCGCCGCGATAGAAGATGATCTGGATGGAGGCGAAATTGCCCTCGTGGTAAATCCCGAAGACATCGCGATCTTCCGCGCCCGGCACGGCGACGGTGCGTTGTCGCTCCAGCATGCGGCGTAAATCGAAGAGGCGATCACGCAGCGTAGCCGCTTTCTCAAACTCCAATGCGGCGGCACATTCGCCGATCTGGGCAAGGATCTGCTGCTCCAGCACGGCGTTCTTGCCCTCAAGGATAAGGAGAACCTGGTTCAAGAGTTCATGATACTGATCACGGCTGACATACTTCACACAGGGGGCCACGCACTGCTTCATTTGATAATAGAGGCAGGGGCGGGTTCGGTTGTTCAGCACATTGTCCGAACAGGTGCGCAAGGGAAATAGATGCTGCAACTGGCGCAGGGTGTTCCGCACGGAGGAGGCGCTGTGGTAGGGCCCAAAATAACGCGCACCGTCCTTCTTGTAGCGCCGCACGACGGTGATGCGGGGAAAATCCTGACGCGTATCGATGCGGAGGCTGATAAAGGTCTTGTCGTCCTTGAGCTGCACATTGTAACGCGGCCGGTGCTGCTTGATAAGGCTGTTTTCCAGAAGCAGGGCCTCTTTTTCCGTGGCCGTAACCAGAAACTGGATGCGGGACACGCGGCGCATGAGGAACTTCACACTGTAGCGCGAATCGCTGGCGTTGATATACGAACGAATGCGCGCGCGGAGACTCTTGGCCTTGCCGACGTAGATCGGCTTGCCCTTTGCGTCTTCCATGATGTAGCAGCCGGGTTCGGTGGGCACGGTGCTCGTATCAAAATTGGCCACAAAATCGTCGGGCGAAGCATCGGGCGAGTCGGGATGGAGTTCAATAGCGCTGGTGCTGCGCACAATTTCGGGAGAGGTGCTCATAACCGAGATTTTAGCACAGGACGATTAACTGGCACGTGGAGCGTGCCCTCACGGTGCGAAATCGGTCTTACGAGTCCCGTTGATCCTGTGAAAGCACTGCCACCCACACGACCCGAAATCGGTCAATACTCCCATTCCCCGACCCACAACCGCTCCCACTACTTGAACCCCACCCCCACGCCCGCTACGATAGGCGCCGGAGGAGATCGATCATGCCCAACGCCATAACCCGCAGCATCGCCGCCCGCTTGCTACCGCCCCGCCCGCAGGATGGACACAAGGGCAACTTCGGCCATGTATTCGTGATCGCAGGGTCGCGCGGCTTTTCCGGCGCGGTGCGGCTGGCATGTGAATCGGCGGGGCGCGCCGGTTGTGGATTGGTGACGGCGGGAATCCCCGCGTCGCTGGCGAACATGGCGGCGATCACGCTGCTGGAGTCCATGAGCATGACCCTGCCCGAGACACCGGACCAGACCATATCTTCCTCGGCCATTGAACCGGCCCTGACCTTCGCCGCCACGAAGAGCGCTGCCGTGGTGGGTCCGGGAATCTCAACCCATCCGGGGACCTGGGCCTTTGTTCATGGCTTTGTGGCGAAGTGCGCGCCGCCGCTGGTGGTGGATGCCGATGGCCTGAACATCATCGCGGAGGATCTGGCTCCGCTGAGCGACCGAGACTCCTGCACGACAATACTGACGCCCCACCCCGGTGAGATGGCGCGCCTGGCCCGAATCTCATCGCAGGAGGTGCAGGCCAATCGCGAATCCATTGCCCGGCAGCTTGCTTCGGCCACCCAATCGATTGTCGTGCTGAAAGGGCATGAGACGGTGGTGGCCCACCCGGATGGCACGATTGCGATTAACACGACCGGAAATCACGGTATGGCCACGGGGGGCACGGGCGACGTGCTGGCGGGCCTGCTCGGTGGATTGCTGGCCCAGGGCATGACGGCCTGGGACGCGGCGCGCCTTGGAGTCTGGCTCCATGGCTACGCGGGCGACTGCGCCGCTTCTCAGTTCACCGCGCGGGCCATGCTCGCGCGGGATCTGCTCGCCTGTATTCCCCACGCCTTTGGTGCGCTGGAGACGGTGGGATGACGGAAGGGCTGGAACAGCTAGGCGAATTTGGGCTGATTTCCCGTTTGACGGGTGATCTCCATCCCCACGGGTCAGTTCGTCTGGGGATCGGTGACGACTGTGCCGAGGTGGAGGTGGGCGATACGTCCCTCCTGCTCACGTGCGATGCATCGCTGGAGGGGGTTCACTTTCACCGCGACTGGGGAACGCCCGAGGATATTGGATGGAAGGCGGCGGTCTCGGCCCTGAGCGACATTGCAGCCATGGGCGGGCGCGCCAATTTCCTTTTGGTAACCCTCGCCCTTCCGGACGATCTGGAGCTTGGCTGGGTGGAAGCAGCCTATCGCGGCATACGCCAGGCCGCAAGTTTCGCCGGCGCCCAAATCGTGGGCGGCGACACAACGGGGTCGCGCTCGGGCGTGGTCCTCGATTTCAGCGTCGTTGGCGAAGTCGTGGGGCGTGCCGTGCGACGCGACGGCGCGAAGCCCGGAGACCTGCTCGCCATGACGGGTGGCATCGGCGCGCGCGGCGCGGGCCTTCACGCCCTTCTTCACGACGTTGAAGCTCCCGAACTCGTAGCGGAATATCTCCGCCCTTTCCCACGCCTGGTGGAGGGCCGCTGGCTGCAATCCCAGGACTCGGTTCACGCGATGATGGATGTTTCCGATGGACTTCTGCCCGATGCGCGCCATATCGCGCGGTCCAGCAGCGTGGGGATCAAGCTATACGGCGACCGCCTTCCGGCACACGCTGCCGTGGAGCGGTTCTGGACCGAACTCGGCGAGAATCCCGCAGCGAAGCGCCTCCGAAGTGGCGAGGAATACGAGCTGCTCATCGCCGTGGAACGGGGAGAAGCCGCCGCCCTGCGCGAGACCTTTCTCCACACCTTCGAGGTGCCCCTGACCTTTGTGGGCGAATGCACCGATGGGCATGAAGGCCTGATGGTCGATGGCAAGCCCGCGGACGATGGGGGTTTTGAGCACTTCCGGACACCGCACTGATCGAGCCCATGAAACCTTTCTGGCCGACCAATACCAAAAGCGATCAAAATCGGATACCCCAAAAATAAGCCCATTTGCGCACTGATACCTCTGCCTGTCTTCCGTGTGCGAGTCCGCCTTCAGTTAATCAAAAATCCGTGCTTTCCGTGTAATCCGTGGTCAAAAAATAAGAAGGGAAATCGACCACGGATTACACGGATGGCACGGATGTAAAGAAGAGGTAAACTTTTCTTTGCGATCTCTGCGTTCTTTTGCGGCCAATTTTTCTCCACTAATAACGCGGGGCGTTGCCGGGCTTCCACTTGATGTTGCAGCCGAGGCTGGGCTTCTGATTTTCGGGCGCGGGATCGCCAGCGAGGAGGCGCTCTACGGCGTTCTTCAGGTCGGCACCGGTGACTTCGATACCGTTGCCGGGGCGGGCGTCGTCGAACTGTCCGCGATAATAGAGGCGGCGTGAGCCGTCAAAGAGAAAAAAATCCGGGGTGCACGCGGCGCGATAGGCTTTGGCAACGTCCTGTGTGGCGTCGTACAGGTAGGGAAAGGTATAGCCCTGCGCGATAATCTCGTCCATCATCTTCTCGGGATGATCGTCCGGATAGTTTTCCACGTCATTCGAATTGATGGCGACGACGCTGATGCACTGATCCTGAAAAATACGCCCGAGGCGCGCCAGTGCGGGGGCAATCAGCTTCACATAGGGGCAGTGATTGCAGATAAACATCACCAGTAGTCCGCGCTCTTCGTTGAAATCGGTGAAGTGCATCACGCGCCCGGTGGCGTCGGGCAGGTTGAAGGGCGTCGCGGGCGTGCCGAGGGGAAGCATGGTGGAAGGCGTGCGTGCCATAGGGATCCTGCTGGTTGGTGGAGAAGAAATAACGGGTAGTATGGGTCTTATGGGTCCGGTCGGTCAAAGGGACCCATACGACTCATACGACCTATAAGACCCATTCTACAGCCTGCAGCCTGCAGCCTTCTAAAAAAGACCCCGCGGCAATCTTGTGATCGCCGCGGGGCACTCAGCGGAAACCTGCGCACGAGCACAGGGGAAGAGGAGAACTTTACTCCACCGACTTCCGCTCCACCGCCGACTTCTTGCTGTAGGCCGCGTTGTAGGCGTTCACCCGGTCGAGCCAGGTGGACTCAAGCGTCAGGGTAAAGTCACTACGCGGCGAGGTGGTTGGGTTCACGCTCAGCTCCTGCTGCACCTCGGTGATCAACGGGCGATAACTGAGTTCGGGGAGCTCGGCCTGCTTTGCCAGGGCCTTCGATCCGGCGCCGCGGATGGCGGGGGTGAACTCGCGGCCCTTGCGGGGCGCGCGAATGGCCTTCACGAGATCATGGGGGTTGGTGCCGTACTGATAAAGCTCCACGGGCCCGAACTCGCCGGTGCCGAGATCGAGATCTTCAAAGTAGATGTCGTTCGGATTGCCCTCCGCATCCACATCCTGGTACCAGAGCAAGGCATCAAGCCAGTCGAAGTCGATTTCCGGATCAAGGTAGTCGCTCGCGCCGAGGATGCGCCCTTCGGAGAAGCCATCGTTGTAGCCGTCGCTGAAGCCGCCGTCGAGCCATTCCACATGTTCGTCGGCTATCAGGAAGGCCTCCCAGTTCTCGTTGTGGGCCACGTAGTAGCCCTCGCTGAATCCAATGGCGAAGGCGTAGTCGTAGGCCACGAAGTAGCCGTCGTTGTAGGCGTACCAGGTGCCGTCGTAGTAACCCGCGTCGTAGGAGATCTCGTCGAGCACGGGGATCAGGTCGCCGGTGTAATAGATCTCGCCACCATCGACGGTATCGTAGCTGTCATCGAAGCCCTGCCAGTATTCATCGTCCTGGGCGAAGCCGACAACAAAGCCGGCGTCGTATTCGGCCTGATCCGTGTCGCCGCCAGGGTAGTAGGGGCACCCGCCCAGAAAGAGCGCCGCGGGAAGAACGAGTGCCGCCAGAACCATCTGCTTCATTTGCTTACGTTGCGTTTTCATGTCCATCACTCCTTGAGTGTTGAAATTGGCTTCGAATCCATTCGACGCCGGTCAGCGGCCACGTCCGCCGCTTTCGCGGCCACCGCTTTCACGACCGCCGGATGAGCGGCCGCTGCTTTCGCTCCGGCTGCTGTCCACCCGGGGCGACTGGAAACTCGGGGCGCTGTCGTTGCTGCGCGACGGGGCCTGGTAGCTCCGTTCGCTGGAGCGGGGCGCTTCCTGGGGAATGGCCCGGGGCTGTATATCCTCGCGCGGCGCAATCGGCGCGCGGTTCATGGGCGTCGACCGGTTGTTGTCCGGCACCTGTACGCGGGGCTCCTGGCTTCGCACCGGCTCGGAATAACGCGGCTGGCGGCTGTTGGAGACACTGGGCGCGGAACGCTCGGGCGCTACCGTGCGGCTCGGGGGCGTATAGCTCTCGCGGGGCTGGGTCCGCTCCCGGGTCGTGGGCGTGGTCGTGCGGACACTCGGGCCCTGCTCCACGAAACCTTCGCTGCTGCGCGGGGTGGCGGTGCGCGTGGGCGCACTCTCTATCCGGGGCACCGAGGTGCGGGTCGGCGTGCGACCGGGCTCCGCCGTGCTGCGGGTGCCGCGGGTCGCGCTGCTGGAATCCGTCTGCGGCACGCGCGTCCGGGTGGCGGGCGTATCGTTGGAACGGTCCGGGGTTACGGTCTGGCCGGATTCCGGCACACGGGTCCGGGTCGGTGCGGTCCGCTGCGTGCGGATCGGGGTCGAGCCGAAGCCGGGATCGATGTCGGACCGGGCCGTGCGGGAGGGCTCCGCCGAAGTCTCGCCACGGCTGGCGCCACGGTCACCACTGCGCTCAACATTGTGATCACCGCCGCGGTCCGTCGAGCCGGTGCGGGTGGCTTCGCTGTTTCGGGGCTCGCCGGCCTGGGTGCGGCTGCTGCCCTGGCGGTCGCGGGTATTGGACACCGTTACGGCTTCTCCCTCTTGTGCGCCGCGGGTGCGGGTGTTGGACGCGACAATCGGCTTGCTGCGAGATGCCCGTGCGTAGTCGGGGGCTTCCTGGTTGATACGCACGTTGCGGGAGCGGCTGTCGGCGTCAATCCGGGTGACGTCGGTCCGGGAGAATTCACCGCCGGTGCGCGTGGTGCGGCTGAAGGACTCACGACCGGATACGGATTCGAGGCTGCGGGCCCGTTCGCCGGCGGAACGTCCGGAAGCATAAAGGGTCTCCGCGCCGCGGATCTGCCGACGGGGAGTATAGTCGCGCACGGTGGTCACGGAGTCATTGTATGGGACGCGCACATGGGGGCGACGGTCGCCCGTGTTGATGTTCCAGATGTTGATGGTGATGTTGGGGGTATTACAGTAACGGCGGAAAGGGTCGTTGTTCGTGTAGTACACGTAGGACGGCCCCATGTAGAGACTGTCCACGTGGCAATAGGAGGTACCCAGGTAGCCGAAGGCCACGCCGCCGACGCTGAAGTAGGCGGAGGTCGTGGGGTACACGGGGCGGTAGTAACGGTTCACCGGCGCCCAAACGAAGTAGTCGCCATACTGCACCGTGGCGCACCACGCGGGGCTCCACTGGGGGCGATAGCCCCAGACCCAGCCGTAGGTACGGTTGTAGTCCCAGTAGCCATAGTGCGAAGTGACGTAGCAGAAGGGGTAGTTGCCCACCCAGACGTTGCCCACGTTGCCCACGTAGTTCCAGTAGCCGTTGTGGTACGGGGTGTAGTCCACGACGACCGTGGGGCGCCAGTAGGGCGTCTTGTCGATGTAGACCCATTCGCCGTAGCGGTCGAGATCGCTCACGCCGAGGGTGTCGTTGTTGATGGGTACGGAGGCCGGTGTCGTGGATCCGCCGGTGGCCAGAAATTCGGCCCGCTCGCGATTCCACTGGTCAAAGGCGTCTTCCGCAGTACGGTCATAGGGCGTCGGCTCGGAAGGGAGCATGCCCGCTTCCACGAAGACGCGACGGCCCGCATGGGCTTCGACCTGGCCACCCGCTTCGGTGCGGACGGTGGCCCGGCCCCAGCGCGTGGAAACGGTGGTTACGCCTTCGTTCACGATATCCACGCGGACGGATGCGTCGTTGTCGATTTCGATAATCGCGGCGGGCGTGTAGAAAACCATGGAGCCGGAACTGCGGCTCAGGCGCTGGATATAGAAGGAGCCGATCCAGCCGCGCATGGTGGCGTTGGGCGGAACATCCAATACCTCCGCCTTGCTGCCATCGGCCATACGCAGGAAGGCGCCACCGGAGAATTCCACCTCGGTGGTACCGCCATTGTCCACCCAGAGCGTGTCACCGGTGAGCACAAGGGTATTCACCGACGCGCTGCTCCAGTCGCTCTCCTGACTCCCCTTGATCAGGGTGCCGCCCGCGTCGAAACTGACGCGACCGTGGAGGACGCCCTCCGCGCTGGCCGCCAGGGGATAGAGGGCGGCGAGGGCGAGGATACTCGCAATTCGCTTGGTTGTATTTTGAATGTTCATGGCTGTTGTCCTTTCACCGCATGCCTTGCGTCTACCCTAATGGACGCAGTCCGGCACGGCCTATTCATTCGCGCTGATCAGTATTGCGCTGTCTGTAGATTCCCCGGGGAAGAGACTTCCGGTCGCCAGAGCCCATTTTCCCGGTGGATCGGCTCAGGTAAGCCCTTCAAAATGAACAAATTGCGCCTATTCGCCCCCAAGTGTTCAATTTCGGGGCATTCTGGCACTTTCGCTAGCACCCTGCTACAATGGGACGCTCAGGGAAGGAGTTCAGGATGGTCCGCTGTCCAAGTTGCTACACAGAGTCGCCCGACGATACCACATTGTGCCCGGTGTGCCAGAATGCCTTCGCCGGGCACCTGATGATGGACCGTTTTCGTCTAGTGGAGCGGCTCGGCCGGGGCGGCCTGGGTTCGGTCTGGCTCGCGGAAGATATACAGCTCAACAACGAGCCCGTTGCATGCAAGATCTTGAAGCCGGACCTCTATGACGACCACCGCGCCGTCTCCGACCTGAAGCGGGAAGTGCTGCTGACGCGGCGCCTGCGCCATCCGAACATCCTGGGGGTCTATACCTTCTGGGAGACGGAGGCCAACCGCCTCATTACCATGGAGTATATCGACGGAAGCAACCTCTCGGAACTGCTCTATGGACAGCGGCGGCCCTTTGCGCCCTGCGCACTGGTTCCCTGGATTCAACAGCTCGGGGACGCCCTGGACTATGCCCACGGCGAAGGAATCCTCCACCGCGACGTGAAACCGGCCAATATCATGGTGGACGCGCAGAATAAGGCCCTGCTGGCGGATTTTGGCATTGCAAGGACCGCCCGCGAGGTGCAGGCAAGGCTCTCGGGCGAGCTGACCAGCGGCACGCTGCTCTATGCGAGCCCGGAGCAGCTCATGGGCGAGCGCCTCGACGGACGGAGCGACCTCTACAGCCTGGCGGCGACCTTCTACGAGTTGATGGCGGGACGGCCCCCTTTTGTCTCCGGCTCGATCATCACTCAGATCCAGATGAAGCCCGCGCCTCCCGTGACGGGTTTACCGGATCCGATCAATGAAGTGCTACTCAAGGGGCTCGCCAAGGACCCGAATCGGCGCTACGAAACCTGCGGCGCCTTCTGCCAGGCCCTGATCGAAGCGATTGCCGTGTCGGATGAAATGCAGGAGCCTTTGCAGGCGGAGCTGTTCAGCGCGCTGGAGCAGGCCTGCGAGGAAAGCATCCGCGAGGCGACGGTGGCCCTCGATCGCCAGGACACGGCCGCCCTGAAGATGCGCCTGGGCATGCTCCTCATCGAGGATGGCCTGCTGACCGAGGACCAGCTCGTGCAGGCGCTGGAGATCCAGAAGGTGGAGGGCGGTCGACTCGGCGAGATCCTGATGGCGCACCTGGGCCTGGCCGAGGGCGAAATCGCCCGCACACTGAGCCGCCAGATCCAACTGCCCCTGTTGGCCCCACTGCCCATGGAAGAGATCGACCCCGAGGTCGCCTGGACCGTTACCGCCGGCCTCGCCCGCAACCGGGGCTGCCTGCCGCTGAAGCACGCCCGCGGGGCCGTGGTCGTGGCCATGGCCGATCCCCTGGACCTGCGCACCCTGAACGAACTGGAGACCACCTTCGGCGCCACGGTCCACCCCGTCATCACCACCCCCACCGCCCTCGAAGCGGCCATCAGCCAACTGTGGCCTTCGTGAATTACGAATTGAGAATAGTGAATGGCGAATGATGGTTAACGCTTTCAATTCACTATTCACCATTCACTATTCTCAATTCCCCCACGGTTTGACAGTTACACCGCCAATTCTCTAGTCTTACCCCATGCGAGCCAGCGACCGCGAGGCATCGGGGAAAACCCTCGGGCATCCTGCTCCCCATGGCGGCCGCACCTTCGCACCCAAGCCGGAAGCATCTGACCACAAGACGGCAGCCCCCCGCTGCCACAGGAAGGGACCCCCCGCCATGAGTATGGCCATCCGCATTCAACTCTCCATTATGATGTTCGTCCAATTCTTCGTCTGGGGGGCCTGGTTTGTCACCATGGGCACCTACCTCGGCAAGGGCCTCGAATTCGGCGGCGCCGACATTGGCCGCGCCTACTCCACCACAGGCTACGCCGCCATCGTCTCCCCCCTGCTCGTGGGCATGATCGCCGACCGCTTCTTCTCCGCACAGCACGTCATGGGCATCCTCCACCTCCTCGGCGCGGGACTCCTCTACTGGGCCTCCACCATCACCTCCCCGGGCCTCTTCTTCGTCGTGCTGCTCGCCCACACCATCTGCTACATGCCCACCATCGCCCTGGTGAACTCGATTTCCTTCAACCAGATGACCGACCCCGAAAAGGAATTCCCCGGCATCCGCGTCATGGGCACCCTCGGCTGGATCGCCGCCGGACTCGCCATCTCCGCCCTCGGCGGACTCGGATTCGCCGGCATTGAAACCACCGCCACCCCCTTCAAGATGGGCGCCATCGCCGCCATCATCATGGGCGTGCTCTCCTTCACCCTGCCCGACACCCCCCCGAAGGGCAAGGGCAAGAAGACCTCCGTCGTTGACCTCCTCGGCCTCGACGCCGTCACCCTCATGAAAGACCGCTCCTTCGCCGTCTTCACCATCAGCTCCCTCCTCATCTGCATCCCCCTCGCCTTCTACTACTCCTTCGCCAACCTCTACCTCAACGACACCGGCATGGAAAACGTCGCTGGCAAAATGACCATGGGCCAGATGTCCGAAGTCATCTTCATGCTCCTCATGCCCTTCTTCTTCAAAAAACTCGGCATCAAAAAGACCATCCTCATCGGCATGCTCGCCTGGGTGCTCCGCTACGCCCTCTTCGCCTTCGGCAACAACGACGCCATGGTCTTCATGCTCTATACCGGCATCATCCTCCACGGCATCTGCTACGACTTCTTCTTCGTCACCGGCCAGATCTACGTCGACAAAGAAGCCCCCGAAGAAATGCGCTCCAACGCCCAGGGCTTCTTCGCCCTCACCACCTACGGCATCGGCATGGTTATCGGCAACGAAATCGCCGGACGCTGGTCCGCCGCAAAAAGCACCAAGCTCACCGAGACCATCGACGGCGTAGCCACCGAAGTCACCAAATTCGACTGGCAACAAGTCTGGATGCTCCCCGCCATCATGGCCATCGTCATCGCCCTCGGCTTCGCCCTCCTCTTCAAAGACCCCACCGGCGAAAAGCACACGTCGAACTAAGCCAGGACAAATCGAGCTACTGAATAAATTAGTCGCAGGGCAGCCCTAATCCGGGCTGCCCTGCCTTTTTTGGCCGGGCACCGGAATCGTAACCAAAGCGCTACCCCAACTTTGCCGAGTCTTCGCCTGCCCCTGTTACGATGCCAATCAGGTGTGGACTCCCCATCCTCACGCAACGGTATGACGCAATCGCGTCCGACTATCTTGAAAGGACAAAACGATGGGTATGCTTCGAACTGGACTTGCCGGACTGGGTGCGTGGAAATTGGGCGGTGGACTGATCAGCACGATTATCGTCTTTGTGCTGCTCTATTGGCTCCTGGGCGGCCTCGGCGTCTGAACAACGGGCCGGCCCCGTGCCAAGGAGTCGCCAATGAGCTGGGATCCCGAAGAATGCACCTGGGAAGAATTCTCCCGCCGCCTGAAAGCAAAATGGGCCGAGTTAAACGAGGATGACCTGAAGGTCATCCGCGCGAAGCTCGACAAACTGGCCATGCTCGTCCTGGAACACGATATCCGTGTGGAGGCGTACACCCGAGGAATGCGGGATGAACGCCTCGCCGAAACGCAGAGCCGGAAGGAATCCTGCGAACACACGCGCCATGGATGGCCAATATGGACAAAAAACTGATTGCGCAATGCGCGCGATAAATGGAACAGAAGGACGAAGGCCATGAAACTGACCACAATGATGACAGTGGGCGGCGCGGCGCTCGCCCTGGCAGGCCAACCTCACTGCCCCGCTTCCGGGGGATGAAAGCCCCCGCTCCCCACTCCCATGAAATTCCGTGCCCTTCCGTGGTCATTCGCCATTCACTATTCTCAATTCGTAATTCAAAATTCCCTATCCCCCCGCCTGCCACGCCGCAATCCCATCAAACACATGAATCAGATTGATCACATTCAACGTGAGATTATCCCGAATGCAATACGCAACAAACCCTTCCATCCCCAACCCCAGCAACACCACCGCCCACACCGGCAAACGCCACGCCACCAGAAACCCCAGCATCATTGCCACATTATCCGACACCGAATTCAAAACGCTGTCCCCCGTATACCCCTGCGCCAGCGCCTGCTGCCGATAATGATCAATCACCATCGGCGTGTTCTCCAAAATCTCCCACCCCGCCTCCAGCCCAACATACATCAAGAACCGCACCCCCACCGACTGCTTCCGAAACACCAGCCACACCAGCCCATAAAACAACATCCCATGAAGAATATGGGAAAAGGTATACCAATCCGAAAGATGCTGTGAATTCCCCGGACTCAACACCACCCCCTCCCACAGCTTGATATGACCATCGGCGGCGATAGGGGGCTGGCCCAGGAGAAAAAGCACCAGCGCCTGGACGGCGACCAGCGCAACGGCGAGGGCGGTGTACTTCGCATAGGGGGAGATACTGGGGGGAGTGGGAGCGGTGTCTGGTGGCATGGGGAGGGGCCTTTCTTGGAAACGTTGGGACAGCAATAGTACCGCTCAGGCTCAACCCGGTCAATGCACCTTTATAGTCGCTCGCGGCGAACCGCCAGGGAAGCGACGTCATTTCCAAAGAGTTCAGATGCCATGGTCGCCTCGACGCTCGGAACTCGCGGACGGTGGCTTGGATCGCGCCCCTTCAACCGAATGGTCGCCCAAATGTGCACAGAATCCAGAGTGCAAGTAAATAGACTCCTATCAAGGACTGCAAACCCGAAATTGACCGAACGGGTCCTTGCGCACGCAAACTGTACGGTCTGAATTGGAGACGCCCGAGCCAGTTACCAATATTAAACTCTCGATATCCAATGTTAAACGCCGACTGTAAGCTGAAATACAGAGCAAGCCGAGGAACACGACTGATACACATGGCCTTAATGGCCCAGCGTTGATAGACATCTATTGCCGGCGACAGCCACGCCAAACGAGACTTCTTCACCAACCCTTTTAAGCTGCTTACGGAACTTGGCACCATAGGACCCTTGAATTGCGCCAAACGGGATAGCTTTCTCGAAATTAGCGTATTCTTACTCCTCGACAAGAACTCTACGAAAACATTGGTAGTTGGAAACAAGAAGAATACGACCCCGTACAACACTGAACAGACAAGCATGCTGCAAATCAGTAGCCTTAGTGGCCGCACAGGTGCGGCACCGTATTCACAAGTCAGGTCGAAGAAGATCCATGAAAGAATTCGTGCGTACCATTCTCGATTCGGGTTCCAATTGCGTATTCTTTCAACTGCACATGTCAGATCTCGTTCGATGTCGCGAAGCCCGGTACTCTTTGCGCTTTCCCTCAACTCGACCATTGCACCAATGTCATATGCAATGACGCCGGTATCCAATTGCCGCGCTATTAACTTCACGGTTCTCAGTCCAGTTGCGCCAACCAACTTCCGTGCAGTCGGAACGGACTCTGGATCAAATACTGAGTCGCCAAGCCGAGAGAAGCTCAGATCGGCACCCGCAAGCTTTGTTCCGGTAAGAACGGCTCCGGTCAAATCTGCCTTACTCAGGACAGCCGAACCTAAGTCGGCATCCATCAAGTCCGTGCCACGGAGATTCGCGCCGTTAATAATCGCGTCGTTGAGTTTCGTAGAATGGAGTTGTGATCCACTCAAATCTGCGCCATTGAGCTTCGCCCCAATGAGATTAACTTCGCTGAGACGAGTCGGACTTAAAATCGCACCGCTAAGCGATGCGTTCTGAAGATCTGCACAATTCAAATTTGCGTTACTCAACTTCGCCATATTAAGGTTTGCGTTGCTCAAGAGCCCACAAAAGAGATCTGCCTTACGCAGATCTGCTCCCTGCAAATTTGCGCCTCGAAGGTCAACCCCGAATAGATCCGCATGACTAAGATCTGCCTCAATGAGGATGGACCCACTGAGGTTGGTTCGCAGGCTCGGGTCAATACTCAATTCGTCGTTGGGGCTGATGTGTAAGTCTCTCCCGAGATTTACATCACTCAAGTCCGCTTTGGCAAGGCTCGCGCCAGAAAGGTCAGGAATTATTGTAGGATTATCCGCACGCCACTTGTTCCAAATTCCGACGCCTTGCCTCAAAATGGCCAGGTGCTCTGGATTTGGTGTTGGGTGACTCACCCCGTTTACTGCGGGCTGCGCTTGAACAAACACCAGTTCGCCTAGTACGAGACTGGCCATACACAGACGTATCCAAATCCTAAATAGACCCAATTCCCAAAAATACCATTTCACTTGAATAGGGTGAAGTTCTGATATTACCGCTCATGCGGCGCACGGCAGGTTCATATACTGTTGCCAGAAGGCGTCCCATCGGTTGGATTTTACGTAGGCCCGCAG
>JBHEKR010000134.1:0-2943 GCA_041859365.1 Candidatus Hydrogenedentales bacterium
CGAGGCTCCCGAAGGCGTGGACTACGATCGGTGGCTTGGCCCGGCCCCGAAACGCCCCTTCTCGAAAAATCGGTGGCACTACAACTGGCATTGGAACTGGGATTTCGGCACAGGCGATGCTGGGAACGACGGCGTGCACCAGATCGATGTCATGCGCTGGGGCATGGGCGTGGATCTGCCGAACCGCGCGACTTCCGTGGGGGCTCAGTTGTTCTATGATGACGACCACGAAACGCCCGATACGCAGACGGTCATCTACGAGTATGACGACGTTCACCTCATGTTTGAAATGCGCCTGTGGACCAATTACAAGATGGACGGACACGATAACGGTGTTTTCTTTTACGGTGACAAGGGTACCGTTGAAATCGGCCGGGAAGGGTGCTTTCTAAGTCTTATCGGTCAGGAGCGGAAGCGCACGGGGGATTCCCACGACTTTGCCGCGAACGTGGCGAATTTTGTGGCCTGTGCGAAGGCGGGCACACCAGACAAATTGAATGCCCCCATCAGCGAAGGGGTCAAGTCCACAGTTCTGTGCCATCTCGCCAATATCGGCACACGGGTCGGACGTCCTTTAACGCTGACCGAAGACAAGAAACAGTTTGTCGGCGACGATGCAGCGAACAATCTGATATCCCGCACCTACCGCGAGGGCTACGAGCTCCCCTGCGCCTGAGCACCGGCTGGCTGTCCGGTTCTGCGGATTGTATGCCTCGCAGACCGGACAGCGAGTCCATTCCACGCGCCTGCCCGAAGGCGGGGGAGCGTGGGTGTCGTTAGTGGTCCCCTGTCCTGTCGGTTTCCCGGCCGCGAAATGCGTTCATCGAGCCGTATATGCCGAGCATGCGTCCGCAGATGGCGTCGAATATCGGAGCGGGTAGCACGGCGTAGAGCATGGGGACCACATGTACGATCCAGGGCATGCGCAGCATGGACGTGTTGCGCTCAATGGCCCGCAGAATGCGCCGCGCGGCATAGTCCGGCTCCAGCAGTGGCGCGGCGAAAGGGGCGGCGACCCCGGCGAACATGCCGGTCTTGATGTAACTCGGGCACACCGTGGTCACGCGGAGTCCCGGACAGCCCTGCAGCTCGACACGGAGCGATTCGGAGAAACCCAGGCAGGCCCATTTGCTGGCGGCATAGGTGGTGAGGCGGGGCACGGGAATGAAGCCCGAAGCCGACGCGATGTTCACAAGGTGTCCGCTTTTCCGGGAAAGCATGGTGGGCAGGATCGCGCGCGTAACGTGGATCATGCCCAGGGTGTTGATCCGAAGAGTCTGCTCAATCTCCTGATGGCTCTGATCGACGAGGGCCTTGCCCACCACGATACCCGCGTTATTCACCAGGATGTCTACGGGGCACTTCACCGGGAGTGCGGCGGCGGCTCGAAGGATCTGGTCGGGCTCCGCCAGATCGACCTGCGCGCCTTCAACAGTGAAACCCCGTTCCCGCAGTTCCGCGACCCGGGTATCGAGGGCACCCTGGTTGACATCCCACAGGGTGACGCGACTTGCACCACGCTCCAGGACACCCGCGGCAAGGAGGGCGCCGACACCCTGCGTGCCGCCGGTTATGAGGACGTGCTTGTTATGCAATTGGGTCATGGAATCCTTCCTGTTCGCCTTGGGTAATAGAGGCAGGCCAGTAGAACAAATGAGGCGCTAGAGCGTAGCATAGGGCTGTTGGGCTATGCAGGTCTGACATCGGGTGCAGGACGACAGACGGGAGGCGTACAAATGAAACGCGGAACTATCGTGAGACGGTTTGTGGCGGGAATCGCCCTGCTGGGGGCTGCAACCCACGCCGAGGCGGCGCTTCTGCTGCACGCCCGGGGCCAGGTGGAAACCTCGAAATGGGTGGCGCCCGAAAAGGTCAACACGGAGCTCGATGCGCCCGTCAGCGACTATCCTTTCACCTATGTCCACAAAACCCTTCAATGGGAACCTGCGAAAACCGCATTGGTGATCGTGGCGGGGTCGGACTATCGCACGACGATCCAGGAAACCGGGCGCCTGGACGAAATCGCGCCCCACATCGACGCGGCGGCCCACGCCGCCCGTGAACAGGGCATGCTCGTCGTTCATGCTTTCGAAGATGCGGTGGACTCTTACCAGGGTACACCGCAACGGGCACGATGCCAGAGTGCAGTGATGCTGGCTCCGGCCTCGCAGGTGACGCATATCGTGCCGCAGATTTCGCCCTTCGACCCGGCTTGGGGTGGACCGATTGGCACCGTGAACCTTCAGACGCGGCAGCATCCCTCGATTGAAATTGGGGACGAGGATGTAATCGCACAGGGGGAGGAGCTCATCACGTTCCTCAAGCAGCGCCATATCGCCAATATTATTGTAGTCCTCCTGAACGTCAACAACGGCTTTGAACAGACCATTGGGCCCATGGGACTCTACACGATGCGTTATCCCGGTCTGGACGCGCTGGTAGTTCGCGATCTGACGATTGGTTCGCCGGGGGACTCCGATCGTGATCGGGAACTGGCCATCGAGGGCGTCGAACAGCGCGGCTTTCAGACTATCGAGAGTACCGACCTGACGGGAAGCGCGGCCTTTCGACCCGCCGCGGATCAGCGCCCCCATGTGGCTTTCATCGTCAGCGACGATCACTACCATGCGGACAAGACCATTCCGGATTTTGCCCGCTACCTTCGGGATCGGGAGGGCATGCACGTTTCCGTGCTCCACGGCGAGGGGGGACACAGCATTCCTGGAACGGAGAATCTGGCCACGGCGGATGTGGCCATCGTATTTGTGCGACGGCTCGGTCTACCATTGGTGCAGCTCCAGCGGCTGCGCGATTTTGCGGCATCGGGAAAACCTGTCATCGGGTTGCGTACCGCAAGCCATGCCTTCAAATTGAAAAATGCGCCCGATGGGAGCTATCCGGTACCCGAAGGCCGTGGGGAGTGGGGAAGCTTTGACCACGACG
>JBHEKR010000181.1:0-5898 GCA_041859365.1 Candidatus Hydrogenedentales bacterium
ATCGGCGACAAGGAAGAAGAACCGGCCGATACTGCTGACGCGTCGCTTGTGGTCGTAGCTGACTGTACTAAGACCTCTGAAATCGTCCTTGACAAAGATGCCGAAGGCGCGGCCCTTCAGGTTCATGGGCGAGACGGCCAAGATAGCGACGACGTGTTGCCAGCCGTTTTGGACCCGGATATGGCTCAAGAGAATTCTGAACGCAATGAAGACTCCATAGACATAGAGGAGATTCCGATGGATAATGGCACCACCGTTGATGAAGGGAATCCTGTAATGCCCTGGAAGAGGCCCATCGCGAAAAAGGCCTCTTCCCTTTTCGAAGCTGAAGCTCGCATGGACGTTGGTTCTCGGGTCTCGGCGATTGGCGCTCGATGATCGACGTCATTAACGAAAAACTACTGACGATGACAGAAGCTGCCGCTATCTGCCCGTCGGTCCACGGGAAAAAACCCATCGCGTCACGGTGTGGCGCTGGCTGACAGATGGACTGGACGGTGTCAAACTCGAGCATGTGCCTGAACGGGCTATCGCGGGGACCGGCAACCACTTACCGGCTCGTGGCATACTTCCGAAGGCTATCAAATACTAAAGACTGAACAACCATAAAACGCGCGGCTGGAATTAGACCTCCAGCCGCGCTTTTCTTTTGGCGAGTGCGTTTTCCAGACCCTGAAGCTCCACCCCAATAGATGTCCCTTGCCCCTATTGAGGCCGTTTTCCCTGATGAGCGTTCTCCGATACCACCCCCAATACGTATTGGGCCCTCCGACGGCCGAGCCCACCGTGAAGCTCTGAGGGTACAGAGACTCAGGATCATGATGGTCGCGGTCACGTCCCAAAGGAGGGTAAGACCATGATCGACCCCTTGAATGATGAGTTGCTGACAGCGGCTGAGGCCGCGAAAATATTTCCCCGAGTTGCAGGCAAGAAGCCTCATCTCACGTGTATCTGGCGGTGGGCGAAACAGGGAGTGGGAGGTATACGCCTTGAACATGTCGTGATCTCACGTACGCTGTTCACCACCCGAGAGGCCCTTTGCCAGTTCTTTCGGGACTTGGCGGCGGCACCGTTGTCACGACAGGGCTACGATTCAATGCGGCCAGGAGTACGTATAGCAGCACAGCGCAGGAGAGACTTCATCGCCGCTCGGAAGAGACTGGAGGCCGCATTGATGGGGAAGGTAGAGCCCAGGAAATAGAGCAGAGCCGTCGCGGGATTCGATAAAGTGTGCCGGTGAATCTGCAGTTGCAGAAGGACCGATACGCGCCAAAATGGAGCTCTTGTCCGAGGCATTGGGAAAGCACTCGTTCCCGCTGCTTCATGGTATTATGCCCCCATGCCCACGACCTGAAACGCTGACTTATCAGCGCCTGAAGTAAGTCTTGTGAGCGATACCTGAGCGAGAATGGCCGATTGGAAATTTCGGGTAACATGTGGGTAACAGCCCCGAATCAAAAGAAAAACGCCCAACAAGTCACTTTCGTAAGTCATTGGGCGTCAATACTTTAAATGGTAGCGGTGCACGGATTTGAACCGCGGACACTCGGATTATGATTCCGATGCTCTAACCAGCTGAGCTACACCGCCTCAAAAGAGAAGCGAAGTATACCACAGGAATCCGGGGTGTTTTCAAAATTTTCTCCAGAGCCGGAACGATATGCACGGGCCGCTCCTAAGATGCTATAGTCCCCGCAGGGGCTGCGGGCCGTGTGCCATGCAATATTTCGCGGAATCTGGGCGGGACCGGCGTTGCGCCGTGGTCCGGTGGAACCATTACGGAGGCCTTCCGGTGAACGAAGGATATAAGCAAGCTTCGGAGATTTCCAGGAATCTGATCCTGACGTTCATCTTCGGCATTGTCATCGGCACGGTCATCGGCTGGGGGGCGCGCTCGACGATTGTGGAGTCGCCCCTGGTCCCGGAGAATCCGCCCGAGTTGTCCGTGGCGCAGGAGGCCCCAACTCCTGAGGCGCCGAGCGCCGTGCCTGTGGAAACGCCACCACCCGTCTCCGCTGCCCCCGTACCGACGGTCGCCCCCGCCACGGAGCCCGTCATCACGCCCGTCGCAGCGCCCGCGTTGGATGTGGAAATGCCGCCGTTTGACCCCGACGTGGACGGGCTTTGGCCCGCCGCCCACCTCTTCACGGGCATCCAGGGCACCAAGGCGGATGTGGACACGCTGGAGTGGCTGAATGAGTTCAAACCGGGCGGCGTGGTGCTGGGGCCTGAGAATGTGACCGATGCCCTTCAGCTGTCGGCGCTGGTGCTTCAGATCAAGCAGGCGACAGGTCTGGGTACGAAGATCACCGATCCGCCCCTGATCCTCTTTAATGATCCCGATCATGCCCTGCCCCGTCTGCTGGGGGTTGACGGGGACGGCTCGGAGAAGGGCCTCAACCCCGATGCCGCGGTCGCTCAGGCCCGGGAGGGGTTGAAGCAGGGCGTGGGTGTGTATCTCGGTCCCGCGCTCGATATATACCTTCCTGGTGTATCCGAAGCGCGTCTGGAGTTGGCCACCCTGGGGACCAGCGGCGAGGCTGTGGTTGGGCCTGGCCTGGCCTATATCGACCAACTGAAGTCGGCGGGTCTTCTGGCCGTGGGACGGGAGTTCCCCGGCGCGGGTCTTGCCGTGAAATCGCCCGAAGGCACCTGGTATATCCCGGCCGATCAGATGGATGCTCTGGCGGCGGCCATGGAGCCCTTCAAGGCGGCCATGGACGCGGGTATTCCCGGCATTCTTGTGGGGCACATGGCCGTGCCCGGCATTGACAAGGAGCGCCCGAATCGCCCGGCGGCCCTGTCGCCCCGGTTGCTCCAGTTGCTGGTGCGGCAGGACTGGCAATACACGGGCCTGCTAATCGCGAGTGACATCACGCGCCACCCCATGACGCGGGATCTGCCCCGGGATGAGATCGCCCTGAAGGCCCTCTTCAGCGGTTGCGATGCCGTCATCCTGCAGGACGCGGATCGGGCCTCGCTTCGGGCCATCTGCGATACCTTTATACGCCTGTCCAAGCGCAGCGACTTTCCCGCCGAACAGTTCGCGACGAGTCGCCAGCGTATGAAGGACGGGCTGGGACGACTGGGTAAGCCCATCTTGGCGCCCGCGCCGCAGCCCGCCGTCGTCGTAGCGGAGGCCCCTGTCGTGGTGGCGGAAGCCCCGGCCGTGCCGCCGGAAACGTCCGCGCCGGTGACGACACCGGTTCCCGATTCGGCTCCGGCCACGGAAGCACCCCCGACACCGGAGCCAGTCCCGGTTCCCGCCACAGCGCCTGCGGCGGCACCCGCGCCCACACCGACTCCCGCCGATACATCTGAACCTGTACCTGCGTCAGCGACAGAGCCCGTCCCCGCGCCTTCGCCGGAACCGGCCCCGGCGGAATCGCCCATTACCGCCCCGGCGCCTGAGCCCACCCCTGTAGTTCCGGCAGAGCACACCATTGTAAAGGGCGATTCGCTGAACGCCCTCGCCAAGCGCTATGGGGTCAGCGCTGCGGATTTGCGGACCTGGAACTCTTTGGAGAGCGATGTCGTTAAGATCGGACAGGTCATCAAAGTTCAGGCTCCCACCGCACCGGGTGAGGAAGTGAAGCCTGTGGAGGACAAAGCGGTCGAAGAGAAGTCGGTAGCCCCTGCGGAGGCGCCCGCGCCGGAAGAGCCAAAGGAAACGGCATCGGATACGGAGCCGGCCCCCGCGCCTGCGGAAACGCCCGCGCCCGAAAGCACCCCGGAAGTTGCCCCCGTGGAAGCGCCCGCGCCTGCCCCGTCCGCTCCGAGTGAAGAAGTGAAGTCTGTGGACGAAACGGCGCCGAAATCCGCGCCTGAAGCGTCCGCCGCGGTCAAAGCGGTGACCGTTGCGCAACCGCCCGACACCGACAAGCGCGAACACACCGTGGCTCCGGGCGAGACCCTGGGCGCCATCGCGGGTATGTACGGCGTGACCATTGCCGAGATTCAGTCGTGGAATGGCCTCGACCCGGAGGAGACGGTTATAAACGCGTCGGATTCACTGGTCGTCTACTTACCCGTGGCGATACCGGGAACGGAGCCCACGCCGGTGGCCGATTCCGTCAAGGCCACCGTGTCGGAGAAAGTCGACGTGGAGGCGTCCGCGCCCGCACCGGGAACCTATGAAGTCTACGAGGTGGCCGCCGGCGACAATCTCCGACGGATCGCCCTGCGTTTCGGAACAACCCAGCAGAAACTGATTGAGATGAACAACCTCAAGAGCGCGGACCTCGTGCAGATCGGATGGAAGCTCAAGGTGCCGAAACAGGCCGAAGCCCCCATCAGCGGCAGCACGCCGTAACGGAAATCGGAAAAGAGTACATTCGAAAAAGCCGGAGAGCGCAAGGAGGATCGTTGATTCTCCTTGCGCTCTCTTCTTAATCTTGATTGGAGTACGGGCCTGGCGAAAGTCTGCCGGTCGCGCGCATCAGCGCCCCGGCCCGCCCCGGAAGCCACCGCCGCCAAAGCCCCGGGCGCCGCCGCCCTCGCCACCGTCCGCCTGCCGTCCCGCATTCCAAAAGAGCGTCCCGGGATTGTCGCTGAACATGGGGCTTTCCATGGCACTGCGCACGGCCTGCTCAAAGGCGGCCTGGTCCGCTTCCTTCGTAATGCCAAACTGGTTGGCGATGGCGCCGAGCATGTCGCCCTGCTGCTCCTGCATGATTTCACGGGCGGCCGCCATGGTCTCGCCAAAGGCCTGACCCAGCGCTTCCCGCTCTTCCTCCGTCTCCGCCGCGCGCATCTGATTGCGCAGGTCGAACATCTCCTGGGTCTTCTGTTCCAAGGTGACCAGTCGCTCCTGCATCTCCGGCGTGGCCGATTTTTCCAGCTCGCCCGTGAAGAAATTGGACATGTTCTCCTGCATTCGCGTGGCGAACTCCTGGCGACGGGCTTCTCGTTCTTCGGGCGTGCCGCCCCAGCGATCACCCCGCCCGCGCCCCGGTCCGCGTTCGGGTTCTTCCGGGGGCACTGGCGGAGCGCCTTCGGGCGTCTCGGCGGAGGCGTCTACCGCCACTTCATCCTCCGGGAGCGCCACATCGGCCGGAGCTACGGCTTCACCGCCGGTGGCCTCTTCCAGTTTCGTCTGGAGGGCCGCCAGTCGATCGCTGTATTGGTTGCGCTCGGCTTCAAGCCGGGTCAGTTTCTCCACGGCGCTCTCGCTGTCCGATTGAAGACTGGTCAGTTTTCGCTCGGCCTCCGACAATTTTGTCTCCGAATCCATCAACTGGGGCATAATCCACTGATGCATTGCCCCCGCGCCGACGACGGCCCCAAGGAGCGCGCCCAGCAGAACTGTGAGTACGTTTTTCATGGAAGTATCCTTTTGATTACGTGTGTCAAATCGGGTCAAACCGCGTGCGCAGACACCCGCCCACAGGGTAAACACTAAAACGATGCCGTAAGTTCCGGGGATGCCCGCGCGCCTCTTCTCACTTGCACGGTTGCCACGGTACCCAGCATAATGCTTTGCAGCAGTATAGGCGAAAAGCAGGAGTTTTGTGTATGCGTTTTCACCCTCTCGGAGAATCGGGTCTCCGTCTACCCGTGGTTAGTTTCGGCGCCTGGGCCATCGGCGGCTGGTACTGGGGCGGACCCGACGACGAAAATGCGATCCGGGCCATCCACGCGGCGCTGGATGCGGGCATTACCTGCATCGACACGGCGCCGAGTTATGGCATGGGCCACAGCGAGCGGCTGGTGGGCCAGGCGTTGCGCGGTCGGCGCGAGGGGGTCATTCTGGCCACCAAGTGCGGGATGCGCTGGGACCGTGCCGAGGGCCAGAAGCAGCTCGACACCACGATGAACGATGGCACGCCCTGCACCATCTACCGCAACGGTCGCCCGGAATCAATCATTGAAGAATGCGAACAGAGCCTGAAACGCCTG
>JBHEKR010000196.1:0-3772 GCA_041859365.1 Candidatus Hydrogenedentales bacterium
TCCGATCTGCTCTGATGTTCCAGGCGCCCGCTGAGGGAGCTGCCTCGGACGTAATGATGCAGGAAAGTGCCGCCAAGTCGGTTGAAGCGGCGCCTGTCCCCGTGCAGGAAAGTCTAGATGCCTCCGGAACCGGCCACGCGCTCGATGGGATCGCGTCCACGGCTGCGGTCGAGTCAGACGCTGGTTTGAATGGTGACGTCAAGGCCAAAGAGGCTTCAGCACCTGAAACGGGTGGCGGTGGATTCGGTGGTGGAGGCGGTGGCTTTGGCGGTGTGGCCATGCCCAAAGCTGCCCCGGCAGCGGCGCCCGAAGCCGTAGCGTCGACGCCGGTCGAGTCCCCGGCACCGGAAACAGCGCGACGCACGGCCAGTGACACGGTCGCGCTGAAGTCCGCACCCGCAGAATCGGACCAGCCAGCGCTGGGCGTCGCCAATCAGGATAAAGAAGAGCGTGTCGTCAGTCGGTCGGCCATGCGCAGCCAAGCGACCGAGTCCGCCTCAGCCGAAGTCGCCGATTCGGCCATTCCGGCGGCGGCTCCGCCGGCCTCCCCCGCGCGCATGAATGTACTGCGCTGGAACGACATTGAGTTCACCCTGGTCGACGGAACTTGGCGTCAGGCGGGCTATGCCGGGGAAACGCTCACGAAGGTCTCCATTCCGTCGCCGGAATGGAACGGCCTCCTGGACCGGCACACCGACCTCAACACACTCTGCGACCGGGACGAGCCGGTCATCGTGAAGCTGGGCGACCTGTGGTACTCCATTGCGAAGGCGCCGACCCCCGAAAGCGCTACGCGCTAATCCCATTTTTGATCGGGCACTGCCTTATCGCCACGTCGCGATGCGTCCCGTCGACGTCCCCCCTGCCGCGACCACCTTGTGGCCACAGCGCACGGGCACCGCATGGTCCCACGTGTCCCCCTCTACCCCCGAAGGTACCGGCCCGATGTTTTCCCAGGTATGCCCATAGTCCTTTGAAAGATAGAGGTTTTTCTCGCCGGTGTAGGTCGTATAGATGACCACCCCATCGCCGACATGAACGAAATCATCCGCGGAATCGGGGAAGCGCGCCACCTCCGCCCAGGTCTCGCCATCGTCCGTGCTCCGGAAGAGCCGTCCGTCCTCCCCGCCCTGCAGGGCGATTCCCTTGCCCAGATACTCCGTGGCGTAGAGCGCTTTCTCGCTGAGCTGCCCACAATCGCGCCAGGTTTGGCCGTCATCGGTACTCCGGTAGACCCGGCCCGCCCACCCGTTCACAAGCACGCCCGCTTTCACCTTCTCAAAGCGATAGAGGGCCATCGTCGATATGGGTCCAAGGTCCTGCCAGTTTGCGCCACCGTCTTCGGAGCGGAACACATGCCCGCCCGTCGGATTCGTGTTGCTCACGAGCACCGTGCCGCTGGGCAACACCGTCATGCTGTAGCTGTGGTGAAACTGGGCATGGCGCGGCATGTTCGAAACCTGACCCAGCGGCCGCCAGTTCACGCCCCAGTCCTCCGACTTCCACACATGGGCATCACCCGTGAGTAGATAGGCCACACCGTGACCTGCGGAGGCGAGGCACGTCACGCTCCCCGTGTGCAGTTCCTCCCCCAGTACATTCCCCAGATCCGTCCAGGACTCGCCGTAGTCTGTGCTCCGGAAGATATGACCCGGTTTTGGATTCCTGGAACCGGCAACCACAACGCCCTCGCCCAGATCGGCGATGGCATCGATGCGCCCGCCGGGAATGACAGGGTGAACCTGCCACGTTCGCGATTCCGGTGCGGGATTGGAGAGGGAGGCGCAGCCGGAGATTGGGAAAAGCAGGACTGTGGCCAGGATGCGAATGAGACTCGGCATATCAGATGCTCCAACCGGGGGATTTGGGGCCCTTGCCGCGAAATCATCGTTGCCGAGCCTTCGTGGAAAGCATATAATCGCGCTCTGGTAGAAACAACTTCTCCGTTCGGACAATTTCGGGGCAGCGTGCGGCTCTTAGATTCAATATCGATTTCAGACTACAGTCGGCTTTCGGAAGAACTTGGCGATGGCCTGCGCGTCATCGACGCGAGGATAAACGCTCAGGAGGCTGCTATCGTCCACGAGCACGTGGCGGGACTGCTGGCCGTGCCAGTGGGCGTGCTTTCGAAGCTGCGGACCCATGGGCTTGCCCGCATCCGGATCGGAAAGGGGGGTGTGGCGAGCTTTCCAAGCTATACCGCATATCAAGGCGTTCAGATACCCACAGCGCTGCGAGGAGTGACCTGGGAACATGCGAGAGGTGCATACATCGTAGATCGGAGAGAGGTAATTCTGGGGACCGGCAGCCACGGATACAGTGGCACGGCAACGCACGAAATAGGACATGCATTGGGACACTTGCTAAGTTACGACTTATCGGAAATACTTCAGCGCGAGTATAAGGCCCAAATGAGCGGCATATTCGGCAAGAATAGCGCGTACTACCCCAATAGACGCTTGAGCGCCACGGGCTGCAAAGAGTTCTTTGCAGAAACCGTGGGCCTTGGTATACTAAGTCCAGACGCGCTGAGAGCCAACTTCAGTCGCGACTACTATGATTTCATCATGAAGGTTGTCCTACGAACATGAACAAGCTACTCCCAAACGGAAACATACAGGCGGTATACGGGGCAGGTGATGAGAACATGATGACCAGTCTGGTCAAAGAAGTACCTCCGAGCGACCCCGAGTACGAGTCCTGTACCATAATCATGTCACTGGCCGACGCAGAAAAAGCGCGCTCAATTCTTGCAGAATATCGGCGAGCCCATCCGGTTGCGTCGTAGCTCTTCAAAACCTAGCTCGCCAACCCTAATTCAAGGTGATTCATTCCCTTAGTTCTCTTCCTCAGAGGATGTGGTTGTGGCTAGTTTTGTTCTAAATAAGCGAAGATAGATCTCGAGCAAATTTAAACCATTATATTGCATCACTTACGCAAGACCCGAAGGAATCGCCCCTCAATTGGGGTCGCAGTTTTATTCTGAGATTCTCCCGCCGGAATCGATGTCTTCAATAATGCCCGAGATTGAACTTCGGCTATTTGGAACAAACTCGGCCAAAAATTACCCTTTCGCTGAATGTAGAGCCATAGATACGGAGTTAAAAAAAACATGAGAACAAATTACACTGAGATAAAACGACAATGGTGGGCGGCGGTTCTCACCAGCGTCTTTGCAGGCGCGTGTTGGGTCACCGACAAGAAGCTAGAGGAGCAATACTGGAGGTTATACATAGTTCTATTCACAGGCGTACCTGTATACCATTGGATTAAGTGGTTGAGGATGTCAATTGAATCAAGTCTCTTGGTCTCGCTGGGTCACAAGCCTGCTGACAAAAGCAATGATGAGGGTTGAAATACTGCCAAGGTCGGGACACCGCGTATGTTCAGCATCAGCTGATCTGCAACCCGCTGTTTTACCGGCACTTACAGCGGCGGACAATTCGGGGTTTGTGTTTGAACGGGGTGACGGGCAATTGTTCTCCCGAGATCCATTACCATTCCCATAAGGAAATTCGCCATGGATCGCCTTTCCGCGCAAGATAAGCGTCAGTCCATTTCCCGCCGCGCCTTCCTCGGCACCGCCGGGGCGGGCTTGGGCGCGCTCGCGTTGCCGGGCAGCGCACAAACACAAGAGACTCCGCGCAGGCAGCCCAACGTGCTCCTGATTATGACCGACGACCAGGGCTACGGCGATCTCTCCTGTCTGGGCAGTCCCCACATTGTCACGCCCAATCTGGATGCCCTCCACGCCGAAAGCACGCGCCTGAGC
>JBHEKR010000287.1:0-3513 GCA_041859365.1 Candidatus Hydrogenedentales bacterium
CCTTCGCCCTCGTACTTCACCTGGAGGATGAGATCCTCAACGCCATCCCTAAACAGGAGGACCGCCTTCTGCACCGGCTCCGCCATGGCCGCCTTCTCGGCTTTGGAAAGAAATCCCCCGTCGGCCCATGCGGTAGCTGACACTGTCCACAGGCAAAACCCCTGGAAGACCAACCGATACCTGCCGCCAAATCCCATGGCGCACATCCTCTCTCCGCATCCAGATTCCCGAATGACCACCGTTTCGCAGATCAGTATCGCCATGATACAACATCGAGTCGGAGACGTAAACTGGTTTTTCGGTGCAGATTTCGCCGCAAAACTTGAGCCTGCGGGCTCATCGGAGGTACGGCCGACCACGGAGCACACGAAGGCACGGAGAAAACAAATGAGAGAGAGAAACTGCGGAGAACCTTTCGAACTTAAGCGTACCGTATCTGGTCCCTGGTCCCTGGTGCCTTTGCACTCCTCTTCTTCTCCGCGCCTCCGTGGCTCCGTGGTCCAAATATACTGGCTGCGACCAACGGCTGCTCCAGGGCCTTCGAGGTGAACGAATCTACCGTTCACAAACTCAAATCGTGCTCGCGAAAGAACACCCCAACCAGCACCTCCTCAAGGCTCGCCTCGGGCACTCCTTCCAGCACAATCCGCAACGTGTTCTTCCCGTGGTAGAGCGCGGCCATATCGCTGATTTCGCTCTGAAAATACACCAACGCGCCCTGGGTCTCGATCAGTTTCCCATCCACCGGCCCCTTGTGCAGTACCATGCCGTTGGCCTGTAGATCCATGGACCAGCCCGCCAGCGGGATGCCCTTCTTGAAGCCGAGACGGATCGCGCAATAGTCCACCGCGGCCTTTCGCGCGGGGTCGCTGTAGTCCTCGCCAATCTGGATCGTGAAGACGCTCGGCTCGCCCGCTTTGATGGTCGCGGGGATTTGCTTCCTGTATTCGTAGGTGTCGGTGTAGTCGAGATAGTAGCCGGGGGTGATGGCGAAGATCTTGTTCGCACGCGCGGCGAGGTTCATCGGCAAGGGCGTGGATGAATCGCGAAGAATCGTGTGGGTCCATTCATCGGCGGGCAGGTTGAAGTTGAATAGCTGGAAGCCCCTCGCGCCTTGCTGACAGTAGTTCGCCACGGCGCCGCGCCAAAGTTCCGGGAACACATCGCGCGAGGGCAGATTGGGGTAGTCCTCGGTCTTGGGATTTTTGAGGAAGGGCCACATATAGGAGGTGCGCGGGTAGAGGCTGGGCATTACCGCGACGCCTGCGGGCGCACAGATATCGACCAGTTCCTTCACGGGCATGTCGTGGGCCAGGGTCATCAATTGGGACGGCAGAATCACATCCACGATGCGGGGATTCATCCAGTCTTCGATGCGATAGCCCATGCGGTGGCAATCGGCGAGGCTCGGGGGCACGCGCACGAAAAGATAAAGGGGACGCCCCTGGCGCTCGGCGGCATCATCGAGGCGCTTGCGGACCTGGGCGATCATCTCCGTCACCAGGTGGCCCCGCTCGAAGCCCTTATCCTTCGGAAAAATCATCTGGAAGCGGTTAAAGTCGAGCTCAATGCCATCGAGGATGTCCTCGTAGCACGCGATGACTTCGAAGATCACATCCAGGCGATACTGGCGCACTTCCGGGTGCGTGAAGTCCAGCAGGTTGCCATAATGCTCGTCGGCGGGCTGGGGGGAATAGCCGATCTTCATTGTCGAGTGGTTGTCGATCCAGAACTTGCCCGTGAGCGGATAGTCCACCGGATCGAAGATGAAGTGGTCGTCGTTCATGCGATAGGACGGAACGAAGTACATGCCCAGGGCCTTCGCCCGCTCGCCCGCAATGCGGATCGGGTCCACGCCCGCGTCCAGGCCCGCGGCGGCCTTCCGCTGCCAGGAACCGAACTCTGCCTCGTATTTCGCCGCGATGGGCCGCCATCGCCAGTCGTTCGCGACCTTGGTGGGGTAATACAGAATTTCTGAACCTGCGCCCACGCTCCACATCAGCGTTTTGACCGGCGTGCCCGCGAGGGAATCCACCTGGGCGAGGAGATTGCGCGCAGACTCCTGCGGGTCGAGGCTGGTGAAGGATAGGTCGCCGTCGTCGTTCAGCATCACGCCGAAATCGGGGAGTGGCTCGGCGGCGGCAACTCTGGCGACGAAAGCGACCAAGAGGAAAATAAGCAAACGAAGCATGAGACCTCCACATGTAGTACGACCGATAAGACGGATAGGACCGATTTGGCATTGTAAAGCCCAATCGGTCCTATCAGTCGAATCCGTCTTATCGCACCAAAGCGTTACCGGCCCCAGCGCTGTTCGAGGGGCTGAATGAGCACCTTGCTGGCGTCGATAATCGTCTGATAGCGCTGGGGGTCTTTCCCGAGGTGGAAGGGCACGAAGGCCATCTTTTCCACGTAGGTCGATCCGGGGCGCACCGTGATAATGGGCCCGCGCTGGTAGTCGCTGAAGGGATAGACCAGTCCGCGCGTGAAATAGGTCAGGGGCGTGCCCCAGAAATGGTGGTAGTACAGATAATAGGCGGAGCGGTGCATGTTCGCCTCGCCCGAATCGGGGTTGAAGGTGGTGAGGTCCACGGTCACCGCGCCGATGCCGTAGTCCTTTTCTTCATTGGTCAGGGCGAGCCAGGGCACGTCGGCGTCGATGCGCGTAGCCCATTCGTCCTGCCAATTCGGCCCGTGCATCGTGCGCATGCGCTTCAACTGGCCACCCTTCTCCTGCCACACGAAGTGATCAACCAGGTGGGTGTCGAGCACCACTTCGCCGTTGCGGATGGCCGAAGCGTTCAGCGGTTCGCGCACTTCCATACTGGTGGTGGATTTCACGTAGGGCGTCCACGCGTAGAACGTGTACGTCACCGAGGCCCAGACCTGGGGCGTCCAGCCGGGCATGCGGCCGCTGTTGGTGATGCGGAACATGAGGGGACCGCGCGCGGTGACTACGGTGCGCTCCGGCGGATCCCAGGAGAAGGTGTGTCCCCAGAAGCCATTGTCGGAGAAGGAGTCCGGATTCCAGTGGAGGGCGCCGCTTTGACTATTGGTCAGCACGGGCTCCTCATCGCCGCCCTTCAGCGTGAAAGCCGCAATCTGGCCGGATTTCTTGTCCAGTTGCGCAATGAAGAAATCATTCTCCACGGTCGCGCTGAGGGACTCACCCCTGACTTTCAGATCGGAGCGGGGCGCGGCGGGGGCTTCGGCGGCGGGGTTGTCATAGCAGACCAGCAGCACGCGCTGCTGATTCGCCGCGACCGTGGCGAAAGCCACCACCTCGATGAACTGGCTCGGGTGCTGGAGGTAGTTGTCGTTGCTCGTGCCGTTCGGCGTGCCGGGGAAGGCGCCCTGGTTGAAGGTCTGGAAGGGCACCGCCACGGGCTCCTCTTCGAGCTCGTCAACCACGTAGACCCGGAGTTCCTTCGCCAGATCGCCGCAGTGTTCCTTGCGCGCGGTGATGGAGAATTCCACCGGTTCCTTCAGGCGATCGACGCCGGCCTTTTCCTG
>JBHEKR010000358.1:0-41528 GCA_041859365.1 Candidatus Hydrogenedentales bacterium
GCTTGACGCGGAATTCGGGCAGATAGAAACCGTGTACCACGTCCTTTGAAGAGACTTCGATGCGAACGGGCTTGTTCACGGGCAGAAAAAGCTGCTTGAAGGTGACGATGTCGTCCTTCCCGTGGGGGTCGTCCGGATCGAGGCCGACGGGATTCCCTTGGTCGTTGTAAAATTTCGGCGATGTAGTGCCGAAGATTCCGTCGGCGCCCGGATAGTGGATGTTCCAGGCAAACTGCTGGGCGAGCACGCGCACCTGAAGCGTGTCTTCCGTCGGGCTGATGGCGGAGAGCTGGGCCGCGCTGATGCCGCCGCCGAGGCCGAAGTGAATGATCATCTCGGCGACGAAGAGTCCGCCCGCGAGGCCGTAGACCCACTTGCCCTTTACTCCATCGGCACTGGCCTCGGGGTTTTTCCCCTTGCGGAACTTGACAAGCGCGATGATGAAGAAGATCAGCCAGCCCAGGAACACGATAAACATGAAACTGAATATCATGACCATGAGGCGATCAATGGTGCCGCCGTGGGCCGAGGCCAGCACGGGGAAATAGGAGAAAGGATAGAAGTTCATGACGTTGAACCTGCCAGCGTTTGGGGTTGAAGGGGCGCCCCGGAATCTTCTTCAGGCTGATGACGCGCGATGCGGAGGGCGATCGCGGTGACAAAGGCGCATACCGTCAGGGCGACGATACCGAGAATGAAAAAAAGCGTCAGTATGGCGGCGTTCATACCCTGGCTCTGGGGGGCGTCCGCCGGACCGGAGCAAGTTGCACAAGCCATGGCCACGGGGGATGCCAGCAGGGTGCAGATCAGCGCGAGATACTTCACAGCCAGGGATCCTTCTCGGTTTGTTTGTAAAAGTGAATGCCGTGTATCAACAGCGCGGCTCCCACGGCTAGAGAGAGTAGTGCGGGCGCCAGTTCTCCAGCGCCTTCGCGCAGCACCGCCGCAGCGCGCCACATGCCGTAGGCACTGGAGGCGAGCACGCCAACAGCGACAAAGAAGCAGTGGAACGCCTTGAGCGACATTACCAGATAATCCTAGAAAACATAAAAGCACGCGAAGGTCGCCACCCACATGAGCGCGACGAATTGTAACATGAGACCCAGGCACTCGATGCGGTTCTGAAGGCACAGACATTCGTCATCGTCCTTCTCGGGGCGGGGCCACAGCAGGAAGAGGGCATAGCCGCCCGCCGGGGCCGCATGCGCCGCGGTCATCACCGTGATGAGGTACCAGCAGGCGTAGAACGTATTCGTGGCGGGTGTCATGCCCTCGGAAAACTCCATACGGAGTCCGAGCGCCATAAAAACAGCGGCGGCCAGGCTGGCGGCGGCGACGATCCAGAGGGCCCGCGCGGGGAAGCCGCCCGGCTTCGAGGCGGCCCGCCAGGCGTAGGTCGCGGCGGCGGCAGCGACGGCGCACGCCACCACAGCAAGGAGCGCAGGTGTCGCCGGAAGGATGTCGGATCCGTCGGGCCAGGACGCCGAGGCGGTGCGCAGGAAGGCATAGCTGGAGAAGAGCGCGCCGAAGAACATGGCCTCGGCCGCGAGGAAAAGCCACATCCCGAGCTTGCTGTTATACAGGCCGGTGTCGGGCCGAGCGCTGGTGGAATAAGGCGTGGACATCAGGCTTCCTCCCATTGGGGCGTGAAATCGGTCGTGGCTCCAGGCTGGCTGTAGGTCATCGACCCGCGGTACGCCTTCGGCGGCGTCTCAAAATTGATGTCGGGCAGGGGGGGCGACGGTGCCGACCACTCCATCGACGTCGCGTTCCACGGATTGCGGTCCACTTTCTTGCCCCACTTAAGGCTGCCAAAGAAATTGATAATGAAGAAGATCTGCACGACGCCCAAGCCAAAGGCGGACCAGGTCGCGGCGGAATTCAGTCCGAAATTCTCCAGGCCGTGGGCGTACGTCTCGCCGCCGTCGTAGAGTCGTCGGGAAACCCCCGCGAAACCCTGGAGGATGAGGTGGGAGAAGATCCCGTTCATGCAGATGAGCGTGGGCCAGAAATGAAGGTGGCCCAGGAGGGTGTTCATCTGCCGACCCGTGGCCTTGGGATACCAGTAGTAGATACCTGCGAAGACGGCGAAAAGAATGCCGGGTGCGACCACATAGTGGAAATGGCCTATGACGTAGTAGGTGTCATGGAGCACGATGTTGGTAGCCGACATGGCCAGGGGCAGCCCTGTGAGGCCGCCGATGCCGAACATGGGCAGGAAGGCCAGGGCGTAAAGCATGGGTACATTGAAGCGGATCGAGCCGCCCCAGAGGGACACCACGAGCGAGGTGATGATAATCACCGAGGGCACGGAAATCATGATGGTCGTAAGCTGGAAGAATTCGCTCAAGGCCGCACCCATGCCGGTGAGGTACATGTGGTGGGCCCAGACGAGCATGGAGAGTACGCCCAGACCGAGGCTGGCGTAGACCATGCCCTTGTAGCCGAAGAGGGGCTTGCGCGTGTTGTTCGCGATAATCTCGGCAATGATACCGAAGGAAGGCAGGAGCAGCACATAGACCTCGGGGTGGCCCAGAAACCAGAAGAGGTGCTGCCAGAGTAGGGCGCTGCCACCGCCGCTTACGTCCAGCGCTTCGCCGCTGATGACGAGGCCGCTGGGCAGGAAAAAGCTCGAGCCCACGAGCCGGTCCATGAGTTGCATGACGGCCGCGGCCGCCAGGGGCGGGAAGGCCAGCAGCAGCAACACGGCGGTGACCAGTTGCGCCCATACGAAATAGGGCAGGCGCATGAAGTGCATGCCTTCGGCCCGCAACTGGACAATGGTCACGAGCATGTTGATGCTCAGCAGGAGGGAGGACAGGTAGACCAGGGCCATACCCACTAGCCAGATGGACTGGCCCGCATTCTCGATTACCGCCAGCGGAGGATAGGCCGTCCAGCCGGAATTGGCCGCGCCGCCGGGCGAGAAGAAGCTTCCCAGCAGGACCAGGATGCCGCTGAGATAAAACCAGTACCCCGCGCGGCTCAGACGCGGAAAAGCCAGGCCGGATGCGCCCAGCATGAGGGGCACGAGATAGGTGCCGAAGCCGCCGACCACCAGGGGTACGACGGCCAGGAAGACCATTATGGTCCCGTGCATCGCACCCAACTGGTTATAGAAATTGGCGGTGATGACGCCACCCGGCATGGAGGGGTGATCCGCCGCGAACCAACTCCCGATCCAGGGCAGGGGCTGCAGGGGATAGGCAAGTTGCCAGCGCATGAGCAGCATGAAGAGAAAACCCGTCATGAGCATCGTGAGCGCGGTCACCACATAAAGCAGGGCGACAACTTTGTGATCCGTGGAAAAGATGAGTCGCGCGAATCCCCCGCGCCCGGTCCGGTTGCCGGTTGATGCGTCCATGAGTACGAACCTTACCCCCTGTTGGTGAAAGGTCCCAGGCAGCCGCGGCTGCCCGGGTCCGTCAAATTCTCACGACATTCAAGTGACCGGCGCGGCGAAGCATTGGCCCCGGCGCAGCGGGCGTTGTAAGGTCGTTCTACTATTCCCGGGTGGGCTTGGAGAAGGTGAAGTTGGCCTCGCCGGGCTTGTCGGCGGTCACGGTCACCGTGGCCTTCTGGACGCCCAGGCGTTCGTGCCACGCTTCGATTTCGTATTCGCCGGGCTCAAGGTTCTCGATGGTGAACACGCCGTCCTTCTCCGTCACGTCGAAGAAGGGGTGGGGGATCACGGCACAGAAGGCCATCATCCAGGGGTGCACATCGCACTTGAAACGGAAAGGCGTTTCCTCGGGCTTGTCGAACTTGAACTCGATCTCGGTCAAGTTCTTCGGCATGGCCTTGTTCGCCGGCTGATTGATTTTCGGCTGGCAGTTCACGTTGTGCAGGATGCCGTCGGGGTTCTGGACCTTGAGGGCCTGTCCCAACTGCACCACCGCCACGTGGGGTGCATAGCGGCAACCGGCCTGGGTCATCACCACAGGTTCCGCCGGGACGTCCCACGTCTTCTCGGGCAGCCCCTTGGTGACCTTGACGAGGATATTGGCCAGGGTGTTGCCCTCACCCAGCACCAGCACCTCGCTGACGGGCGGGTTGTCGCCGAAGTGGGCCGCACAGGAAGGATCGCCGCTGGTGTCCACCGGCTTAAACTGGGGGACATTGCCTTCGTAGACCACCTTGCCGGTAATGGAGCCGGCCGATGCGACGGTGGCGGCCATCAGGGCCGCGGTCAGGGCGGTGCTGCGGAGAGAACGGTACATGAGTTTGGTACTCCTGACTGATGTTGAACCATGCAAAAGGATGTTCGACAAACAACTTGGGCCATCGGTCCGCAGGTATCTGAGACGGCGAACCGGCGGAGGGGGAACGGGCGTTCCGGGGCGGATGGTGAAGGTCGCCCCAACTCTCGCGGAACCCTAACAATAGCAGAAATCGCGACGGCCTTCAAACCGTAAGCCTGAACGCATCTGATCAGTCAGACGCAAGAGCGTCCGACACATTCATCCCGGCTATTTCGAGATTCAAGGTTGAATTTTCGGGCGGGTAACTCCGATACTAGGCGTCCGCCTGTCAAGTAGACCGCGAGGAATGAATTCCCGCTCCCTTCCGCGCTATCAATTCCGCGCCGACACGCGCGATCCCGCAACTGAATCAACCCGTGGAGATTTCGATGAAGTATTCGAACCGGATGAGTCCCTTGGCGCGCCGCGCCCTGACCTGTGCCTGGGTTGCGGCCCTCGGTGCGGGATCCGCCCTCGCCCAGGACGCCGAAAACGACAGTCTGGAGCGGGACTACACCGCAGAGCTGCCGCGCATCGCACCGCTGATGCCCGAAGACGCCCTGGGCTCCTTTGAGGTGCTGCCCGGCTTCAAGATGGATCAGGTGGCCGCAGAGCCGCTGGTGGCGGACCCCATCGCCCTGTCTTTCGACGAGCGGGGCCGCATGTTCGTGGTGGAGATGCGCGACTACTCCGAGGAGTATGAAGAACGCCGCGGCCTCATCGCCATGCTTGAGGACACCGACGAGGACGGCCATTTTGACAAGCGATCCGTATATGTCAACGATCTGGCCTGGCCCACGGCGGTCATCTGCTACGACGGCGGCGTTTTCGTGGGCGTGCCGCCGGACATCCTCTACTGCAAAGACACCACGGGTGACGGCGTGGCCGATGTCCGCGAGGTAGTCTACACCGGATTCAGCCTGAAAAACGTTCAGGGCCTCCTTAACACCTTCCAGTGGGGCCTGGACAACCAAATCGTCGGCGCGACGAGCACTTCCGGCGCCGATGTGAAGCCGGGTAACGACCCGGCGGCCCTTCCCATCGTCCTGCGCGGTCGCGACTTCAAGATCGAGCCGAAAACCCGCAAGCTCACGCCCGTCAGCGGCGGCGGTCAGCACGGTATGAGTCTGGATGCCTGGGGTCGACGCTTCGTCAGCTCCAACAGCGATCACATCCAGCAGATCATGTTCGACGACCATTACCTGGCGCGCAATCCCTACCTGGCATCCCCCACAGCCCACGTGAGCATCGCCACCGACGGCGCGGCGGCCACGGTATACCGCATCAGCCCGGTGGAGCCCTGGCGCATCGTGCGCACGCGCCTGCGCGCCAAAGGCATCGTACCTGGCATCGTGGAAGGCGGCGGGCAGCCCGCGGGCTATTTCACCGGCGCCACTGGCGTCACCATCTATCGCGGTGATGCCTGGCCCGCCGAGTACTACGGCAACGCCTTTGTCGGCGACGTGGGCAGCAACCTGATTCATCGCAAGACTATCGACGAAAGCGCGATCCAGCTTAAGGCGAGCCGGGCCGATGAAAACACGGAATTTGTCCGATCCAAGGACATCTGGTTCCGCCCGGCCCAGTACGCCAACGCGCCCGACGGCACACTGTATATAATGGACATGTATCGCGAGGTCATCGAGCACCCCGCCAGCCTGCCGCCCATCATCAAGCAGCACCTCGATCTCACCAGCGGCCGGGACCGGGGCCGCATCTACCGCGTGCTGCCCGAGGGCTTCAAGCAGCGCCCACTGCCCCGCCTGGACGAGGCCGATACGAACGAATTGGTATTGACCCTCGATCACGACAACGGCTGGCATCAGGACACGGCCGCCCGCCTGCTCTATGAACAGCAAGATCCGAACGCGGCCCCTGCCCTGCGCGTACTGCTGGTCAAAGGCAAGAATCCCCAGGGCCGCCTCCGCGCGCTGTATGCGCTCAACAGCCTGGGCGCTCTTACGGCGAAGGACGTGCTCACCGGCCTGAAGGATCCCTCCCCAAAGGTGCGCGAACATGCCATCCGTCATGCCGAGGCTTTCCTCGATAGCGACGAGGACGTGATGGATGCCGTCGTGGCGCAGTTGAACGATTCGGTGCCCCAGATCCGCTACCAGCTTGCTTTCAGTCTGGGTGCGGCCACCGGCGGCAAACGCAATGAAGCCCTTGCCCGGTTGCTCCTGGCCGATCTCGACGACGAATGGATCCAACTCGCGGCGAAGAGCTCGCTCTACATCGGTGCCGGTGAAGTGCTCCAGATCGTTCTGGCCAACGATGCCTTCCGTGGCAACGCCAAGGCGCCCGCGCTGGTGGAGGAACTGGCCAAGTATGCCGGGGCGACCGGCTCCCGGGAGACCCTCGCCTCTACCGTGAATGATATCGAGCAATTGCAAGGGGCCGACGAAGCCCTGGCCCAGGCGGCCGTGCGCGGTATCATCACCGGCATGCAGATGGGCGGCCAGGGGACGCTGGCCCCCGAAGTGATGGCGGGCAGCGCCCAGGCCCGTGCGCTGCTCGATGGCATGATCGCCGAAGCCCGCACGATCTCCGCAGACGGTGCCCAGGAAGCCCCGAAACGGATCGCCGCCATCGGCAACCTCGCCTTTGCCCCGGCGGAGGCGACGCTGCCTCTGCTGGGCGAAATCCTCGCCGGACAGAATGGCAGCGACGTACAAGTCGCGGCCATCCGAACGCTGAGCGGTTATGATGACGAAGCGGGGGCCGATGCCCTGCTGGCCCACTTCAGCGCCTTCAGCCCGGCTGTTCGCGCCCAGGCCGTGGAGACGCTGTTCTCCCGCAAGTCCTGGGTAAGCCGTTTGCTTGCGGCTGTGGAGGCGGGGACCTTCTCCGCGAAGGATCTGGACTCCAACCGAGTTCATTTCCTGCTGAATCATTCGGACACCACCATAAAAGAAAAGGCCGTTGCGCTTCTCGGCGCCCAAGCGCCCACGGCCCGCGATCAGGTTGTAGAAGCCTACCGTCCCGCCCTTTCCCTGACCGGTGACAAGGAAAAAGGTCGCGCGCTTTTCATCGAGCAGTGCAGCAAATGCCACCAGCTCGAAGGACAGGGCTTCGCGGTCGGTCCCGACCTCTCGGCCATTGGCAACCGAGGCGCGGAGGCCATTCTGCTCAACGTCCTCGATCCCAACCGCGAGATCAATCCCGCCTACGTGAACTACACCGTCGAAACACTCGACTTGGAGACCTATAGCGGACTCATCTCCGGCGAAACCGCCACCAGCATCACGCTGAGCCGCGCGAGCGGCGAGGCGGACACGATCCTGCGCGTCAACATCGAGACCGTTGAGAGCGCGGAACTGTCCCTGATGCCCGAGGGCCTCGAAGCCGCCATCGACCAGCAGGCCATGGCGGATCTCATCGCCTATCTGGTGTCGCTGAGTTCCTGACGCGATCAGGCATCCATTAGAACACTGAAATACCGCCCTGGACCCTTCGGTTCGGGGCGGTTTATTATAGGATCGTGGAGGCAATTGACTGTCAAAGCATAGGAGGGTGAAGGATGGGGACGTCTAGGAAGCAACTTGTTTTTCTCGGAGATACACGGGAGATGGTCCATGAGCTTCCCGCTCCAGTGAGGCACAGGATTGGACGCTCTCTTGCGGTGCTTCAATTGGGCAACAGGCTTGTGGCTGTGAAGCCGTTGAAAGGGTTTTCTGTTGCTGTGGATGAAATTCGTGTGTCGCATGATCGCGAAGCCTACCGTGCCGTATACACGGTCCACCTGGGCAATAAGGTATACTTACTACACGTGTTTCATAAGAAGTCCAAGAGCGGAATCGGTATCCCGCAGCGTGATTTGGAACTGATTCAGCGTCGTCTGGCGAAGGCAATACAAATGGAGGACGAGCGAGATGGCGGTCAATAGAAAGTCGAACGAGATAGAAGCTGAGATCGTGGATAATGTCTTTGTGGCACTTGGCTTTGACAACCCGGAAGAAGAAATGGCTCGATGCGAACTGCTCAGTAAGATCTTTCACATCGCGGATGATCGGAGCCTGAACGACAAGGAGCTTGCCAGGCTGGCGGGATGCACGCAAAAAAGAATGGCGCAACTACGGGCTATAGACTTTGATGATGTGACAATTGACGAACTCTGCCGCTACCTCGTCGCGTTGGGACATGGAGTTCAGATTTCCGTTGCACCAGTCCCGAATCAGGACGCGCATCTCACCGTCGCAGTCTGACGGGCATCCAACTCTTTTGCCGCTACGGGAGCAGCCCATTGCAGAATCTTCATTCTTCCATCACCCGCCGTGAATTCCACCGCCACATTGTCGGTGCCGCCGTGCTCGGTGCCGCCGCCCTCGCGCGCCCGTCGCGGGCCCAGTCCTTTCCTCCCGGCAAATACGTCGACATCCACACCCACATCGGCCAGGAGTGGGGGGCGAAAGAGAAGCTCACCGCCAAGGCCCTGCTCGAGTGGATGGACCTCCACGAGATCGCCCAGGCCGTCGTGCTGCCCCTGGTAAATCCCGAGTCCTGGGATTACCCGATCAGCACGGATTACGTCCTGCGGGAAACGAAGCCCCATCGTGATCGACTGATTCCTTTCTGCGCTATCGACCCGCGCGCCGTGATGCTCGGTGCCCAGGAAAAACGAGATCAGATGAAGAAATATCAGGACGCGGGCTGCAGGGGCTTCGGCGAGCACAAGCCGGGGGTTGAGATGGCCGATCCGCGCAATATTGAACTCTTTCAGGCCTGCGCCGACGTGGGCTTTCCCATGCTCTTCCACCTGGACAATATGCGCAATACGGACAAGCCCGGTCTGCCGGGACTGGAAGCCGTGCTGAAAGCGGTGCCCAACGGCATTTTCATTGGCCACGCCACGGGCTGGTGGGCCTCCATAAGCGGCGGTCTCGCCGAAGGCGACCTCAAGGGCTATCCCGAGGGCAAGGTTGCGCCCGGTGGCGCCGTGGGGCGACTTTTCGACACCTATCCCAATCTCTACGGCGACCTCTCGGCAGGCAGCGGTTCGAATGCACTGAGTCGCGATCTGGAGCACGGTCGCGAATTCTGCATCAAGTACGCAGACCGACTCCTCTTCGGAACGGATTATCTCGCGCCCGGCCAGGACGTGCGCCAGTTTGACATCTTCGACGGCTTCAAGCTGCCCGAAGATGTCGAGAGAAAGATCTTCCGTGACAATGCGCGGAAGCTGCTCGGGTTGAGCTGAGGATTGCGGCGCACCCGATCCGTCGGATCAGTCTGATCCGTCCGATCGCTTCGCCCCAATATCATCCCCGCTTTGCAATCCACCCCGGCGCTTGCCATAATCTCGTCGCTATTACATTGCCCCGAACCCGCCAGGAGACCTGAACTATGTTATCCATGCACCGCGCCGGATTTCGGCTCTGGCTTGTGCTTGTCGTGTCGCTCGGTCTGGCGGGCTGTATCGCCTGCGGCGGCGCGCCGCTGGTCCATACCGCCGACTCACCCCCTCAACCCCTTACCTTTGCCGCCACGGGCGACGGCCCACGGGGTGAGGAAGACTGGACGCTCCTGCCTCAATACTTTGCCGCGGAAAAGGCCGATGGTCGCGCGCGCTACCTGATTCATGTGGGTGATCTCTGCAAAGGCTCCCAGCTTTTCGATGCCGCGTACAGCGCGAAGGTCGCCGAGCTGTATCGCCAGTCATCCATCCCGGTAATCCTGGTGACGGGCGACAACGAGTGGAACGATCAGGCTGATCCCGCCGCCGCCTGGGCGCTATGGGAAAAAGACTTCATGTACTTTACCGAGCACTTCCCCGGTGCGCCCGAATTGATTCGCCAGGAAGGCCGCTCGGAGAATATCGCTTGGATGGACGACGGCGTCCTCTTTATCGGGATCAAGATCGTTTCTGGTCGCATGCACGACGTCGAAGAGTGGGGTTACCGCCACCGCGCAAACGCCGAATGGGTGGAGCAGAACCTGAATACGCTGGGCCAGCAGGCGTATGCCGTGGTGGTGATCGGCCAAGCCGCGCCCAAGGACTACCACGAGGATTTTTTCCAGCGTTTCGTTCCCGCAGTCGCGGCCTATGGCAAGCCTGTCCTCTACCTCCACGGCGATGGCCACACGTGGCAATATGAAGAAGCCTGGCGCGCGCCGAACCTGCTGCGCATACAGGTGGATCAGGTAACCAAGGCGCGACCGGTCCATTTGACCGTGTCGCCCGATGAGCCGCAGCATCCCTTTTCGTATGACCGTCTTGGGGCGGAAACTGCAGTACCCGAAGGAAAGTGACCGTTATGAAGTATCGTTGGATCGCATTACTGGTGGCGGTGCTCTCCTGCTCCGCATTGAGGGCCGAGCAAGCGGCAGAGGAAAAGAGCGAGGTGGATAAGCGCCTGATTCCCAAGAGTATTGATGTTGGCGGCAAGACCCACCGATACCTGGTCTACGAGCCGGAAGGCTACACGCCCGATAAAGCCTGGCCCCTCATCGTCTTTCTGCACGGTGCGGGGGAGCGGGGCGATGATGGTCTGGCGCCCTTCGGTTCCGGCATCGGCAACGCAATTCGGAAGAACCCGGAGCGCTTTCCCGCCGTGGTGCTTTTTCCCCAGTGCGCCACCGGCTCCGACTGGGCTTTCCACCACGATCTGCTCGATGCCGAACTTGCGGCCGTTCTGGCCGATTACACGATCGACCCGAAGCGCATTTACCTGACCGGACTTTCCATGGGCGGCTACGGCACCTGGCTCTGGGGCGCGATTAAGACGGATGTTTTTGCCGCCCTCGTGCCAATCTGTGGCGGCGGCGACCCCGACGATATCCAGAATATCGTGGGCGCGCCCCATGCCAATCCCTACGGCAGCCACGCCTCGCGCGTGCGCGCCTTGGCCACGGTGCCCATCTGGGCCTTCCACGGCGGGAGCGACAGTGTGGTTCCGACCGAGAAAACTCGGTCCATGGTTGAGGCCGTCAAGGCCGCAGGGGGCGACATCCGATACACCGAATTTGAAGGCGTGGACCACAATTCCTGGGACCCCGCCTACCAGAGCGAAGAAACGATCGCGTGGCTGCTGAAGCAGAAGAAGGAATAGGCGAATTGGAATGGAGCGCATGAGCCCAATGAGTCAGATAGGCTTGATGATCGCCGGAATTCATCCGGCCCATTCACATTTCATAATTCTTAGTTCATAATTCCGTCAGAAGGACGCCTTCCCATGAACCTCACCGAAAGCGATGCCCTCATAGTCGTAGACGTCCAGAATGACTTCTGCCCCGGCGGTGCGCTGCCGGTTCGCGGTGGAGAGGGGGTGGTCCGCGTGATCAACCCGTTGCAGATGAAATTTCAGAAGATCTATTTCACCCGGGACTGGCACCCCCAGGATCATTGCAGTTTCAGTGACGAGCCCGCGTATACCGATGGAAGCTGGCCGGTTCACTGTGTCCAGGATTCACCGGGTGCGGAATTTCATGGCAGCCTTCACGTGCCTTCCGATGCCGCGGTCATCAGCAAAGGCGCCGATCCGAATGAAGAGGCCTACAGCGGATTTCAGGGCACGAGTCTTGGCCAGCAGCTCCAGAAGGCGGGCGTGACGCGGGTCTTCGTGGCCGGTCTCGCCACCGACTATTGCGTCAAGGCCACGGTGCTTGATGCGATCAAGTTGGGTATTGAGACGGTACTCGTAGAGGACGGTTGCCGTGGCGTCGATGACGAGGGAACCGTGCGGGCGCTCTCCGAAATGCGCGCCGCCGGAGCCGTATTCTGCCGCGGGTCGGAGGTAAGCGCGTGAACGCAACCAATCCTTGGTTTCGGCGGGAGGGCCTCGCGCTCCTGACCGACTTCTACGAACTCACCATGATGGCGGGCCAGTGGAGCGAGCAGCGCGCCGACCAACGCGTCACCTTCAACTATTTCTTCCGCAGCCTGCCACCCCACACCGGTTTTGCCGTCTTCGCGGGCCTGGAGCCCTTTCTCGATTACCTGACGAACCTCCATTTCGAAGAGGACGACATTGATTACCTTCGCTCTTTGAATATTTTCGGCGAAGGCTTTCTGGAGCACCTCAAGGGTTTCCGGCCCACCTGCACGGTTCAGGCCGTGCCCGAAGGTACGCCCGTCTATCCCTACGAGCCCATCCTTCAGATTGAAGGCAATATTTTCGAGACGCTGATCATCGAATCGGCCCTGCTGAATATCCTCAACTACCAGACCCTCATCGCCACCAAAGCGGCGCGCATCTGTCTCGCCGCCAGCGGTGATCCCGTGATGGAGTTCGGCCTGCGCCGCGCCCATGGTCCCGATGGCGCCGTGAGCGCTTCGCGCGCGGCCCACATCGGCGGCTGCAACACCACCTCCAACGTGCTTGCCGGCAAAGTCTACGGCATCCCCGTCAGCGGCACCCACGCCCACAGTTGGGTCATGAGCTTCCCCTCCGAGCTGGAAGCCTTCCGCACCTTTGCGCGCCACTATCCGGACCGGTGCGTGCTGCTCGTGGACACTTACGACACCGAGAAAAGCGGCGTACCCAACGCCATCAAGGTCTTCAAGGAAATGCACGCGGCGGACATTCCCGTGCGCCCCGCGATCCGGCTCGACTCCGGCGATCTGTCGCGATTGAGCAAGATCGCGCACCAGAAAATGTCGGAAGCGGGTCTCGAAAATCCCCTCATCGTTGCTTCAAATGATCTCGACGAGGAGTTGATTGTGGACTTGAAGCGCCAGGGCGCCAAAATCAACGCGTGGGGCGTGGGCACTCACATGGTAACGGCCTATGACAATCCGGCTCTGAGCGGCGTCTACAAGCTGGTGGCCATCCACGAAAACGGCGCCTGGCAGAGCCGCATGAAGATATCGTCCAATATCGAGAAGGCGACCGACCCCGGTCGAAAGCAACTCGTGCGCTACTATGACGACGAGGGACACCCCCTCTGCGATGTCATGTATCTCGATGGCGAGACGCCCCTCGATTCCGGCATCGTACGCGGGCGCAACCGCACCTGGCCCCACCGCAAGGTGTCCCAGGGCCAGGCGAGCCGAGGGGAATCCCTGTTACAGACGGTATTTAGTGACGGTCAGCGCACCATGGACTCGCCATCGCTGCCCGCCGTGCGGGAACGCGCCCTTGCCCAAATCGCCGCGCTGCCGGAAGAGTTTAAACGAATGCGCAACCCCCATATTTTCCAGTCGCTGCTTTCGGAAGAGCTCGGCCAGCTCAAAGACAACATGCTGAGCAATCCGGAACTGGCATGAAAGACGGAGAAGTATTTTGGCTACGGATGGCTGAAAGCAGCCGTTGACCGCAACCAAGAGAGTTGAACCGCAAATTAGCGCAAATTCTATTCATGCTTTGAAAAGTCGCTTGCACTTGCAGTGCGCAAGGCGTTGGTCAGACTGATTTGAACATGATTATTTCCGTGAAGTTCCGTGGTCAATATTCTTTTTTTGACTACGGAGTTCACGGCACGGAGAAAACGACATGAGAGAGGGAAGGAAGCAGGGTGGGTCATTTTCGAACCTGAGCGCGCAGTGACTTGGCACCTATGTCTCTGGAACTCCTTTTCTTCTCCGCGTCTCCGCGTCTCCGCGTCTCCGCGTCTCCGTGGCCCAAAACTTTGGTTGTAGCCAACGGCCTCTCTACGCCCATTCGTGATTTGGTTCACTTGCCGGCCTCAGACGTCCAATGCGTTACAAATTCTTCAATCCGTGTCATCCGTTAAGTCCGTGGTCAAGAATAATTGGTGTTCACGTGTGCCCAGATCTGAATTGACCCTGCGAATCGCGCTATACTTACTGCGCCAAACCCCAGTCCCATTTTTAGAGAGCCCTTTTTCCCATGCCCCCGGAAATCTTGTTTCGAGAAGACCAGCAATTTCGCCAGCCCATCCTCTGGATCATTCTGCTGGGTATGTCCGCCTTCTGCGTGGGCACTATAGCCTGGATGATCAGCCGCCAGGTGGTTCAGGGCATTCCCTTCGGTGACGATGCCATGTCCAACAATCAGATGGTAGTCCTGGGTGCGGTTATCGTTGCCCTGAACGCCGTTCTGATCCTGCTTTTCTACTCGCTCAAGCTCCAGACCGAAGTCACTGCCCAGGGACTCTTTATCCGCTTCAGACCCTTCCATCGGAAGACTCGCCAGATCGATCTCAGCGGCGTCACCTCCGTGGCGGCCGTACAGTATCGTCCGGCGATGGAGTATGGCGGCTGGGGGATCCGCCGGGGGCGCAGCGGCACGGCCTACAACGTCACCGGCGATCTGGGTGTGCGAATGGACTACGAGAACGGCTACCATCTTCTGATTGGGACTCGCCATCCCGACGCATTGAAAGCGGCCATCGACCAGTGCATGGCCGCGCGCTGAATTGGAACCAGACTTCTTGACCCCCTGAAGGAATAGCCCATGCGCCTCGTTCGGATTGGAACCGCCGCGATTTCGGTCAAGGTGGGGGACTTCCCCTGGAATGCCAGCCGCCTCCGTGTGGTGATCGAGGCGGCGCGGGAGCAGGGGGTGCACCTGCTGGTGACGCCCGAATTGGGCATCTCCGGCTACAGCCTCGAAGATCGCATCACCTGGGCCGACATTACGCGCCAGAGCTGGGCCAACCTCGTGGAGCTGGCCGAATGCTGCAAGAACATGGCGGCCTTTGTGGGCCTGCCGGTCCGAATCGGCGCCCAGACTTACAATGCCGCAGCTCTCATTGCCGATGGTCGCGTACAGGGTTTGGTGCTGAAAAAGTACCTGCCCATGTACAGTATCTTCTACGAGAGTCGGAACTACACCGCCTGGCCGGGCGGCACCACCACGATCAATGGCGTGCCCGCGGGGGATCTGGTCTTTGATCTGCCGTTTGGTAAGGTTTCCGCCGAGATCTGCGAGGATCTTTGGTCGCCCACTTCGCCCGCCCACGAGCGCGTGCGGGCCGGTGCGGAGATCATCTGCAACCCCAGCGCCTCGCCCTTTCTACCCGGCAAGAACGAAGAGCGCAAACGCCTTGTGCTCCAGAGCGCCGCAAATCTTAAGTCGGTCTACGCCTATTCTAATCTCCTCGGTTGCGACAATAGCCGCCTCGTGTTCGATGGCGGCGGCATCGTCGCCGATCCCGAGGGTATCGTCGTGTCGGGCCCTATCCTCTCACGCCAGTCCTGGTCCCTGGTCACGGGCATCGTGGATCTCGACAACCTGACCCGCCTCCGAAGCGAAAACACCACCTGGCGCGAGGGGGCCTCGGGCACGTCGGATCAGGTGAAGACGGTCACGGTTTCCGGACTCAGCTATTCCCAGGCGCCCGTGGAAGATTTTGCGGCACAGTTGCCCCGCAGTTTCTACATTCCCGATGTCACGCCTCGCGATAGATCGCGCAATCCCTATCTGGATGACCTTTTCGATGCGCTGGTGCTTGGCCTGCGCGACTATGTGGAGAAGGTCGGGGTTTTCGAGCGTATGATCGTCGCCCTGTCCGGTGGGCGCGACAGCGCCTTGTGCCTGCTGCTGGCGGTGGAGGCGGCCAAGTCCTTCAAAGAAGGCCTGGAGGCGGAGAAGTTCGCTCGGCGCGTGAGCACGATTTATCTGCCCACGGCCAAGTATAGCTCCAAGGGCACGGAGAAGGCCGCCCGCGCCCTGGCCGCGGAGCTGGGCGTGTCCTTCAAAGTAGTGAGCATCGACGACGAAGCCGCCATCGCACTCAAAAAGCAAGCGGAGATACTGGGGTCGACTTCCGCGATTCATCCCCTCGCGAAGCAGAACCTTCAGGCCCGAATCCGCGGCAACATGATTCTGAATTGGGCCAATAGCGCGGGGGGCATCGTGCTCGTCACCTCCAACCTCAGCGAGATGGCCGTGGGCTACAGCACGACCGGTGGCGACAACCAGGGCGGCTACTCGCCCATCGCCAACGTGCCCAAGACCCTCGTTTCCGAGTTGCTGGAGTACCTTTCCGAGCGCGATGACATCCGCTCGCTGCGAGACATTCTCGCCATGCCGCCCAGCGCGGAACTCGCCCCCGACCAGCGGGACGAGGACGATCTCATGCCTTATGTCGTGTTGGATGACCTGCTCTACCTGTATGCGCGCCGCCGTATGCCCTTGGTGGATTGCTGGCGCGTTGTTTGCAAGCGCCATCCCGATCATGATCCCGAGCAGCTCCGGAAATGGGCAAAGGACTTCGCCCAGCGCTTCGCGTCCAACCAGTGGAAGCGCGATCAGCATCCCGTGGCGCTGAAGGTCATGGATCTGGATCTCGATCCCAAGACCGGCTTCCGCTTTCCCGTCATGCAGAGCATTCAGTATGAACTGGACGATTTGAAGGACGCCAAAGCGCGGTGAAATCTAACGCTATGGAGTGGGGGCTCTCAGCCCCCTGGTCCGCCACGATGCTGCCGATAAAAGGGGTGAAGTTCTGATATTAACGATCACGAAATACCTGTAAGGGTTGCCTCGGTCAGCCGAAGATAGCCCAGGCTTACAGCCCTGTTTAAATCTTTGGTTCCCGTTCATGGGGCTTCGCCCCATGCTGGTATAGATCTGGCCTTCGGCCCTGAGAGGGAATCCAGTGTTTTCCTAAGCGCCGAAGGCGAGACCCATACCAGCCTGGGGCGAAGTCCCAGGAAAATGGGACAAAATTTGGTCCAGGGCTGAAAGCCTGTACCATTCTTTGCAATGCGTACGTCAATCGTTGCAATGAAGCAGAACGACATGACTAGGTCCAATATTGGTAATATCAGAACTTCACCCGATAAAAGGGAGCTGGAAAGCTCCCGCGCCATACCGTCGGTAATTGTTGGATCGAAAGAGGACTTACATGTCAGTCGCACCACAAACAAGACCGGAAATGGATCAGGCCAACGACTGGCTTCAGACGCCCGATGGCGCCCCACGCGGCTATATTCAGCCCCAATTGCTTCGAGAACTCTGGTTTCACACGGGCACGGCCTGCAATCTCGCCTGTCCCTTCTGCCTGGAGGGTTCCAAACCGGGCGATCATCGGCTGGCGCAAATCACCCTGGCCGATGCCGCGCCCTGGATGGATGAAGCCGTTGACCTCGGGGTTGCCCAGTTTTCCTTCACCGGCGGCGAACCCTTCATCAACCGCGAGATCTTTGATATCCTCCACCATGCCCTCGCACGCCGACCCGCCATGATTCTCACCAACGGTACCCGTCCTCTGCGCAAGCGCTGGGAGGAAGTCCTGGCCCTGCGCGATGCGCCCCATCCACTTCGATTCCGGATCAGCCTGGATTTTCCCGATCCCGTCCGTCACGACGCGGGCCGGGGTGTGGGGGGCTTTGCTCTGGCGCTGGAGAGTCTTGGCATGCTGCACGCGGCGGGCTTCTCGGTGTCCATCGCGCGGCAGATGACGCACGATGAAGATCGGGCCATGGTCGAAGCCGCCTTCCAGAATTGGTTTCGAAGCGTCGGTGTTCCAGAGGACATTCACCAGGTGGCCTTTCCCGATTTTCACGGACCGAGCACCCACCCCACCGGGGTACCCCATATCACCGAGAATTGCATGACCCAATACCAGACCGAGGCGAGCCGGGCGGCTTTCATGTGCAATTTCAGCAAGATGGTGGTCAAGGTTGGCGGCCGGATGCGGGTTTACGCCTGCACTCTGGTGGACGACGATCCGGATTACGAGCAGGGGGCATCCCTGGCCGAGGCCATGCCGCTCCGAGTCATGATGCGCCACCACCGTTGCTTTTCCTGTTTTCGCTATGGCGCGAGCTGCAGCGAGAGTTGACCCGCCGATTGCGCGCGCGTTGCGCCTGATATCGTTTTGGCGTAGGATAGAGGCACCTACGAGGAAGGAATCGAGCCATGGACAACAAACGACGCTTTAGCCGGGTGACCGCCATATTCGATGTGACCCTCACCCGTGAGGACGGAATTTTCCTGGCGGGTACCTTGCGGGACATCGCAGTTCAGGGCGCCTTCATTATTTGTGAACCGGCGATGGAACTCGGTACGCCCGTGGCCGTGACGATCTTGCTTCACGGCGGGATCGACGATATCCCCGTGCGGGCTCAGGCGAAGGTAGTGCGGCACGAAGAAGGCGGTCTGGGCGTCCACTTTACGGAAGTGGACATCGACAGCGTAGAGCACCTGAGGAACATCATCACCTTCAATGCCGAAGAGCCGGACGTCGTCTGGGAAGAGATGCAGGGCGGCCATATGTTGCGCGACGCATGACGAGGCCCTCGGTGACATGCCCGCGGTCGGCTTCGCGCCGATGAAGCCCTTTTCCTTCCAACTGCCCGTGGAGGTCCATTTCGGACCCGGCTCAGTTTCCCTCCTATCGCGTTACAAGCATCTGGGTGGACGGGCTGCCCTCGTTTGTGGCCGCAATTCGGCCCGCGCCAGTGGTGCGCTGGACCGTGTTCTGGAACATTTTCCCGACGCGCTTGTGGTCGACGGGATCCCGGAAAACCCCGAAACCAGCGACTGTGAGGCGTATGCCGCCACCTGCCGCGAGGCCGGGGTGGACTGCATCATCGCGCTGGGCGGCGGCAGCGTGCTGGACGCGGCAAAGGCGATCGCGCTGCTGGTTACCAATGGCGGAGTCTGCACCGACTACCTGGACGATTCCAGCGGCTGCAAGTCGGCCCTGCCCATTGTCGCCATTCCCACGACGGCGGGAACCGGCAGCGAAGTTACTCCCTACTCCGTGCTCGTGGATTCCGCGCACCGCGAGAAGAAGACCTTGAGGCATCCGTCTCTGTACCCCAAGGTGGCCATACTGGACCCGCGGCTCACGTTGGCCCTGCCTCGCGAGGTGACCGTGGCCACGGCCCTCGACGCGCTCAGCCAGGCCATGGAAGGCATGGCCTCAAAACGGGCCACACCCTACGGCGATTTGCTCGCCCTGGAAGCCATTCGCCTCATCCGAGCAACCGTGCCCTGGGTCCTTACGGCCCCCCACGACGAAGAGGCCCGGGGTGTGCTGCTCTACGCGGCCATGCTCAGCGGCGTGGTCATCGCCCAGAGCGGCACCACACTGGTCCACGGCATGGGCTACCACTACACCCTCGACTACGGCATCGCCCATGGCGCGGCCAATGCTCTGCTGCTGCCCCCGGTCTTCGCCTGGAATGCCGTCCTCCTGCCCGCCACCGTGGCGAGCATCGCCACGACGCTGGGCCATCCGGGCCCGCCCAAGATCGACTCCGCAGCCCAGGCTATTGTGGTGGCGCTGTACGAATTCTACGACGAGATCGGCTTTCCGTCCGCAGCCCGGGATCATGGCATTCCCCCGGAGGCGAGCGGTCGCTTCGCCGAGGCCATCATCCGGGCGCCTTACCGTTTTAAGAATCAGGTGGGAGACTTCACGAAAGCCGATGTGGAGGGCCTGTTTGAGGCCGCCTGGTCGGGTCAGGTGAGTTGATCGTTGATAGTGCCCGCCAGCGTCCAGCCGCCAGCCTCCAGACTATTTTCGCTTTACCGCTAAAGTCTGGGTTAATATTGCCGATAAGAGAAGCAAGGATTTAGAACAGCATAAAGCACGTGACGCTATAAGGAGACTCCAAATGGTTGGTATACAAGGACTTGGAGGCATACCAGAGCCGAAGTCTGGTGGGCCGGCCAAAGTACGAAGCGAACGGGAATCTGAGACCCGAACCCTCAACAGTACAACGGCCAGCAACTCTTCGGAAGACAACGTAACCATCAGTTCGGAAGCCCAGGTAGCGGCGGAAGTCGCCCGTCTGGTGCAAGCCACCCGCACCGACAGCGACGTACGCGCGGAACGGGTTGAGGCCGCCCGAGCGCGTATTGATCAGGGTTCCTACAAGGATCCGGAAGTCGTTAATCAATTGGCAGACAAGATATTGAAGTATCTGGGCTGAGCCGCCCTCGCGTCCCGTGCTGAATCCATAGCTCCCCGACACGCTCTTTGAGCGTGTTTTTTTTTGTTTTCCCCCCGGACTTTCTACTTGAACTTCGAGAACAATTCGTGTAGTTTTAGCCGTTACCTAAAGGGGTGCCGTTTTGGGCTCCCCGCCAGAATCGAGTCCGGACTTTGCGGCCCGCGCGAAAGGATGCCATGCTCTCTGAGGCCGTTGAGGACTACCTCAAAGCCATCTATACCATTGCTGACGGGGAGAAGCCCGTCAGCACGTCGGCCATTGCGGCCCGCCTCGGCGTCGCACCGGCATCGGTCACCCAGATGCTCAAGAAGCTGGCGGAGATGAAGCCCAAGCTGGTGCTCTACAAGCGCCACCACGGCGTCCAGTTGACCGCCCACGGGGAGAAGATCGCCCTGGAGGTCATCCGCCACCACCGACTTGTGGAATTGTTCCTCCAGGAAGCGCTGGGCATGAGCTGGGACGAAGTGGACCGGGAAGCGGAGCGGCTGGAGCACGTGGTTTCCGAAACCCTGGCCGATCGCATGGCGGAAGTCCTCGGTCACCCTCAGTTTGATCCCCATGGCGATCCCATCCCGTCAAAATCCGGCCTCATGCCCGAAGGCGGTGCGCTGATGAATCTGGTGCAGATGCCCGAAGGTCTGGAGTGCGTGGTGCGCCGCGTGTGCGACGACGATTCCGAAGTGCTGCGCTATGTGGCCAGTCTGGGGATCATCCCCAAGGCCCGTATCACCCTGGCGGAAAAGGCCCCCTTCGACGGACCCATTTATGTTCGCGTCATGCTCAATGGCGAGGCGCAAGTTCATGCCCTGGGCCAGCGTGTGGCAAGCCAGGTTTTTGTCGCGCCTGTGGAAGCCGACGCACCCGATCTTCGCTGAGTAGGGTATTCCGGACGTATGGAGCGGGGGCTTTCCCGCCTTCGGCGCGTCCCAGACCAGCCCCCGATCGGAACAACGCACTTGCGCGATAAAGGGGGCTGGATAGCCCCCTCTCCATAGATGCAGCAGCCCCAAGGTGAGCAATTGATTGTGCCGTCGCTGAGTGTCATCCTGATCGTGAAAAACGAATCAGCCGTACTCTCCCAATGCCTGGAGAGCGTTGTCGGCATTGCCGACGAGATCGTGGTCTGCGATACGGGCTCTAACGATGATACCATGGCCATCGCACGCAGCCACGGCGCGCGGGTGCATGCAATACCCTGGGAAAACGATTTCGCGAAGGCGCGCAATGCCTCCATTGCTCTGGCCACGGGCGACTGGCTGCTCCACATGGATGCGGATGAGGTGCTGGACCCCGTGGACGCGCGCGCCCTGCGGGAAATCGTAGACGGGAATACCGACGCCGATGCCGTGGAAGTCATTCTTGCCAACTACTGCAACGATCCCCGCGCGTGGCGATGGGTAGCCGTGCCCCCCGGTTCACCCCTGGCGCGGGGCTATGCGGGCTATCTTCCGGTTGGCCTCCTGCGGCTCTTTCGCAACTATCGGGGCATCGAATACCGAGAAGCCGTTCACGAGAACATCACTGCGAGCGTACAGGAGCGCGGTGGCCGAATTCTGCACTCGAACATTGTCATCCACCACTACGGCTACGAAGTCTCCCCCGAGCGCCGTCTGGAAAAAGCGCGCTTCTATTATACCCTCGCCCAGGAAAAGGTGAAGTTGAATCCCGGCGACGCCAAATGCTTCCACGATCTCGCGGAACAGGCCCTGGCCTGCGGCGAAGCGGAGGTTGCCGAATTTGCGTGTCGCCGCATCCTGGCGGGAGAAGCCCTGCATGTTGCCGCGGCAACCACCCTGGCGAACATTTGCCTCAACAGGGGTGACCTGGACGAAGCCGGCACGTTGCTCTCGACCTTGGAATCGGGGGGGCATTCGCTGCCCCACGTGCAGACGGCCCTCGGTGCGATTGCCGTGCGCCGTGGCGCGTGGGAGGAAGCCGAAGCGCGGCTGACGGCGGTGCGGCGGGATGCACCGCCCGCACCCATGGCCACGCTTTATCTCGCGCGTTGCCTGGATTGGCGCGGGAGGGGCGACGAGGCGCTGGATCTATTGCGCGCGCTTGCGGGGGAGTTACCCATGTTGGACGAAGTGCAGCAACGCATCCGGGGCATGGAATTGCGCCGCGAGGGGGAGGGCCGCTTCGCTGCCGGGGAAGTCCAGGGCGCACTGCGGCTTTTTGTGCAGGTATTGGAACTGGATCCCGAAGACGCCCTGGCGCACAACAACATCGGCGTGGTCTTGCATGCATTGGGTGATCGGCAGCGCGCGCGCGCGTCCTTTGAGCGCGCGTTGCGGCTGGCCCCGGCCCTCCACGATGCCCGAGCGAATCTCGACGCCTGTCAATCCTGAGCGGGGTAGAAAAGGGCTATCAAATCATCGATATTTGATGGCGTCGAAACCACCGGGCTGACCCGGTAGCGGCTGGCCAGCTCCAGATCTTCGATCGCGATGAGGTCGAGGGGGTTGATCATGGCCACGGTGAGAACGCCATCTTCCAGGTGCAGGGGCAGACAGCGATGAAGGCGCACCACGTGGGGGCTGACCGCTGCGACGGCCCCCGGCTCCACATCGGTATCCACGATTTCCTGGTAGGGCAGACGCAACTGGGCCGCCACGATCTTGGCGACGATATCTTCCCCGGTAAAGCCGTGCTCCACAACAAGCTGTCCAAGCCTGCGCTGGGGATCGATATTCTGCTCCTTGAGCACGGATTTCAACTGCACTTCGGTAAGCAGGCCGAGTTCCACCAAGATCTCGCCCATGCGTTTCTTATGACCTTTGGCGTCGAAGGCTTCGATTCCCGGTGTGCGTGGGCTGGCGGACTGAAGGGACGGCGCGGCGTCGAGCGCCCGCTTCAAGGTGCGGATCTGATCCTGCGCCTGGGCGTGTTCGAGTTGGAGCAATTCAAGGGTGGCCTTCAGGGATTCCACGTCCGCGCTGTGGTCGGTTGCCGGGCTCTCCGCCATGCGGGCATTCTCCAAAGCGGCGGCGAGCGCTTCGATCTCGGCGGCGGCGTCCTGCAGCTCCCGCTCGAGACGCTCCTTTGCGGCGGCGCGCTCCGCCAACTCTTCCCGGGCCAGGGCGAGGGCTTCTTCCAGTTCGCTGGGCGCCGAAGCGCCCGTATCCCGGTTCAGCCGATCAAGATGCCCTCTGGCCACACCGACCTGCTGGGAGAGTTCTTCGTGGGAACGGACGATCTGCGCGTTCCAGTCCTCGATGACCAGACTCAGCCGAGTGAAAACATCTTCGCTGGTACTCGACACGGCTTACCCTTTCCAACAACGTACTGTGGCATACGCCAGCCACCTTCTATAGATTATAGGAAGGCCTGGGTACAGCGTCAAGGCCGTGGAAAAGATAGTGCCCCCCAAGGGCGCCATGGCGCATGGGGTCCCGAGGTGATTCCGGTGCTTGAAAGCGTCTTGAAGTTCATCGTCTATACGCAATAGCGCTCGATCAGGCTGGCGATTTCGCCCCGCGCCGCGACGCAGGGACGAATGTGCGCGTTCGACGCGATCCGCAGGTCTTCCAGCGCGATGAGATCAAGGGGATTGGCCATGGCCACACGCAGCGCGTGGCCATGGAAACGGAGCGGGAAGGCTGCGTGACGCCGAGCGAGGTGCGCGGGCACCACCGATACCGCGGCGGGGTCCACCGATTCGTCCGCCAGGACGACATAGGGCAAGGCCAGTTGGGCGGCGAGCGCCTGGGCAATGGCGTCTTCCGTGGTGTAACCCAGATCAACCAGCAGGCCGCCCAGGGCCTGGCGTCGCCCTTCGCGCTGATAGTCCAGGGCGCTCTGGAGCTGGCGTTCCGACACAACCCCGGCACTGGTCAGTATCTGACCCATCGGAATCTTGTGCCCCTCGGGAGCACTGGCCGCCTCAAGTATTCGCTGGTAGTACGACGCATTGATGGGGATGGAGGCGATGGGAGAATTTTGAATAAATTCCTGGACGCTCTGCAGTTCGATCTGACCGCACGCTCGGGGTGATTCATCCATCGTGGACTGTCCCCGCTGGACCAGCCATTGCTCCGCGTCGAAAAGTTGCCGGTTCAAAGCATCGATCTCGATCTTCTGAGCTTCGATGAGCCCGTCCAGGGCGCGCACATCCGCATCGAGCAGCCGCTCGGCGCCGCCCTCCGCCCACTGGCCAAGGTGGCGCTGGAATCCGCTACCGGGCATCTCGGCGGTCCCTTTCGCGTGCAGTGGCAGGGCGAGGTAGTCCTGAATCAGGGATTCCCCTTGCAGGGAGACCGTGTGGGCCTGCTGACTCAAGTCCGCCAGGGCCTGTTCAAAGTCGTCGAGCCGCTTGCAGAGATCACGCAGGGCGTTGGCCGGGCCGACGAGCTCTTCACAACCGTGCGCGGAAGCACTTTTGGGCGCGCCAGTCTGATCCAGGGCGGCGAAGTGTCGAATTCCCGAGCGCAGCCGCTGGAGATTGCGGATGGTCGCGAAAATATGGCGCAAGACGGGTGCCGAAGTCTCTCTCGCCTTGTTGTTCCAGGCGGCGACGGCCGAACTCAGCGTCGTGGGCGCTTTGGATGTGGCTTCACGCATAGTGATCTTCGTTTTCGATGCTCTGGTTACCGACCTTGATTATAGGAGCAGCTTCATTCAGCCTTCAAGACCCGGCTACCCCACGTGATATACTTCCCATCGGTAGCGAAATTATGGCTCGATCACCGATCAAGGAAAAGCAATGTCGGTAGAACTTTCCGGCAAGGGACAGGAACGCCGTGCGGCGCATCGTGAACCCATCCACCGGCGCGTGGTTTTTGCGGGCGTCCGTGGCGAGGGACTTCTGCGCCAGGGGATGGCCGTGGACATCAGCGCCAGCGGTCTCTTGATCCATACCTCGCAGCCCGACCTCGCCGGTCGCCATCTCGAACTTGAACTGCACCCCGATGGCGCCGCCGAGCCCGGCAATGTAATCATGGTTCGCGGCGAGGTCGTATGGACACGCCCGATCCAGGGCAAGGACGTGTACGCCATGGGGGTCCGTTTTCTCCAGTCCTTCCCCGCCACCGACGTTACGGGTGCTGGATATCGACCCGCCACCCGCGACGAGTCCGCCGAGCTGACCGCTTCGATCCAGCGTCGTCTTGCGGCGATGGAACCGGCTGTGCGCGTGGAGATCAGCGAGACCGCCCGCCGACGTGGCGCATCCGCGGCCCCGCATGCCCTGCCCGACCCGGATACGTCCGCAAGGCGCTCCTACCGATGGCTCTGGCTGCTTCTGTTGATGCTTTGTTTCGGGGCGGCCGTCTCTACGTTGACCATGCTGGCGCTCTGGCGACTCGGATTCTACGACCAGGCGTTGAAGACGACGGGCGGCGAAGCCCTGCGACCTTCTCCAATCTCCTCGTCAACGCCGTCGTCCTCTTCGGCGCCACCAACGTCAACCTCCAGCGTGGCGTCGAACGGCGTCGATCCGTCCGCCAGAATTAACGCGCGCATCGAGCAAATCCTGGAGTCGGGCCCCTCCTATTATCTGAATCGGGGTAGTCTCTTCTTGATTCAGGGGCGTTTCCCCGCCGCCGCACAGGCCTTCAACACGGCCCAGAGTCGCCCCGAGGGTACGCCGCTGGAGCGATTCATCGCCGAGTTCGGCGAGGCCCAGGCGCTGGCGGGCGCTGGCAAGACGGTCGAGGCCCTCGACGTACTGGGGCGGCCCTGGGAGGAATCAGACGCTATACCCGACTCCTGGCGGGCGCTGCGCGAAGAGTTCCTCGCGGTCCTGAGCGCCTCCCCGGAGAGTCCGGAGGCCCGCGCCCCGCTCGTGAATGCATTTGCCTTTCAGCCTCCCTCGGAAGCGACGGGAGAAGGGGCGGCCGAGGCTTCGTCTTCGACGATGCGGATCGAGATCGACACGACGCGCCACCTTTTGAGTGTGTTGGACAACAATGCCATTCGCGCGGTTTACCCTATTGGCCTCGGCGCACAGGGCAAGACGCCCGAGGGGGAATTTGAGATTGTCAACAAAATCGAAGACCCGGCGTGGTACAACCAGGGAAATCCCATACCTCCCGGCGCACCCGGGAACGAACTGGGATCGCGCTGGATAGGACTGGGCGATGAATCGGGTCCGACGCCTCTGGGTATTCATGCGACCGATGACCTGGGCTCCATTGGCGCGAATGTGAGCCGGGGCTGCATCCGTATGCGCCCGGCGGACGTGGAAGAGTTGTTCACCTTTGTTGAAGTGGGCACACCCGTGAGTATCCGGGCGCTATGATGGGACGGCCGCCCGCGCCTATTGAGTCTCGGCCGCGAATGCGGGTCACTGTCTCGCGATGTGGGTGGCTGCTCCCCGGAGAAGCGGTGTATCAGCGAACATTTCTTTATGGGGACAGTTTTCGATTGGGGTGACGGTTGCCTTGTATCGCCTGGGTCGTGTGCCAATCGGCAACAGTACCGGTCTGCTTGCCATTGGGCCTCAATCGGCGATAGCATAAAGTATGAATATTAAATCCTATATTGCACGCGCCTCCGCAGCGCTGGAACGGGGTGAGCGCTTTCTCCGCCATGACATCTGGTACATTGGGAAGCCGGGCGAAGCTGTTCCCTCGGGTTTTGTCATCCGTCAGGTGCGTGTGGGCATCCTCCTCTTCCGGGGTATCGTGGAAGAGACTTTGTTGCTTCGCGCATCCGCACTCTCCTTCACCACGCTGCTCTTTCTTGTCCCCTTTCTCGTGTTCATGTTTTCCTTTATCCAAACCTTTAATCTGGGCGACCATATCTATGGTCAGATCTCCGATTGGGTCAATCATCGCATTGAGCAGGTGGTCCATGTAGTTCGTTCGTCCGTCGGAGGCGATGAGCCGGTTGAGGACGCGGTCACGGAGGAAGAATCAATGGCCGCGGTGGAAGATTCCGCCACGGCGGCGGTAGCACCCGCCGCGACGACCGTCGAGCCGGCTGCCCATCCGCCGGAGTCCCGAGATGCGAGCGAGGAACTGGTGACGGATATTTTGCGAATTTTTCTGCCCACTATCTCCCAGGAGGCCAATGAAAACGGGCTTGCCGATCCGGTGGACTTCATTGTGGGACTTGTGGAGTCGAAGGCGACCGATGTGCGCACGCTGGGGCTGACCGGCCTCATGTATATCCTGATCACCGTGCTCGGACTGATGCGCAACGTGGAATGGGCCTTTAATCGGATCTGGGGCGTGAAAGAGACCCGAAATATCTTTCACAGCCTCAGTGATTATGTGATGATAACGCTGCTGCTGCCCATTGTGGCCGCCGCCGTTCTCGGTCTTGCCGCCGCGCTGGGCACAAACGACTCCCTCGGCAGCCTGTCTGTCGTTCTGCGCAGCTCCCAGGTGCTCATTATTTCATTCACCTTTGCTGCGCTCTACTATTTCGTGCCCAACACGTCGGTAAGCGCCCGGTGCGCCCTGGTCGGGGGACTCTTCGCGGGCATACTCTGGACCTTGACGTCCTGGGCCTATGTCGCCTTCAATGTGGGCCTCGCTCAGTACACCTTCTTTTTCTCCACCTTTGCTTTGTTTCCCATGCTGCTCGCGTGGATCTACACGAGCTGGGTTATCCTCCTTTTCGGCGCGCTCGTTACTTTTGCCTACCAGAACGAGAAAACATTCGCGCTGGAGCGCCTGGCGGACAAGGCGAGCTACGCCTATCGCGAGACGGTCGCGGTGCGGCTTATGGTGGAGATGGCCCGACGTTATGCCAAGGGTAAGCCCGCCCTGTCGGCCGGTGAAGCGGCGAATGCGTGGAACGTTCCCCTCCGCCTCATCAACGAGGCGCTGGACGTGTTGGTCGCGGCCCGGCTCGTGACGGCCTGCGCCACGCAGCCCGTGACCTATCAGCCGGCGCGCGCGGCGGACACCATCCAGGTGATTGACGTGATGCGCGCCCAGCGCGAGTATGGGGAAGAGCCCTCGCAGTTGCGGGGGGAAGACCTTTATCGAGAAGTGTATGCGGGGCTCGGCTCCGCGGATGGATGCGCGGCGGCCATGAGTCTGGCCGATCTCGCGGCACGGGAAGGATAGCGTTGTTGCTTCAAGGAAAGAATGCGATTATTACGGGGGCGGGCCGGGGGATAGGGCGGGCGATTGCGGAGGCCTTCGCCGCCCAGGGCTGCAACATCGCCGCACTCGCGCGCAGCGAGGATGAAATCGAAGAGACCGCGTCCCTTGTCCGGAGTCGGGGCGTTCGCGCGATCGCGGTGACGTGCGACGTGACCCAGTCCGCTTCGGTAGACCGGGCCTTCGGCGTGGCGGAATCCGAGCTCGGCCCCATCGATATCCTCGTTAACAATGCAGGGATGGCGCGCTTCAAACCTTTCGCGGCCCTTTCGCTGGACGATTGGAACGAGACCTTGGCGGCGAACCTCACCAGCGTGTTCCTGTGTACCCAGCGCGTGCTGCCCGCCATGAAGGCCCGGCGCGCGGGGCGCATCATCAACATCTCCAGCGTGTCCGGCCTGAAGCCCATCGCAGAACAAAGCGCCTATTGCGCGGCAAAGCACGCGGTGAATGGTTTGACGAAGACGCTCGCGCTCGAATTGAGCGAGTTCGGTATCGGCGTTCACGCCCTCTGTCCCGGCGGTGTGGTCACGCGCCTGGCGGAGGAGGCCATGCCCGAGCGCGACAAGACCGGTTGGATGTTGCCCGAGGATATTGCCCATGCGGCCCTGTTTCTGGCGACCCAGAGCCCCCGCGCCGCCACGGATATCGTGCACCTCCGCCGCTTCGACAGTGCGCCGCTGTGAAAAGGCCTGAAGCCTGGAGTCTGGAGTTGGGTCGATCACGTAGATCAGATTGGTCCGATCCGACCGATCATTTATCCTGAAGCCTGAAGCCTGCACCGGCTAATTCGACTTCAGGGTCTCGATGTTGATGTTGGTGTTGGTGTAGATGCAGATCTCCGCCGCCGTGAGGAGGGATTCGCGCACCACTTCTTCCGCGCTCATGTTCGTGTGCTTGATCAGGCTGCGCGCCGCCGCCAGTGCGAATGATCCGCCTGAACCGATGGCCAGAATACCGTCCTCCGGCTCGATAATCTCGCCGGTACCGGCAATCAGGAGCGACTGGTCCTTGTCGCAAACGGCGAGGAGGGCGTTGAGCTGGCGCAGGTACTTGTCCGTGCGCCATTCCTTGCCCAGCTCCACGGCGGCGCGGGCGAGATTCTTGTTATACTCCTGCAACTTGCCTTCGAAGCGTTCGAACAGCGCGAAGGCATCGGAGACGGCCCCGGCGAAGCCCGCAAGCACGGCCCCGTCGGCCAGGCGACGCACTTTCATCGCATTGCCCTTCATCACGGTGTTGCCGAGGGTGAACTGGCCGTCGCCGCCGATGGCTACGGTGCCGTCTTTGCGGACGGAGATGACGGTGGTGGCGTGAAATTCATGCATACCTGTGCTCCCGCGGCGAGGCGCCGACCTGTGGTGCAGAAACTGATATCGTGGGGCCCTGCGGCGTGCGGGCCGCGCCATTGTACAAAATGCGGGTCACCCTGCGCTAAGATTCAGCGCGCCGCGCACGCGGCGATGGAGAAAATGGTAGTACCTATGAATGAATTGCTGATCGGAATACTTACCCTCGGTGGATTGGTGGCTTTTCAAATGGCCATGCGTCATCGGACGCAGCGCCGGTTGACGGAAGCGTGGGAGCAGGCGCAAGCGGAGCTCGCCCGCGGCAATCACGAGGCGGGTGTCGCTCATTTGCAGGCTTGCATAGGCATCATGCCCCTGTGGCTTCCGCCGCGCTTTCTGCTCGGCGCGCTCTTCGCCAGACTCGGCCGCATTGCCGAAGCGGAAGAACAGTTCAAAATGGCCCAGGCGCTTCAGCCTCGCCAGGCCGAAGGTCTCATGGAACTCGGAATCTTCTACATCACGGTGGCCAACCGTGTCGAAGAGGGCGTCGCCCTGTTGCGGGAGGCCATCGTCCATGATGCTTCCGCCACGAATCGAATTCAGAGCGATCCACGCCTGCGGGCTTTCCGGGACAGTTCCGACTTCGCGCTGCTGGAGCAGCCGTGAAGCGTCTTGCGGGCGTGATGACAGCGCTCAAGACGCCGGAGAGCGGACTCTACCGGGGAATTTTCGTGCGTGCGAAGATACTGATGTTTGTATCGGGTCTGACCACGCTCCTGGGCGCGCTGGGGACCTTCCACTGGCTCCTGGAGATCTTCAGCCACTTCGTGGCCTGGCATGGGATGCTCACCGGCGTGGCCGTGCTGCAATTCTCGCTGATCCGGCGATGGCGCTGGGTCGGCGCAGCGTGCGTTGTGCTTTCGCTGCAGCTCATTCAACCGCTTTCGTGGTATTTGCCCGCCGACTCAGCGCCGCGCGAGGCCAACTTGCGCGTGTTGCTGGCCAACGTGCTCACCTCAAACACAGAGAAGGAGCGCTTCCTGGCGCTCGTGGATGCCGTGGATCCCGATGTCATCTGCGTGCAGGAAGCGGATGATGCATGGGCGGAGGCACTCGAAGCGCTCCATGTCCGATATCCAGTCAATTCTATCGTTCCCCGCGCGGATAATTTCGGTATTGCCTTCTACAGTCGCCTGCCGGGAGGCATGACGGGCGTGTTGTTTCAGCGGGAGCACGATGTGCCGGGACTCTCCGCCACCGTCGAAGTCGGGGGACGTCCACTCTCGATCCTGGATGTTCACGCATTGCCCCCAATCGGAAAGCTTATGGCGGGACACCGCAATCGTCACCTTCAGTCGATCCGCGAATGGTTTGATGAGCAATCTGACCCCGCGATTCTATTTGGCGACCTCAACCTTACCATGTTTTCGCCGGAGTATCGCCGCTTCACGCGGGGAATGGACCTCCACAACGCACGAAAAGGCTTTGGTCCGCTGGGAACCTGGCCAACGTGGGTGCCTTTCGCTCGACTGCCCCTCGATCAATGCCTGTTCCGCGGCGATATCGGCGTCGTTTCCTTCACCACGGGACCCGACATAGGTTCCGATCACCTTCCGATCATCGTCGACTTCCACGTTCCCGCCAAGTGACATGACGACAGAATCGCACGCGCGTTTCCGGCGCGGCGACTCCCTTCCTCAATGATCGATCGACGTTTTCGCTATGCGACGACATCGGATTGCGTTGCGCACATGATCATCGCCAACGCGTCAATGCGCCGCAAAATGATCTCCCATCGAAATTTTTTTTCCGACACGTGACGTATCGAGATGACACAAATCGATGGGAGCTGAACGCCTCACGCGATGCGTGTGGAAGCATGAGCGCCGCGTTGTCGTAGCGCGCGTCCGTGGGATCTGTGTTTGGGTGCATCGGTGTTTCACCCTTTGTTTACAAGGGTAAATTGCGATATGTGCGCCGATGCGTGCGCGCGCCATATTGTCGTCGATGAGCGAAAGAACGGTATCGAGGCCCTCACGGTCGCGTGTGCATCGCAGTGATTGGAGCGCATATGCATGCGCTGGAGCGTCGATCACCCACGAAAAAAAATTAAAATAGTGCAAAAAAATACTTGCCTTTTTCTTATTTGTCTGTTACACAATCGGTAGAGAAAATTTGAATCGACTGCATCGACGGCGCGTGACCCGTCTCTCAGTGAAGCGCAGGCTGCGCTTCGTGGAGCGAGGTTCGCACGGAATGGAAGAAGCAGAGGTCACAAAGGCGCTTTCGTACAGGAGGCCGCTCATGTGACAGCGGCGCGCTTAGTGCCCTAGAACGCTTCGCTCCACGCTCCCGCTTGAACGCGCCACGACCGCACCGGAAACGGTGCGGAGACGCTCCACCACTCATGCTTTCATGCGGGCTGTTTCCCGCTGAACCGACCTTTCGCCCCGCGGAACGCGAAAGGCGGCCGACGCCAGGCCCGTTGCCCGGCGCCGGGCTGTATGTGAAGTGTACGAAGGTGAAAAAGCAACAGGAGAAAAGACATGGTCGCTGACAAGAAGAAGGCCGCCGCGAAGAAGCCGGCTGCCGCAAAGCCCGCCGCGAAGAAGCCGGCCGCCAAGAAACCGGCTGCGAAAAAGTAGTTGCGCCACACTGACGACGGCCCGGAGAAGGCTCGTCCTCCACATTGCGCCGCCGCTCCAGGCGGTGACGCCGCGCGAAAATGGGCGCGCGGGGTCCTTTCAGTGTTTTTCAAGGCTACCCACGCGCCCAATTGTGCGGGCCTGACAGGTATTCAGGCGCGCCCCCATGGGAGGCGCTCCCATTGAGCAGGCGGGGTGCCCCGGTGGCGCCCCGATTTAGATTGCCAATACGCGGGCTGCGTCCCGCTTGGTAGGCCCCTCGCCCCGCGGAAGGCGAGAGGCTGGCAGCACACGGCCTGTTGCCGTGGTTCAATGCTGTGTGTTCGAAGTGGTACAACGATGGAATACAAAAAGGAGAAATGACATGGTCGCTGCAAAGAAGCCTGCCGCTAAGAAGCCGGCTGCAAAAAAGCCCGCCGCGAAGAAGGCTGCTGCGAAGAAGCCTGCTGCGAAAAAGGCTGCTGTGAAGAAGCCCGCCGCGAAGAAGCCCGCTGCGAAGAAGCCTGCTGCGAAGAAGCCTGCTGCGAAGAAGGCCGCCGCGAAGAAGCCCGCTGCGAAGAAGCCCGCCGCGAAGAAGGCCGCCGCAAAGAAGCCTGCTGCCAAGAAGGCCGCTGCAAAGTAAGTTACTCGACATACATCAGGGCGCCAGCCCCGAGACCACGGTGGCTGGCGCTCTTCCGCGCTGAGCTGTAGAGGCCCGCAGGATTCCTGCGGGCCTTTTTTCGATCCAGGCAGTTCCCTTGCCGAGGTCCGCTTTCCAGGGCGAAACCTTTATTTTGATCGCACCGAGCGCTATGCTTGGGGTTCGGTGGCGCCCGAGGCGGTACCGGTGGCTGAAAAACACGCACGGCAAGGATAGTCATGGCATCAAAAGCGTTCTATGAGGCACTGGAGAGGGCGGTGAAGGATTCCGGCGCTCCGGGGGCCGTGGGCTACGTCGGGCACGGCGGCGAAACCCTGTTTCATGAGGCCGTCGGGCAGCGCACACTCCTTCCCCAGCCCGAAGCGGCCCACCGCGACACGATTTATGACCTGGCGTCCTTGACCAAGGTCATCGCGACGGCCACTTCGGTGTTTCTGCTGCATGAGCGGGGTCTGCTCGATCTCGATCTGCCGGTTTCCGAAGTCCTCCCGCTTCCCGCGTTCAAGTCTGTCACCGTACGCCATCTGCTCACCCACACCTCTGGATTGCCGCCCTTCAAGACCTGGCACAAAGAAGCCAGCTCCGTCGATGAGTATATCCAGCGTATCGCCGCGCTCCCTCTGGAGACCGCGCCGGGCGAGAAGCGGGTCTATTCCGATCTTGGATTCATGATGCTGGGCAGGATGGTGGAGATCATCGGGAGGAGCGGGCTTGATGATTTTGCGCGCGAGAACATTTTCAAGCCCCTGGACATGGAGCATACGGGTTACACTATTCCAACGGCCTGGCACGAGCAATGTGCGGCGACCGAGCTGTGCCCCTGGCGCGGGAAGTTGATGCAGGGCGAAGTGCACGATGAAAATGCTTATGCCGTGGGCGGCGTCTCGGGGCATGCCGGGCTCTTCGCCCCCGCGGGTGACCTCGCTCGATTCTGCCGCGGGCTTCTGGGCGGTAAGTTGCTCAAGTCCGAGACGATCGCCAAGATGGTGCAGCCGGGCCTTGTGCCACGCTATCCCTGGCAGGTGCTCGGCTGGAAGATCGATCCCTGGGCCGAAGGCTCCGAGGGCTATCTGCGCTCCCGGCGCGCCATTGGCCACACCGGCTGGACCGGCACAAGCCTCTGGATGGATCTCGACACCCACCATTTCGTTATCCTCCTTAGCAATACGCCCCATCCCAGCCGGGACTTGCGGGATAATGCGACGCTGCGGCGTACCTTTCATGAGCCCGTGGCGGCGGCGTGCCACCCTGTCACCACCAATGCCCACACGGGCCTTGATCGACTTTCCTGGGATGGATTCGATGGATTGCGGGGGAAGCGCGTCGCCGTATTGACGAATCAGGGCGCAGTCGATCTCGCGGGGCGTCCCCTTCTCGACGTGTTCGCGCTCGCGCCGGAGGTCAAGGTGGTGCGTGTCTTCAGTCCGGAGCACGGGTTCAGCGGCCAGGCCGAGGCGGGTGAGCAGGTCGGCGCACAGCGCGCATCCGTTCCGGTCGTGAGTCTCTATGGCGATCAGAAGAAGCCAACGCCGGAGCAGCTCCGGGATATCGATTTGCTCGTCGTGGACCTGCCGGATATCGGCGCCCGCTACTACACCTACATGGCCACTATGAAAGACTGCATGGAGGCCTGTGCCGATGCGTCGGTTCCCGTGATGGTGCTGGATCGGCCCAACCCCCTGGGCGGCGCAGTCGTCGAAGGGCCCATCGCCACCACGGTGGGCTCCCTCGTGTGCTGCGCACCCATTCCCGTGCGCCACGGCATGACACTCGGCGAACTCGCCATGTTTTTCAAGAGCACCTTCAGTGCATGCGCCGCGGTCGAGTTGACCGTTAGCGAACTCAATGGCTGGCCCCGAGCGTTTCTGGCGCCCCAGTGCGCCCTGCCCTGGGTGTCTCCTTCACCGAACATTCCGGTTTTCGACTCGGCCCTGCTCTATATCGGCACCTGCCTCTTCGAGGGCGTCAATGTGAATGAGGGGCGGGGCACGGAAACCCCCTTTCAAGTGATGGGCGCGCCCTGGATGAACGGAAAAAAGGTCATCGGCAGCCTCAAGAAAGAGGACCATCGGGGGTGTCGTCTGGAGACGATTACCTACACGCCCCGCGCCATTCCTGGTAAATCGAGCTCGCCCACGTATCGCGATGAGACCTGCGACGGCATCCGGATCCACGTGGAGCGCCCCGACGCGGTGCGCCCGTTCCGGCTGGTATATTCGCTGCTCCTGGCGATGCAGCAGGCGCACGAGAAGGAACTGGCGTGGAAGCCGTTCTTTGATACCCTCGCGGGAGGCGATGGACTGCGCAAGGCGATTCAGTCCGGAACGAGGGTGGAAGACTACTTGAAGTCGATTGAAGGGGAACTCAGCAATTTTGACAAATCGCGCCCGCGCCGCTACGAGACATGAAAGAAGCCGCCAGCGTACGCCGGCGGCTGAACCATGCGGAAATCGGCAGGGCGATATCGTGCCGGAGCGCCCTCAGTCGAGGGGGGCCTCAGCCCGGTAGACTACCGTGTAGATCAAGTCGCCAGAGCCCGCGCGGCCATCGATCTCATGGGCCAGAACAGTCTTGATATCAACCACGTCGGCCTTGGCGTTCGAGATCCACTGATTGACTGCGGTGTCCAGGTCGAAGATTTTGTCCTCATACCCCTTGAACGTCTTCACAAAGATCATGCTGGAGAGCTCCTTCTGCTGATGAATTACCGTTTAGCGACAGTGTATCAGGAAGATTGGGGCAAAAACACCAGCGAAAGAATACGGGATGTCCTCTGCAATGGGCGACCCGGAGGAGAAGAGCGTTTTCCATCGCGCAAAAAAGTGCCGGGATGTGGCAGAACCACATCCCGGCTAGACAAGAGAATTGACGACGTCCAATCAGTCTACTCTCAGTGACAACGCCTAATAGTACCGAAGTCAGCGCCCGCTATCCATGGTTGTATCTATCAAGTTTATTTGTGGAAATCTCATGGGCTATACTGAAGGGGCACGGGGGAATGCCCGGATTTTTCAGTAAAGTGGTGCCTATGGACCGTGGAAGGTCCTGTGAAAATCCCCCGAACACCACGAATTCATGAGGTATGAAGCCATGTCAGAGAACGTGCCGGACCTTGTTATCCAGGACCTGAAGAAGTGGTCGCCCTACTGCCGTGAGCACTATTTTCCCCGCCGCTCCGAGCGGGCGGCCGTCGTGGAAAAGAAGGGCATTGCGGAGGGAGGAATCACCGAGGCCCATCCCGGCTATGAGATTGGACGCACGAATCCGGGTTTTCACCTTTTACTCTATCCCTTTAAGGGACACGGGCAGGTCTTCAGCAAATATCCCGTACGGCGCGTCGGGCGCGATCAGGCCCTCCTCATTCCCGCCGGTACCGCCTTCAACTACCGGCCCTACCGAGGCCCGTGGTCCTTTCTCTGGTTCCACCTGACCGACACGGGCCGCTGGCGTCACCTGCGCGAAGAAACCATCGTGGTGCGGGGAACCGCCCTCACCTCTCAGTTGGAGAAATCCATGGCGGAATTTCTGCGGGAATCTCATGGCATCAGCCGATCGTCGCCCCGGGCCGCCCGCCTCCATGCCGAACTGATCGCCCTCTATTTGGAGCGCGAGTTCGGCCACGGGGTGGAATCCGAAGGCAGCGATCTGCACGTGCGCCTGGACAAGCTCTGGGAAAAGGTAAACGCGAGTCTCGACCATCAGTGGGAGGTGGAGCACATGGCCGAGGAATTGCACGTGTCGGTGGCTCACCTTCACCGCATGGTTCAGGCGGCCACGGGCACGTCACCGATGCGTATGGTTACCCGCCTGCGCATGGAGCGCGCGCAGGATCTGCTCATCATCCTGGACTGCAAGATACGAAACGTCGCCGAGATGGTGGGTTACCACAACGAGTTCGCGTTCTCCGTCGCCTTCAAGCGCTTCTGCGGCGTGACGCCGGGCGAATTCAGAAAACAGCGGTAGCGGAGCAAGGAATGGCAACACGGTAGGGGATTACTTCACACAACCAAAGCCGACTCCGGGTGCCACCCTCAACCAGAGGAGCGCAGCGGGGGGGCTTGTGGCTGATGCAACTACGATGTGAAGCGTACACTCCCATTGAGTAGGGCGGATTGCACGGTATGCAGAGTCCCTCACCCACAAACTCCATGGCTATGCGATTACGTTTGAGGTGGCGCCCGACATCGGCATCAAAAGCCCTCATGCACGTAAAGCACGTGGGATTCAGGAATTTTACTCAAAGCGCAGCAAGTGATAGTTCTTCTTTCCCACGCGTACCACGGCTATCGTGTTCGTAAGCAGTGAATCCACGCCCAGCACCGCGCCCTCATCTTCCACGCGCGCGCTGTTCAGGTAAAGCCCGCCATTCTTCACGGTGCGTCGTCCCTCGCCTTTGCTTGGAAAAACGCCCGCCTCCACCAGGACGTCCAGAAGGCTCCGTCCCGAGGAAAGCAGCGCGGGGGAGAGGGTGCTGCTCGGCACCTCGCTGAAAATGTCCGCCAGCGTCGCCTCATCGAGGCCGCGCAAATCGCCCCCAAACATGGCCTGGGAGGCCTTCACCGCGTTGTTCAGGGCTTCTTCACCGTGAATCAACCGCGTGACTTCTTCCGCAAGACGTTGTTGTGCGGCGCGCTTGTGGGGTGCTTCCGCGATCTGGCGCTCGTAGTCTTCGATCGTTTCGCGGTCGAGGAAGGTGAAATACTTCAGGTAGCGCGCGGCATCGGCGTCCGCCTGGTTGAGCCAGAACTGGTAGAACTTGTAGGGCGAGGTGCGCGACCCATCGAGCCATATATTGCCGGATTCCGACTTGCCGAATTTCGAGCCGTCCGATTTGGTCACCAGCGGCAGGGTCAGGCCATAGGTCTCCGCATTGCGGACGCGGCGCGTAAGATCCATGCCGGCCACGATATTGCCCCACTGATCACTGCCGCCAATCTGCAGCCGGCAACCATGGTGTTCGTTTAATTGCATGAAATCATAGGCCTGGAGCAGGCTGTAGGTGAATTCCGTGTAGGAGATACCGTGATCCCGGTCCTCCAGGCGCTGGCGCACGGATTCTTTGGAAAGCATGACGTTGACACTGAAATGCTTGCCCACGTCGCGCAGGAAGTCGATGAAGCCCAGTTTCCCGAGCCAGTCGATATTATTCAGCAGAATCGCCGCGTTCGGGCCTTCAAAATCGAGCACGAGCGCCAATTGCTTCTGGATACCCGCCGCGTTGATCTCTACTTGCTCACGGGTCAGGAGCGACCGTTCCGTCGCCTTGAAGCTGGGATCGCCAATAAGTCCCGTACCCCCGCCCACCAGAGCGATGGGGCGGTGGCCCGCCCGCTGAAAGTGGGCCAGGCCCATAATCGGCACCAGACTACCCACGTGAAGGCTGTCCGCCGTCGGGTCAAAGCCGCAGTAAAGGGTCATGGGACCCTTTTCCAGTTCGGCCCCGATGGTCTCGTGGGTCTGCTGGTGGAGCAGGCCGCGCCAGGAAAGTTCTTCAATCAGTGTCATGGAATATACTCCATAGAAAACAGCCGGGGCTGGGGTGGGAGAGGCAGGGGGCCGGTTTCAGACGGCGGCCAGAACGGGGGAGCAGGCGACGCGGCGACGGTATCGACCGGCGTGGTCGAGGAGCTTTTGCGGCAGAATTCTGGCGGGGAAAGGGTTCATGGGGCTACTTTAACAAAGAGCAAAAAGGGGGCGCAAGTCGCCTCGGGCGGCCCAGTGCACCCGCGGTCCAGGGGCCAATCTTCGAAAATCCAGAATTGACTCGCAGGCACTGCGGGTATTTAGTTGACTTTTTCTTTACGTTCCCGCAAACTGTTGAATGAATTGGGGATTTGTATATGCTCCGGGCAGGGAATCTATATCCCTGGATCGATTCAAATCCGTAGAGGAACAAACTCAGGAGAGACTTAACCGCCATGCCTCGCTGGTCCTTTACTCATATGATGACTGTTTTTGCAGCCGCTCTGGCCCTCGTAGGGTGTCCTCCGGTCACCCCCGACTCCGAGCCGGTGGCGAACTTTTCCGCCACGCCCCGCTCGGGAAATACGGGACTTCGGGTCACCTTCACCGATCTTTCCTCCACCGTTGCCGACGGACCCATTACCAACTGGCAGTGGAACTTCGGGGATGGCGGCAGAAGCAACGAGCCCAACCCCGTGCACACCTATCTGGCCGCGGGAAGCTTCAATGTATCCCTGACCGTTACCAGCAGCGGCGGCAGTCACACCCGGACACGCTCGGGCTACATCCAGGTTCAGTCCCCCCAGGGGTCGGCGCAATTGGATGAAGAAGGCGGTACCGCCAGCGCCAACGGCGTCAGTATTACCGTAGCCGCCGGGGCCCTGGAAGGCAACGTAAACTTCGGCATTACCCGGGTCAATCGCGAAATCGACTTTAATGTCTTTGAGACGATAAACCGTGTGGGCGATACCTTTGCCATCACGCATGACAACGATCGCACCGACATGTCCACCACGGGCGAAGGCGCGATTGAGCCGGTTCTCCTTGCCATTCCCTATGCGGAAGACGTGGTGCCCACGGGCAGCCGCGTCTCCGCCAAGGTCCATATTCTGGCGCAACTCGAAGACGGACTCGTCATTCCGATTCTTGGCGAAATCCGCTCCGGCAGCGTGGTGGCCAGTGTGACCGACCTGCCGGCGTCGGCCCTGTATACGGTGGTTTACCGGCCTGAAGGCGCGGTTGAACGTGTCGCCACCACCCAGTCGGCCAAAGCGGCCACGGGAACGAACTGGAACGATTTCTGGGATGTGAGCCTGAGCCCGGAACTGCTCCGCCAGCTTACCGCCCTGCGTCTGGGCGATATCCTGACTCCCTCTTCCTTCGGCGAGCGGGAATTCACCGAGGAGCAGATCGACGACACGCTTGCAGCCCTGCGGGAAGGCCTTCAAGCCACCCAGGGAGCCTTCGAAGAGGTTCTTTCGCGGAGTCCACGGCTGGTGACCCTCAATGGGGCACATACCGTCGCATTCTTCAATACGGTGGAGCTCTATCCCGCATCCATAGGCAGCTTTGACAGTGTCTTCTATGCGGGCAGCCCCTTCGGCAGCGTTGTGGTCGATCCCCGTCAACTTCTGGCGATTTCCACCTGGAATGCGGACCGCCTCGGTGCCGATCCCGAAGATACCGATATTGCGCAAGTACTCGGCGCGAATCAGGCAATCGCCGAAGTCGTGACCCGCGCCGTTGTGGCCGGTTACGATTATCCCGAGGTTACACTGGCCAACGAGGCTGATGGCGGCGAGGTTTCATTTGCTGCGGGAATCAGTGAGGGGCTCGCGCTCCACGTGGGCCAGGAAATCGGTGGTGTCGGCGCCAATCGCAGCCAACTGGAAGGCGACTTCGCGCTGCTCTCCACGCCTGTGTTCTCAGCCATTGACACCGATGTGGCGGGCTATGCCGCGGCGAGCCAGGACTTCTTCCGCTTTGTCCTGAACCACTACCAGCCCGAACCGGCGCTGGCTTATGTGGCCCAGGGTACGGGCCCGGTGAAGGGTATGCTCGAAGAGATTCGCCTTGCCCTGGATTCCGCCAACCTGTTGGACTTTGAATCGGCAACGCGTTTGACGGCGGGGGCCATCGACAACGCCTTCTTTGCCCATCTCGACGTGCCCCTGGGTGAGGCCTACCTCAACTATGCGTTGAATCTGGCCTTTGAACATGGTCCGAGCGGTATACTTCGCTCCAGCGACGAGGGGCGGCTCCCGCTGGTTCTGGATGAGGATCGATTTGCGCCGGAAGCCATCGAGGATGGCGCTATTACCGGCGCCACTGGTGGTGCCGATGTGGAACTGTCCGCGATTCTGCCCCTGAGCACGCGCGTTGCGCGGCTCGCGGTCACGCCGGACTCCGATACGCTCACCCTGACCTTCAATCGGAACGAGTGGGTCGCCGATACACGCAATCAGAGTATCACCGTAGTCGTGTATCGTGAAGGGCTTCCTGGAACCGTGCTGCCCTCCAATGGGTCCACGCTCGTCTTTGAAGACTACGAGGCCGATCTGGGCTCCGAGAACGCCATCTTCTACATCGTCGTGGTGAACAACAGCTTCAGCGTGACCAATGGCGTCTCCATTACGGCCGAGGCCACGGTCGCGGCTCAGGCCGATTGAAAAAAATTGCCGGGCCACAGAAAAAAAGTGGCTCGGAGGTTGACATGGCCTGCCTGTGTTTGTTAGTCTACGTGCAGCCGCCTCGGATGGGGCGGCTGTCTTTTTGACCGACGACAAGCTGGTGTAGCTCAGTTGGTAGAGCAGCTGATTTGTAATCAGCCGGTCGGGGGTTCGAATCCCTTCACCAGCTCCAGATAGTTGAATATTTTCCGTGGAGGATTGCCCGAGTGGCTAAAGGGGACGGGCTGTAAACCCGTTGGCATTGCCTACGCTGGTTCAAATCCAGCATCCTCCACCATTTTTGCTTAAATGCATGGGCGGGAATAGCTCAGTTGGTAGAGCATCAGCCTTCCAAGCTGAGGGTCGCGAGTTCGAACCTCGTTTCCCGCTCCATTTTAGATTTTCAATTTGCCCGCATAGCTCAGTAGGTAGAGCACTTCCATGGTAAGGAAGGGGTCTCCGGTTCGAATCCGGATGTGGGCTCCATTTTTTCTCTTACAATATCCCAGCAAGACCAAGTTGTCGCAGCACCGGTGTGTGCGCAAGGAGAAACGAAGACATGGCGAAGGCAAAATTCGAGCGCAACAAGCCGCACGTGAACGTGGGCACCATTGGTCACGTGGACCATGGCAAGACGACGCTTACGAGCGCCATCACCAAGGTGCTTTCCAAGACCGGCGGCGCCACCGCCATGAACTTCGCGGACATCG
>JBHEKR010000368.1:0-15188 GCA_041859365.1 Candidatus Hydrogenedentales bacterium
TCGTGGGGTCGTGGGGTCGTGGGGTCGTGGGGTCCAAATTCATCCCGACCGATTGGCCCCCTACCCACCAAACTATTCTCTCTCAAGGCTCAAGACAAGAAACCGGCCCGATCCCCTCGGGATCGGGCCGGTTTGTTTACCTACAGCCTGAAGCCTACAGCCTGAAGTCGCCTCAGGAGAGCTTCATCGCAACGTAGCGCGAGTGGCCTTCTTTCTGGATGTTGAGCAGCACTGAGCCGTCCTTCTTTCCCTTCTCCAGAGCCTCTTTGAATTCCTGCACGTTGTTCACGGGGATGCGGTTTACTTCCGTGATAATCATGCCCCGCTGGAGGCCTTCGCGGGCGGCCTGGGAGCCTGGCTCGACGGCGGTAATCACCACGCCACCGTCACCGGTGAAGCCCAACTGGCTCGCGATGTTCTCGTCCAGATTCTGGAGCTGCAATCCGAGACGCGAGGGGCTGCCCGCCGGAGCGTTGCCATTGCTGGCCACGTTCTCGGAGTCCAACTGGCCGAGCTTGACGCTCTTCTCCAAGCGTTCGCCATTGCGGATGACCTCAAGCTTCAACTCCTTATTCGGGGCGGAGGTGGCCACGCGACTGCGGAGCGCGCCGGCGTCTTTCACGACCTGGCCGTCGATGCTGACGACCACGTCGTCTTTCTGAAGCCCGGCCTGTTCCGCGGGAGAATCTTCGGCCACTTCGGCGACGAGCGCGCCCTGGCCCGCTTCGATGTTAAACCACTTGGACATTTCGGGTGAGATATTCTGAATGTGTACGCCGAGGTAGCCGCGCTGCACCTTGCCGTCGTCTTTCAGATCTTCCACGACGCTCTTCACCATGTTGACCGGAATGGCGAATCCGATACCGTTGCTGCCGCCGCTGCTGCTGAGGATGGCGGTGTTCATGCCGATGACTTCGCCGTGGAGGTTAATCAGGGGCCCGCCGGAGTTGCCGGGGTTGATGGCGGCGTCGGTCTGGATGAAGTTGGCATAGTCCACAATGCCGACTTCACTCCGACCCTGAGCGCTGACGATGCCCGAGGTCACGGTGTGGTCCAGGCCGAAGGGGCTACCCACAGCCAATACCCATTCACCCACCCGGACCTTGTCGGAGTCGCCGAGGGTAACGGTAGGAAGTCCTGTGGCGTCCACTTTCAAGAGGGCCACTTCGGTCTGGGGGTCGGTGCCCACGATGGTCGCGTCGAACACGCGGCCGTCCTGCAGGGTCACCTTGAGTCCGTCCGAATCCGCAGCCACGTGATTGTTGGTGACGATGTAGCCGTCCGGCGTAATGATGAAGCCGGATCCGGTCCCCACGGGGGTGGGCATTTGATCGCCCTGCGGTCCCCGCGGCCACCCGTTTCCGCCCGGACCTCCAGGGCCAAAGAACTGGCGGAAGGGGTTTCCCGGCCCGCCAAAGTCGCCATCGAACGCGGCGGGCGAGGCCATGGTCTTACTGATCTCGATGAAGACCACGCCATTCGAGGTCTGCTCGGCCACCTGAACGTAGGTGTCGCTGAGGTTCTGCAGAGCGGCGATACCGGGGGTTTCGTCGTTACCCAGCGCCACGGGGGCGTCGTAGAGGGAAAATAGACCTGCGGTGGCCACAGCGGCCCCCGCCAGTCCGAGGGTTGATTTCGTGAGTCGGAATTTATTCATCACAGTGCTCCTTATCTAAGACACGGTTGCTTGCTATTGTCTCCGCCACCTGGCGGTCCGCATGGCGTATTGCATAGTCCGTGCCAACTTGGAGTCCTGATGATGAAATGCTTTATTTTAAAGGACTTAATGTGGGTTGAAGACCTCGACGGGACGGGGCTTCGGGCCCATGCGTCCGCCTGAAATGGAGTGAGGTTACCTCAGTACTGCCTTTGGCGCATCGCTGGGCCGTACACGATTACAGGGACGGCGGGATGAGATCTTCCCCAGTCCACGGCGCGGAGTCTGTTCCGCAGAGCGGAACGGTATGCATTACCACGGGGGACCGTGGTAACGAGTGCGGTGGGTAATCAATGCGGGTACAGTCCCGGATGGGTCCTCGGCGCGCTTTCAAGACTGGGGTCGCGGGCCAATCGGCTACCGTCTCCCCCCCTACCCCTCGAATTCGGCCTCGATTTCATCGAGGATGTCCTCGCCCTCCCATACCCAGCGGAGTCCTTCGACTACCCAGGCATCGAGCCGATGGACGACGGCATCCGGGAAGCCCATCTGGCCGGCGATGGCGAGAATGGCCGCGTGCTCGCCCTGGCTGATAATGCCGTCCAGGTGGGACATGCGCAGCAGTTCCTGCAGTACGATGGCACGGCTAACCGGACTCGGGATTTGAGGAATGAGCTCGGCAGGGGTCAGGTTACCGTTGATCGTGGAAAAATCGAGATCCAGGAGGGTGGCGTAGTTCTCCAGAATTTCCTGCTCCACATCCTTCACGGTTCCGTCGGACTTTGCGATATGGAGGAGCAGTTCCAGCATCACGCGTTGCTCATCGGTATTCAAAAGCTCGATCATGTTGATCCTATCTCCCGTTTTCGTTCGAGGCCGGTTGGGCCTTGGTGTGTGAGTTTATTCCGCACCGGAACGGCGCACCACCAGCAGGGGCAACAGGACCGCGACGGCTGCGCCGACGGATCCGGCGGCGATATGGAGTGCGCGGCGCACCTGTCTACTGCGATGCCGACCGGTCTTGCACTGCGTCGCGAAGTGTTCGCAGTTGTTCCGCCACAGGCAATATTTCTGGCGCGCGAGTGCAGCCTCTGCGGCAGTGGCGACCTCGTCGGGTGCGCGTTCGCCGTCGCGATGGTGCACGACAACCCTGCGTCCGCCCGCGAGAAACTCCGCGAGGGTCACGCGACAAATGGATGCCTGATTCCGGTGAAAGGGTTCGCCGGAGAAGTGGATTACCGTGCCATCGCCCATGTCGATGCCGTGGTGGCTGTACAGGCCACCACGACGGCGCACTTTGATGTGGTCCCCTCTTGCCATGCTGTCGTCTCCTGTGTTTGCGCTAACGTTAGCATGGAAAGCGCCAAGCGATCACGTTTTGGCCGCCGGCGCTCCATGCTTGCGAGAATTGTCCCCCGGGGACCTTGTTCAAGTGTGGCAACTCCTGGCGGCTAACCTGTTATGAGGCGCAATTTGATCCCAGACCTATGGCCAGGCGACATTCCCGCCGGAAGATGCGTCCACGACGGGCCCTGTTTCATCGTTCGGCCGTGTAGCTGCGTGACACCGGTCGGGTACTGGAAAGTCCCGGCTCCATACCGTCGCAGTGTCTGCGTTTTTCATGCGATTATCCTGCGGGAGGCGCGGCGGCGGTGGGGCACGGTATAATAGGGTGTCGTGCGATGTGCGCACGCAGGAAAGGTAGACCTATGCGCCTCGACGCACCCGAGACCCTACGACGGGATGAAGAGCATTGCGACAGGAGCGATCTGTGCATCCGCCCCCTGGTCCGCCGCGCCTTCGGGCTTTTGTGGGATCATGCCCTGCTACTGGTGAGTGCCCATATCATCGTCTTGCTGATCATGATTGCGGGAAACTACCTGCTGACGGTGAGCGGCAACGTACTCCTGGGGCCTTTTATTCTGGGGGCTTTCAAGATTTCACTTCGGCTCGTGCGCAATGAAAACACGGAGCTGTCGGACATTCTGTCGGGTTTCGAGTACTTTCTGCCGGCCTTTCTTGCCAACATCCTGATCAATCTCATGGCGCTCATCGTGGTACCGCTGATCATCCCCCCCCTGCTTATCTTCATGACCTATTCCGTAACCTACCTCTTTATTCTCGACGAGAATCTTGGCTTCTGGGGCGCGATGGAGAAGAGTCGACAGTTGGTCTGGGCCAACTTCAAACGGTGGGTCGCGCTCGGCCTGGTCATCATCGCGGTGAATCTTGCGGGTATCCTATGCTTCGGAATCGGCCTGCTGGTGACGATTCCTTTCAGCTACCTGCTGACGACGCTGGCCTACGAAGAGGAATTTATCGCCCGGAGGAAGCGTGAGGAGTTGTTGCGGCTCGCGCCGGTGCCTGCGGAAGGGATCGCGACGGAGGCGTGATTCCACGCTAAAGCATATCGAGGCTACAGGTGTGGTGAGCGAGTTTCGGCGAAATTCTCTCGCGTATCCACTCGATCCCCCCCTCCCCACTACGCCTCTTCGTCGTCCGCGACGCGCTCGGGTGTCTGGAGCTGATCTTCGATCACCTGCCAGAGGTCCTTCACCCCTTCCCGCTCCACGGAGCTGAAAGGCAGGACCTGATAGTCATCCGGCAGTCCCAGGGTTTCCCGAATGAGGTTGAGGGACTTGTTGCGCTGGGCGCGTTTGAGCTTATCGACCTTGGTGGCCACAACGAGGGTGGGCACCGAGGCCTCGTCGAGAATGTTGAGCATCTGGACGTCGAGGGGGCTCGGCTCGTGGCGCGCGTCCACCAGGGATACCACCATGCGCAGATTGGAGCGGTTCTGGAGATACTCGACCATGACCTTGTTCCACGTGTCTTTCATGGACTTGGGGACTTTGGCGAAGCCATAGCCGGGAAGATCGACGAAGTAGAACTTTTCGTTGATGTTGAAGAAATTCAGGGTCTGGGTTTTGCCTGGTGTACCGCTGGTCTTCGCGAGGCCCTTGCGGTTGAGGAGGGTATTGAGCAGGCTCGACTTACCCACGTTGGAGCGACCCACGAAGGCGATCTCGGGTAATCGGTCTTTGGGATAGTGCGCCGGGTCGAGGGCGCTTAGGACGAATCGTGATGAATTAACCTGCACTTTGGTATACCTCAATTTCGCGGGGTGCCGCGATTATACTATTCTTAGACTTAGATGACGACTGACGGAAACAAGTCGCACTGGTGAAAGCGTTTTCTGGGTCAAATGCAAGACCACAGTTGAATCAAAGTGTTCCCCGGGTGCCACCTCAATCGAGCAACGCTCGTTTGGGTGCCTTGTGCGGCGGTACCCCTTGTGCTTTGAATCTAACTGGCGGGGGCTGGTTTACGTCGGTAAACTCCATGAAAAAACGCTCTGAGACCGCGAGCAGGATCTAGGTTCACGTATCCACAAGTAGTTTTCCCTCCCACATGGCACCCAAACGAGCGTTGCTCGATTGAGGTGGCACCCGGCGTCGTACTCAATAACCTGCGTCCGTATCTCTTATCTTAGTGCGCATCACGGGTCCGTGTCAGTCCCTACGATTTCTCAAACACCGTCTCCAGGACTTCCTCCACCACATCCACCAGCACAAACTTTATCTCGTCCCGGACCTCTTTGGGTACGTCGGGCAGGTCCTTCTCGTTTTCACGGGGCAGGATGATCGTGCGGACGCCGGAACGGTGGGCGGCCAGTACTTTTTCCTTGATGCCGCCGACGGGCAGCACGCGACCGAGCAAGGTAATTTCACCAGTCATGGACAGGGCCGCTTTGGGCTTCTTCCCGGTGAGGGCGGAGACCATGGAGACGACCAGGGCCGTGCCGGCGGAGGGGCCGTCTTTGGGTACCGCGCCTTCGGCGACATGCACGTGGAGGTCAAGCTTCTTGTAGAAATCCGGTGCGACTTTGAGGGCTTTGGCATGGGCGCGGATGTAGGTGTAGGCCGCTTCCGCCGATTCCTTCATCACGCTGCCAAGCTGGTCGGTGAGGCTGAGCTTGCCCTTGCCCTCCATGGTGCTGGTTTCGATATAGAGGATGTCGCCGCCCACCTGCGTCCAGGCCATGCCGATGGCAATGCCCGCTTCGGGTTCTTCCACGGCGCGCAGACCGCTGTAAACCGGCGGTCCAAGCAACTCCATGATTTTTTCGGCGTTGAGCAGAAAATCGCCTTTGGCGGACTTGTCCACCACGCGCCGTGCGACCTTGCGCAGGGCGCGGGCGATTTGCCGCTCGAGCTCGCGCACGCCGGCCTCGCGCGTGTAGCGCTGGATGACTGTGGCGATGCCGCTTTCGTCGAAGCGCACTTTCTGGGGGTTCAATCCACAGTCCGCCATCATGCGAGGCACAAGGAACAGGCGTGCGATCTCTTCTTTCTCCCGGAGGGTGTAGCCCGAGAGATTGACCACTTCCATGCGATCATGGAGCGCATGGGGGATGTCGAATTCGCTGTTCGCCGTGGCGATAAAGAAGACTTCGGAGAGATCGAAGCTGACTTCGAGATAGTGATCGCTGAAGTCCTTGTTCTGAACCGGATCGAGCACTTCGAGAAGCGCGGACGCGGGGTCACCACGAAAATCGGTGTTGAGCTTATCGATCTCGTCGAGCAGGAAGAGGGGATTCTTCACGCCGGCCTTCTTGATGCTCTGGATGATGCGGCCGGGCATGGCGCCGATGTAGGTGCGGCGGTGACCACGGATCTCGGCTTCATCGCGGATGCCGCCGAGGGAGGCGCGGACGAACTTGCGCTTCATGGCCCGGGCGATGGAGGCGCCGAGGGAGGTCTTTCCCACACCGGGAGGTCCCACGAGACAGAGGATGGGGCCTTTGGTGGAGTTGCTGAGCTTGCGCACGGCGAGGTATTCGAGGATGAGGTCTTTCACCTTCTCCAGGCCGTAATGATCTTCGTCGAGGACTTCCTGGGCGCGCGCGAGGTTGAGGGAGTCCCGGGAGCGCTTGGCCCAAGGCATGTCGCAGAGCCATTCCAGGTAGCTGCGGATAACCGCGCCCTCGGGGCTCATCATGGGCATGCGCTCGTAGCGCGCGAACTCGCGCTCGGCCTTGGCCTGCACGTCCTTGGGCATTTTCGCTTTGGCGATCATCCCGCGAATTTCGGTGAAGTCATCGCCGCCGTCTTCGCGGCTGCCCAGCTCCTGGTGTATCAGCTTGAGCTGCTCGTGGAGGTAGTGCTCGCGCTGGCCGCGCTCCATCTGGTCGCGAACGCGCTCGCGCACGCTGTGCTCCATGCGGATCATCTCGTTTTCGCGCATGAGCAGGGAGGTCATTTTCTCCAGGCGCGCTTCGAGATCCACGAGTTCCAGCAGGCCCTGGCGCTCCTCGACGCGAACGGGAAGATAGGCGCAGATGGTATCGGCGGTCAATTCGGGGTCCTCCATGCCCTGGATGGACATGAACACTTCCGGCGCGACGCGCTGGGAGAGCTGAACGTAGTCCTCGAACTGGCCCACGACGGTGCGCACGAGGGCGTCGACTTTGTCGGTACGCTCGCTACGGGCCTCCAGGCTTTGGACGTCTACCTCGGCGGCCTCGTCTTTCCCGAAGTAGAACGTGTCCACCTTGCCACGGCCCAAGCCCTCCACCACCACTTTCATGGTGCCATCGGGCATGCGCAAGGACTGTAAGACCGTGGCGGCGACGCCGACGGCATACAGGTTTTCCGCCCGCGGGTTTTCCTCGTTCGGGTCTTGCTGGGTACAGAGGAAAAGGGGCTGATTCTTTGCCAAGCTGCCTTCCACCGCCGCCAGCGAGGCGGGCCGCCCCACGAGGAGGGGCACTACCATGCGGGGGAAAATGACCACATCCTTCAGGGGGAGCAGGGGCAACCGCATGGTCTCAAGTCGGGGGGTATGTTTTCGGGGTGGCATTTATGGATACTCCTGCGGGAGATTGGGTGTCCTGGACGGGGCTGGGCCGACAAAGTGCGCGCAAGACGGGCGTGGCGCCTGGTTCCGGTGGTTTGGCGACAGTATAGCGCGGAGCGCGCCATTCAGGCAAAAGGCCGGATGCCCGGGCGGGCATCCGGCCCCTGATTGGAGTTTTTTTGCGGACGACGTCAGGCCGACGCGGAATTGGTATCGGTGTCTTTGTCTTTTACTACGGGTTTTTCATGCTTGTATACGAGGAGGGGCTCTTCGGCTTTGGTGATGACGCCCGGCGTGATGACACACTCGCGGACATCTTCCCTGGAGGGCAACTCAAACATAACATTGAGCATGGCCTCTTCGAGGATACTGCGCAGCCCACGCGCGCCGGTATCCCGCTTGATGGCGGAGGCGGCGATGGTGTCGATAGTTTCGTCGGGGAAGCGGAGGGCCACATTTTCCATTTCGAAGAGCTTTTGATATTGGCGCACGAGGGCATTGTTAGGCTCTGTCAGAATGCGCACCAAATCCTCACGGGTCAGCTCGTTGAGTGAGGCCGTGATGGGCAGGCGCCCGCTGAACTCTGGGATCATGCCGTACTTGATGAGGTCTTCCGGCTTAACCTGGGCCAGCAACGCGCCCAGGCCCAACTCCTTTTTGGAGCGGACTTCGGCGTTGAAGCCGATGACCTTCTGGCCGATACGCTTCTGGATGATCAACTCGAGACCATTGAAGGCGCCACCGCAGAGGAAGAGGATGTTCTTGGTGTGAACCTGGATGCACTCCTGCTGGGGGTGCTTGCGCCCGCCCTGGGGCGGAACGTTGGCCACGGTGCCCTCCAGGAGCTTCAGCAGGGCCTGCTGCACGCCCTCGCCGGACACGTCGCGGGTGATGGAGGGGCTGTCGCCCTTGCGCGCCACCTTGTCGATCTCGTCGATGTAGACGATGCCGGTCTCGGCGCGGGCCGCATCAAAATCGGCGGCCTGGAGCAACTTCAGGATGACATTTTCCACGTCGTCGCCCACATAGCCCGCTTCGGTCAACGTCGTGGCATCCACGACCGCGAAGGGCACGTCGAGCAGGCGCGCCAGGGACTCGGCGAGAAGGGTCTTGCCGCAACCGGAGGGGCCGATGAGAAGGACGTTGGACTTCTGGATTTCGACGCCGTCGATCTCGCCGCCGGAGGAGATGCGCTTGTAGTGGTTATGCACGGCGACGGAGAGCACGCGCTTGGCGTGATCCTGGCCGATGACATACTGGTCGAGGAAGGATTTTATTTCCTTCGGCGCCGGGACCTTCATGCTGCGCGAGGTCCCCTTGCGCGCCCGCTCTTCAGCGACAATTTCGCCACAGAGGTTCACACACTCGTCGCAGATGTTTACATCGGGACCTGCGATGAGTTTGTTGACCTCGTCATGGCGCTTGCCACAGAAGGAGCAAGTGGGGACATCACTTCGTGTACGTTGCGGTGCCATTCGACTCTCCTGCCATCATTACTTCCACAGGGGTAAAATTATCATTTTATTGTTTGTCTGTCAAGAGTTTACTGGCGGTCACCGCCAGAGGTCCTACACAGACTCACAGGTATTGTGCCAATTGCCGGGTGCGGAGGTCAAGTCCAACTTTTGTCAATTTGTCAGCACACCCCGGACCTCGCAATTAAAAGGCCCCCCAATCGTCTCGCAAGCCGACCGGGGGGCGTGTTATTTCGATGGGTATTAAACTATGCTGACCCCTCGCCTTAGCGGGCCAGAATCTCGTCAATCAGACCGTAAGCCTTTGCTTCCTCGGCCCCCATGAAGAAGTCGCGATCACTGTCTTCATGAATTCGCTCCGTTACCTGGCCCGTGTGCTTGACCAGAATTTCGTCGAGCATCTCACAGAGACGGATGATCTCCCGTGCCTGGATTTCGATGTCCGAGGCCTGGCCCTGCACGCCGCCCATCACCTGATGGAGCAGAAAGCGGGAGTAGGGCAGGGCAAAGCGCTTGCCTTTGGTTCCGGCGGCCATGAGCACGGCGGCCATGCTGGACGCCTGGCCCAGGCAGATCGTGCTGATGTCGGGCTTTACGAACTGCATGGTGTCGTAGATCGCGAGACCGGCGGTGACGCTGCCTCCGGGGGAGTTCACGTAGATGCTGATGTCCTTGTCCGGATCTTCCGATTCCAGGAACAGGAGCTGGGCGATGACGTAATTGGCGACATGGTCGTCAATCGGATAGCCCAGGAATATGATGCGATCCTCCAGCAGGCGCGAATAGATGTCGTAGGCGCGCTCCCCCCGGCTCGTCTGCTGATAAATCGTGACGTTCTGGGGATTAACCGGGTTCATACCGCCGAGACCGGCGAGGATCTGCATCGGATCAGGCATCGGCGCTGTCCTTTTCCAGTTCTTCGCGGGTAACCTTCTTCTCGGTTACCTTCGCGCTGTCCATGATGATGGCGACCGCTTTTTTGCGGTAAATGCGCTCTTCATAGTCGCTGCGCTTGTCTTCCTGATCGAGGAAGCGCTTGGCGATGTCGAGTTCCATGCCCGTGCGGCTCACGATGGCTTCGGCTTCTTTCTCGAAGTCTTCGTCCAGCACGGTGATGCTCTCGCTGCGGCCGATCTCGCCGACTACGACGTAGCCCTTGATTTCACGCAGCGCGTGCTCTTCAGCCTGCTTGCGAATCTCGGCGTCCTTCTCGTCCAATTCGGTCGTGGGGACGCGAAGAGAGATAAGGCGGCGGACTTCCTGCTTGTAGTAGACGTCGGCGGTGGAGTCGACGAGGGACTTGGGGATTTCGAAGGTGCTGGACTCGACCACGGCCTGGATGGCGCGCTGTTCGGCAATCTCGCGACCCTGATTGTCCGCGCCCGCCTGAAGGTCTTTCTTCACGGCTTCGCGCATGGCTTCGACGGTGTCAAAGCCAGCCGTCTCGGCGAACTTCTCGTCGAGCTCGGGCATCGTGCGGCGTTTGATCTCATTAATCTTGATGGCGAACTGGGCCGTCTTGCCGGCCACATCGGCACCGTGGTAGGTGTCGGGGAAGGCGACGTCGCAGGAGACTTCGGAGCCACTCTTGGCGCCGCGGATGGCCTCTTCGAACTCCTTGAAGAAACGACCGGAGCCGAGGATGTAGGGATAGTTCTCGGCGGAACCACCGGCGAAGGCTTCGCCGTTGATGGTGCCGGTGAAATCGATGATGACCTGGTCTTCATCCTGGGCCGTACCGTCCGCGATGGTCTCGTAGGCGGCGTAGCGCTGGCGCATGCTCGTGATGGCCTCGTCGACTTCCGAGTCGCCGATGGCTAGGACGGGACGTTCAACGGTGATGCCCTTGAAGTTGCCGAGGGTGACGCGGGGAGCGACTTCGAACTTCAGGGTGAAGTCGAGGGGGGCGTCGACGGGGAGGTCGGCGAGGTTCTCCAGGCCTTCCACATCGGGATAGTCGATGGGACGGAGGCCCTCCCCCTTGATCAGCTTGCGAAAGGCGGCGCTGACGAGCTTCTCGGTAGCTTCGCCTCGGACGGCCTTGCCGTACTTGCGCTCGAGCAGCTTACGGGGGGCTTTGCCGCGCCGGAAACCGGGCAGCTCCGCGTCGCCCTGCAGTTCCTCGAACATTTCCTGGGACTGTTTCAGGGTGTTTGCGGCGGGAATGACGACCTTAACCTCATAGGCGCAGTCGCCCTTGTAGGCGACGTCGAAGGTGGGATCCTCAACGAATTCAAACTCGCCGGGTTCCTGGGTGGCCACTGCTGAATCTTCGTGTTCTTTTTCGCTCATCGTATTGATCTACCATGCTTGGAGTGGTTTGGTGGGCGAGGCGGGACTTGAACCCGCACACCGCGAGGTACCAGAACCTAAATCTGGCGCGTCTGCCAATTCCGCCACTCGCCCGTCCGGGGGCAGGTCTGCCATAGTACCAAAAAAAAAGCTGGCAAAACATGTTTTATTTCGCCGGCTCAGTCGTGTGTACTAACGTTTCGTTAAAATGGTGGGCCGTGAGGGGATCGAACCCCCGACCTTGTGATTAAGAGTCACCTGCTCTACCAACTGAGCTAACGGCCCGAAAAAATAAAAATGGAGCGGGAGACGGGATTCGAACCCGCGACATCAACCTTGGCAAGGTTGCACTCTACCAACTGAGCTACTCCCGCCCGAAGTGGTGAGAATAAGATAGCAAATGGACGGGGGCCATGTCAACTTAGGAGCCAACTTTTTTCGTGCGGTGCGTTTGGGGCGGAGGTGAAACCGAGCAGGCAGCGGACGCATCGCAAGCAAAAAATTTGAACCACGAGTGGACACAAATCTGCACGAACAAAACAAGAGTTTGACCACGGAGGCACGGAGAAGAAAGAGATTGGGAGGACGAGCAACTGAGGAAGATGTTTGTTAGTTCGAGGTTCACGCGGCATGCACATACTCCGTGCCGTGGTCAGACGAATACCTATTGGTGTGTTGGTCGCTCCTCAGAAGCGCGCGTCGAATCCGACGCAGAGATGGGGCTCGAGCGGAGGCTTGGTGATGATGTCGTACTTCTCCTGGACGAGGGGCCATTCCTCGGGCACGCAGGCGCCGTAGAGGTACTCCACGCCGACGCAGTCTTTCATCAGTTCGTCCTGAATGGCCCGGGGTGGCTTGAAGCGAAAGCGGTAGTGCCTGCTGATTTCCTTTAGTCCCAGTCGCCTGTAGTAGCGTTGCGCCCGCCGGTCCTGGCTCCAGTATTCGAGCCGGTTGAAACCGAGCCGCTTTGCGTCCTCCGCGGCGGCGTCCATCAGCAGCTTGCCGAGTCCCACGCCGCCGTACTCGGGGAGTCGTCCAAACTCCAGGACATAGCCACCCCGCGAATCTTTCTGGAAGCAGAGTTCGCCGGGCTCGTTCTCGTATTGCACGTCGATCAGGCCTACGATGCGATCGCTTTCGACGGCGACGATTCGCGACGACGCGTAGCCTTTGTAGTCCGGGCGCTCCTGAATGCAGTAGTTCCAGGCGTGGGAGATGCTCATGATGATGGCGTGAACCTTCAACCATTCCCGCTCGTCTTCCGGCTGGTATTCCCGCACTGTAATACTCATGGACGCTGCTCCTTGTGCGCTGTCCCCAGGATTTCGCGCGCCTCCCCCTCCCTGCCGAGGGCCCGGGCGACGTCCAGAAGATTTTCCCGGGCTTCTCGAAAGCCGTCATCAAGTCGCAGGGCCGCCTTGAGGCGCTCGAAGGCGTCCTCCCCCGCGCCGGCCTGCCACAGGGCCACGGCCAGATCGTTGTGGTTGCGCGCGAGGTGGGGCGCGAGCACGAGGGCATCGCGGTAACCTCGGATGGCGCCCACCAGATCACCACCGGCCAGGGCCTCGCCCGCCCTGCGGTTGATCTGAAGCGCTTCGCGGTACTCATCGAGCCGGTCTTCGGGCCTCAGGTTCCACTTGGCGCCAAAGCGCGTGGCGTTCTCCTCCAGCAGGGCGTCCCAGCGCCCTTCCACGAGCCCGAGGGCCTGAAAAGTCCGGTTGCCGTAGTGAAAGACGAAGCTGGCCTCGTCGACACAGATTCGATATCCGGCGCGGAGCACGCGGACGCAATAGTCGTCGTCTTCGAAGTTGCCGAGGCCGAAGGCCTCGTCCATGAGGCCGACCTCGGCCACGACGCGATCGCGGATGAGCATGCAGAATCCCACGATGCGGGCGACGTCGCGCAGCTTGCCGCCATGGGCCACGCGACGCTCCGCGGCATAGTCATTAATATCGTCCAGGCTCTGGAATCGCAATTCCGGGATTAACTGGCTGCCGGAGACGTAGTTGCTCATGGGACCGACCATGCCGATGTCGGGGGCGCTTACCAATGCGGCGCAAAGGCCCGTGAGCCAGCCCCGGGGAACGAGGGTGTCGTTGTTCAGCAGCACCACATGGCCCTCGGCCACGCGCAGCCCCAGGTTGATGCCGCCGGCAAAGCCGAGGTTGGTCTCGGAGCGTATGGCCACGGCGCCGTCGATGGCGCGAAAGAAGTCGTGCACCGGCTCGGTGGACCCGTTGTCGACGAGAATCAGCCGGTATTCGCCCTCGGTGTTTTCCAGGATGCTGGCAATGCACTGGCGCGTGTAGGCGAGCTGGTTGAAAGCTGGGATGATGATGGAGATCATGGGGCGTCGGTTCCTGCGCGCATTATGGCGCGCCCGGCGCGCCGGACGGTAGCACCTCTTCCACGTCGGGTCGGCTGCCGAAAGCGGGCCAGATCCAGGGCACGGGCTTCTGCCGGAAGGCCACCCGGAGAACGATGACGCCGCTTCCCGTGGCGATCTTGACGAGGGGGTGGTTGACCAGCACCGTGCCGGGGGCGGCCTTTACCGGCCTGAGGTCAAAGGTCACTTTATGCACCAGAATGACGTGCCTGCGCCACCGAAAACGAACGTAGGGCTGGGGCGACATGCCGCGGACGAGACGCTCGATGTTTTCCGCCGAGTCGGACCAGTTGATCCAGGAGTCGGCCACTTGCGCACGCTTTTCATAAGAGGCGACCGCGGTGGACTGGGGACGACGCAGGCCATCCCCCACTTCCAGACTGTTCACCATGGCTTCGACCTTCTGGCCTGCCAATTCGCAGGCGTCACGATAGAGGCCCAGCATGGTGGACTCCTCGTTCAAGGCGATCTTGTGCTGGATGATGATGTCGCCCGTGTCGATGTCTTCGTCCATCCAGTGGAAGGTCACACCCGTTTCCGAATCGCCCGCGAGGATGGCGGCGGAAAAGGGGTTCGGTCCCCGGTGCCGGGGCAGCAGGGACGAGTGGGTATTCACGCAGCCCAGGCGGGGCACGTCGAGGAGGGGCTTCTTGAGGATGATGCTGAAGCCACCCACGAGAATCAGGTCGAGTTTGAGTGCTTTGATGGGTGCGACTTCTTCGTCGGTCATCTTGTCGATATAGTAAATGGGAAGTTCGTACTTGATGGCCTGGCCACCGAGGCTGTATTCCCCCCGAAACCAGCGGGCGAGTCGGGGATCCAGCCAGCGCCTGAGCCCCCGGGTTTGGCGACCGTCGAGAATGACTGCGACCACCTCGTGCTTTGAATCCAGCAGGGGCAGGAGCAACTTCACACTCAGCGTGCCGCTGCCGACGATGGCGATACGCATCAGAAAGCCTTTCCCGAGTCGAGGAGCAGGGTCACCGGGCCGTCGTTGAGCAACTCCACCTCCATATGGGCGCCAAAGATTCCGTTGGCCACATCAAACCCTTTTTCGCGCAGCAGGCTTCCCACGCGCTCGTAGAGCGGGATGGCCTGCTCGGGACGAGCCGCCGCGATGAAGGAGGGCCTGCGTCCTTTGCGACAATCGCCGTGCAAGGTGAACTGGGACACGAGGAGCACGGCGCCGCCGACATCCTCCAGGGAACGATTGAACTTACCGTCGTCGTCGTTGAATATACGCAGACCGATGAGCTTGTCGGCCATGTAGTCCGCATCGCTTACGCCATCGCTGACATCCACCCCCAGCAGCACCAGCAGGCCGTGGCCAATGGCGCCGACGATCTCACCTTCCACACGCACCGACGCGTGGCGCACACGCTGAACTACTGCTCGCAAAACGACGTCTCCTTCTGTCTCTCGGGGAGTCTATCAGGGGCACCGGGGGGATGCAACGTCCGCGCGCCGGGGTCGACCTTCCCATCCCGCGCGACGTGGCGCTATACTCCTCCGCAAGGAG
>JBHEKR010000549.1:0-3524 GCA_041859365.1 Candidatus Hydrogenedentales bacterium
AAGACGGACTCCGGCCCCACGAGCCAGATCGCGCCAATGGCCACGAGTCCGATCGCGATGCCCGCGTAACGGATTAGATTGATGGCGTCGTCAAAGAACGCCACTTCTTTGCGCTGCTCGGCGGCAGGATAGAAGCGCAGAATCACGTTGTCCAGCCAATTCATGGTAAGCACGATGAGGAATAGCGCGACGCGGAAGGTGAGGTCGTAGCGGCCGTATTCGTCGGGTGTGAAGAAGCGGGAGAAAAGCGGCACGGCCACCACGGCCATGACCGCGGGGACGAGTTTCCCCGGCAGGTACAGGGCGATGTCCTTGCTGATACTGCGCATTCCGCTCATTGGAACCTGCTCATTCCTTGACCCGTCCAGAAGTGAAGTGGTAGGCTATCGCCGCTTTGACCCGCGCCCTGTTGCGCCTGCGTCCGGCATTCCCCGGCTGCACTCCCACCCCCGTTAGGAGTATCACATCATGTCGCAAATGAAGGACTTCTACGAAGGGAAGTACGCCGAATCCACGCTGGAGGCGGACACCTTTACCCGCAAAGAGCGGCTTCGGTACTGCCTTCCAGAGTCGATCGAGGGCAAGACGATCCTCGATATCGGCTGTGGGCCGGGGGTGCAAATCCCCTACTTGGCGCCGAAGAATACCCTGATCGGGTTGGACATTTCCAAGCACGCGCTGCTGCGCGCGAAAAATAACGGGTACATCGGCGTTGAGGCCAACCTCGACGGCTGCCATCTTCCCTTCAAGGATGGGCAATTCGACATCGTGGTCGCCACGGACATTCTGGAGCATCTCTTCGGACCGCTCGAAGTGTTGCAGGAGATCCGCCGTGTGCTGAAGCCGAACGGCTTCGCGCTGATCAGTGTGCCCAATCACTTCGACCTGGGGATGCGCTGGCGCATCTTCCGCGGCAAGGGCCTGCTGCTGCCGTGGCATCCGCAGTACCGCATTTGGGACTACATCCACCTGCGCTACTTCACGTGGAAGGATGTGCAGGACTTCATGGAAGTGGGCGATCTGAAGATCGAGCACCTCTATGCCAAGGAAAACCCGCTCATGTTCTTCTACGAAATGAGCCTGGTGATGGATCCGGCCTTCATGCAGGATTGGGGCCGACGCCATCCTGGCAAGGGTGCGGTGACCCTCGCGCTCAAAGGGCTCTCGCTCTTGTTGCGCGCCTCGCTGCTGCCACGCTTCCTCATGCGCAACCTGCCCGAATGGAAGCCGACGCTCTTTGCGCGCCACTTCTTCATCAAGGTGACGCCGAAGTAACGGTCCGCGGTTACACGGCGTCCGGGCGATACTTCCGCTGCGGGTTCTCGGTATAGAGTGCCAGCAGCAGGAGAAGTGCAGGCGCAACGAGGTAGGCGGCGAAGACGGGGCGGTAGCCGCCGAACCACGTCGCCGCCAGGCTGCTCAGTACGGGACCCAGCGCGCTCGCGAAGACCATGATGGACGTGTTCAGCCCGCTGATGGCGCCGAGGTGCGCCCGGCCGAAGAAGCGCGGGATGAACAGCGTGACCAGCATGACGAAGAGTCCGCCGGTCATGCCGTAGCCCGCGATGCACAAGATCCGCCCCCAGGTCTGCTGTAAGAACAGGAGCCCGACGGTGCCGACGATCTGCGTGATCAGCATCATCGCCAAGGGCCACTTCATGGGGATTCGATCCCCCAGCCAGCTCGACACGAGGTTGGCCAGGAAGCTGAAGAAGGCCATCGGCAGGAACAGGCTGTACGCCGCGCCACGCGACACCCCTGCCTCGGCCGCGATCGCGGTCATGTGAAACGTGAGCGCGGTGAACATCAGGCCATGCAGCGACAGACCCAGGGTCGGTGTCCAGAAGGCCAACGTGCGCACGGCTTCGGCCCGGGTGAAATCGCGCTCGGGGGACGCGGGCGCGGTCCCGGGTGCATCGCCGTCGATCAGCCCGCCGTCCAGTTTCAGGCCGCAGGCTTCCGGGTTGTCGCGGGTGAAGGCCCAGGCCAATCCCGCCACGCCCACGCCGATGCTCACCGCAAGCCAATGGCAGGTACCACGCCAGCCATAGATCAGGATCATGCGATCGAGGACGGCGGGGGAGCCGTTGAAGCCTATCGATGTAAAGAGGCCGCCGATAACGTTGGCCATGCCACGCCGTTTGTAGAACCACTTGCCAATCGCCGCGCGCGCCACCATGGACAAACAGCCCTGCCCGAAGAAGCGCAGCACGAGGAAGCAAAGGGTGGTCACGACCATGGCGCTGGACGCATGCCAGGCCGCGGGCACCAGCCCTGGGGCGAGCGCGAGGAGCGACGCACTCATGCCCATCCCCACGCTCGACACCACCAGCATCACGCGCAGGCCGTGGCGGTCCATCAGGCGGCCGGCCGTGGGCAGAAGAAAGCTGCTGAGGATCGTGCCGAGCATATAGGCCGTGCTCAGCTCCAGGCTGGTCACGGACCACGCCGCCATCAGCGCATCGCGAAAGACCCCCACGCCCATGGTCTGTCCCAGCACGCTTGCCCAGCTTGCGACGACCGACGCCACGACCAACACCCACCCGTAGAAAAAGGGGAAGCGGCGGGGGGCGAAGGGGATATTGGCAAGGCGCTGGGCCTGTGGCGTCACATACATGGGTGGATTCCAACGGCGGCGGCGGGGAACGACGGCGGAACAAGGAATTCAAAGAATAGCAGAAATTCCGTCTTCGACCAAGAGAAGAGGGCACAGCCTTATGCGCTGTGCCCTCAATCCCTTCCGTGCCTGCCGCAGGACCGAGCTAGACCATCTCGAGTCCCTTGACGTATTCCGATTCGTAGGCCTTTGCGGCGAACTCCGCGAGCAGCAAGCGGTCCTCTTCGGTCAGGGTCAGGTCCCCGGCGAAGGTGGCCAGGTTCTTGTCGAGGTCGTCCGGCAAGGAGATGCCCAGGTTCAGGATGTGGACCCGGGGATCGTTGGCCACCCAACGGATGGCCGCGGCGGGGAGCTTCGCACGCTTGGCCTCGTCGTAATCCGGCACGAGCGCCTTGGCGTTGTGGCTGTAGACGTTTGCGCTCATCACCTTCATTGCGACGATGCCCATGCCCTGCTTGTGCGCCTCGGCCACGCAGAGCTCGCGCAGCTCGGATTGGCTGTTGGAGTGGCGGGTGTTGTAGCCCTTCTTGAAATAGCCGAACTCGATCAGCACCGTGTCGAAGGCGCCCGTCGCGATAAGCTGGTGCATCTTCTCGAAACGGCTGTGGCCGGTGAGGCCGATGTAGCGAATGAGGCCCTCGTCGCGCATCTTCACCAATTCCGCGTGCTGCGCCATGAGCACGTCGAAATCGAGCCGCTCGATCATGGGGCCATGGATCTGCATCGAGTCCACGTAGTCCATGCCCAGGGTTTCGAGGGATTTCTCCACGCTCTCGCGCACCTTCTCCACCGCGGGCACCATCACCTTGCTCGCGAGGAACACATTCTCGCGCACGTCCTTTAACGCCTCGCCCATGATGGGCTCGCTCTCGCGGTAGATGCGGGCGGTGTCGAAGTAGCGGACGCC
>JBHEKR010000298.1:0-3537 GCA_041859365.1 Candidatus Hydrogenedentales bacterium
GTGATGGAAGAAGCGTGATGGCGTGGAAAGAAGATACATTCTGGGAAAACCATCCCCAGACGAGGTCCCTTCCTGAATGGTGGGAGAAAGCGCCACGCCCCCGGCAGGGTCTGCGGCTCAGGCCGCGCTTCCGCGTTCCCATCGTTCTTCGCGAGCTCTCGGTCCTCGTCATGATCTTTACTGGCATTTGCATCAACCCATTCATGTCACTACCCGGGCACTTGCTGCCCTTTCTCCCCACCCTTGTGCTGGCGCTGGCCCTTACGGCGAGCCTGGTTTCCGCGCAGTGCTCCAGGTATTACCTCTTCGACTGCGTGACGGGCGCATTCGTCTCGCGGAAACCCGCGCGCCGCTACAATCTCCTGGTACGCATCGCCTCGGATCCCGCTCTGATGGAACATCTGGGTAAACCTGATTGGCGACGCGAGTGTCTCGGCCTGGCGCAGCCGATACCCTGCGGGATATTCTCCATCAGCGCAAGTTCCTGCGTTCTGGCGATCTTCTTAGCCCTGCCGGTGTTTATTAGGGTGAACATGGCCTGGTGGGGCGTCACGACGCTCATAGTTGGAACAATCGCCCTGATGGTCTTGCTGTATCGCCACATCGCACCCAGCAAACCTCGTGGTGGATTTCAAGGCCGGGGCTGCCCCCCCGACGACAGCGACCGCATCCCCTATGACCGGGTGACAGGCGCCACCCTGCACTGGGACCGCCTCCTCCAGCGCGAATACTTGCTGTTGGAACACGACAGCGGCCGCATGCGCTACTACAACTTCACCGGAGACCCGTTGTATCTGTTGCGGCTGTGGAAGCAGCGGATGCAGGGGGCGGTACTCATGGTGGACAGTCCTCCCGCCCGAACCTCGTGATGGAAGTCCTCGCTGGCGTAGCGTTCGCTCTCATATGGGTGCTGCTATGGCTTTGGGCCCCCACCGACCTCGTGCTGTGGGGCAAGAAACCAGAGTATCCCGAACCCTATCGTCCCCCGGAAGCGCCGCCGCCGGACCTGTCCTTCATCGGCAAAGTTGGCGAGGCGCTCACCCCGCTCCGCCCTGTTGGTAGCGTATTGATCGACGGAGAGCAACACACCGCCCGCACGCAGGGTGAATTCATTGACGCGGGCCAGCAGGTCGTGGTGCTGCGCTGGGCCGCTGGGGAGTTGATTGTGGAGGCCGTGCGGGAATAGGCATAATTCGGCTTAAGGGATAGGCAAGGCACAGCGACCTATTGGACGTGCCACACGATTGCGAGGTACGAGCATTCGTGTGTCCGTTGTACACACGACGAAAGCGCGCAGCCCCACTCTCACGAGCGTTTTGAGCCTGGAAACGGCGGCTTGCAGCCTTAAGATTTGAGTGCGCTTCGCATCATCCTGGAAGGCTGATTCACGTTGGCGCACGATGCTGTTTGATGTCACAATACTACTTCAACGCGTACACATGGCCCAGCAGCGCCGGACCCACCGCACTACATCTCCTTCCCTCGGCGTAAGCGTTACGGATTTTGCAGTCGCGACGCGAACCGAATCGACGTCTGCTCACACATCCATTTCCCCTACGCATTCCCCCCTTCGAATTTCGCCATGAGTTCGCCAGGGGTGCGGGAGGCCTTCCCGCTGGCCATGACGAGGAAAGAGCCGCGCTGGATGGCGTGGGCGCAGACCTGGTCTCCGACGGTGATTTCGGCTTCGAGCCAGATGCTGGCGCGACCGAGGTGGGTGCACCACATGTGGCCGACGGGCTCATCGTAAAGGCCGACAGGCCGCTTGTAGGTGATCTGGGTGGAGGCAAGGATGGGGGCAACACCGGCATCCATGAAGCGCTTGAGGGGGTAGTATTCCCGGAGCACTTCCATGCGCAGGTCTTCGAGCCAGCGCACGTAGACCTGGTTGTTAACGTGAAAGGCAAAATCGATATCATAGGTCTGCACCTTGAGGGGCAGGGTGACCAGGAGGGGCCGTTTTCCGGGCCGGGCATCGCGCATGGGGGAACTACTTTCGCTGCGGGAACTCGTCGAGTGGACTGGATGGATCGTCAAATTGGCTCCCTGGGGCCTGTAGGCCTCCTGCGAGGGAGCGGGACTCTGGAGTACGGGGCACGTTGAATTCATGGGGATCACACCAGTTGGCCTCTGGCCTATTCGCCGACCCTCTTGCAACGCACGGTTGCTGCACGATGGCGGCGCACTGAGCAATACAACCGGTGATCCCCGTTGTTACTGCTTGCCGCCGCTTTTCATGGCGCGCTCGATCTCGCGCTTGCCTTCGCGCTCTTTGATCGTGTCGCGTTTGTCGCGGACATTCTTGCCGCGGCCGAGGCCGAGTTCGACCTTGACGATGCCTTTCTTGAAGTAGACCTTGAGCGGGATCAGCGTAAGGCCCTTTTCGGCGATACGCTGATCCAGCCGCTCGATCTCGCGTTTGTGCATCAGCAGTTTCCGGGCGCGTTCGGGCTCGTGGTTGTAGATGTTGCCCTGCTTGTAGGGCTGGATGTGAGCACCCACGAGGAAGATCTCGCCACTGGTCCGAATGTCGGCGAAGCTGTCCTTCAGCGTCATGTTGCCCGCTTCGCGCAGGGACTTGACCTCGGTACCAACGAGCACGATGCCCGCCTCGAAGGTATCGAGAATCTCATAGTTCCGCCGGGCCGTCCGGTTCTGTACGATGATGCTTTCGCTCATTATTCGGGCCTAGTTCCGGCGCGGACCCCAGGCGGGTCCCTCGCAGCTCATGGTGAGGCGGGGAACGCGGCGCTCTTCGTTGGTCTCGACGGTGAACGTATAAAGGCTCTTCTGCCCATTGCGGGTGGAGAAGTAGATGATATGGCGGGAGTCGGGCGACCAGCTCGGGGATTCGTTGCTGCCCTGGGAATCGGTCAGGCGACGGTGGCCCGTGCCGTCGGCGCCCATCATGTAAATCTCCAGACCCTCGCCGGATTTTTCGGCGACATAGGCGATGTACTTGCCGTCGGGCGACCAGGACGGGTCATAGGAGCTGCCGCCCTGGAACGAAAGGCGGGTGGCGCCGTCGCCGCCGCTGCTCATGACGAAGATCTGAGGATTGCCGCCACGGTCGCTGACAAACGCGATGCGGCTGCCGTCGGGCGAGAAACAGGGCGACGTGTCGAGGTCTCGGTTGCGGGTAAGACGGCGCAGGTTCGTGCCGTCGGCGTTGCGGAGGTAGATCTCGTTGTTGCCATCCTTGCTGAGTACCTGGGCAAGCTGGCGACCGTCGGGCGACCAGGCGGGGGCAATATTCAGGCCCACCTCCTTGGACAGAGGCGTGGAGACGCCCGTCATACGATTGAAAACGTAGAGAAAGGAATAGCGGTCCTTGAAGGACAGGTAGGCGATCTTGCTGCCGTCGGGCGACATTTTCGGCTTGATGGAGATGGAGTTGTGCTTGGTTACCTGCTTCATGTTCGCGCCGTCATAGTCGGAGACGTAGATCTCCTTGCTGCCGGTGGAACCCGCGCTGAAGCAGATTTCGGAGGTGCCGATACCGGGCGTGCCTTCGAGATTCTTGATGACCTGCTCGGA
>JBHEKR010000307.1:0-3040 GCA_041859365.1 Candidatus Hydrogenedentales bacterium
GCCGCGATGGCCGTACACAGCGTTTCGTCTCCGCGGACGCCGGGGATGGCGTCCGGTGAAGAGCATAGCATTTTGCAATTGACAATGGACAATTGACAATTGACAATGGGAAAATCTGCTGCACACGAGGTGCAGGTCGAATTCGGAGGGATCCATTTCGTTGTCCATTGTCCATCGTCCATTGTCCATTGCGGCGTCGATCATCATTCCCTCTCGCGATCGCCGAGCGCAGTTGTGTGCGCTGCTGGATTCCCTTGCCCGGGAATTGGACGGGCGCGGGGATGTGGAGGTGATTGTGGTGGACGATGCGTCGTGCGATGGCACGGCGGCTGCCGTGCGGGAGGCGTACCCCTGGGTGCGGCTGGAGGTGGTGGAGAAGGCGCAGGGGCCCTCGGCGGCGCGAAATCTTGCCGCTGGAGTGGCGCGTGGGCGACTCCTGCTCTTTCTCGATGCCGACGGCGAGGTGGCAGAGGGCTGGCTGGCCGCGATGCTGGCGGTGGACGATGGCGAGGCGGTGCTGCTGGGCAATGTGGTGGATTGCCTGGGTGGGCGGGTGCAGTCGGTGCCTCGGTGTTCGACCTTTCTGGGGAAGAGCCTGCGGTGCCGTCCGGAGCTGGCCAACACCGGGCCGAGCTGCAACCTGGGCATGCCGAAGGCGCTGTTTGAAGCGCTGGGTGGCTTCGATGAGGAGTTGCCCTATTACTTCGAGGACAGCGATCTGTGTATCCGGGCAAAGTGGGCCGGTGCGAAGTTTCGCTTCGTGGCGGAGGCGGTGTTTCGACACCACGGCAGCGAGGTGAAGCGAGGCGAGGCGATTCGCTTGCAGGAGGCCCACAGTGTCTATGCGATGCTGAAGGGATATGAGGGCCACTGGGTGCGGCTGGCGGCGTTTACGGTGCTGAATGGCGCGTGGCTGAAACTACGGGTGCTGACGTGGTGTCTGCGCGGTCGGTGGCGCAATGCCGGGCTGCTGTTGCGGGGCTGGGTTGAGGGTAACGTCAGGTATTTCGGGGCAAGGCTTTAGCAGGGGCGGGAACGTGGGATTGCAGTCCAGCAAGAACGACCACGGCTTTCGGAGCGGACTCCGGGTGCCACCTCAATCGTGCAACGCACGTTTGGGTGCCGTGAGCCTCGGCAACCTGTAGATTGTGAGGATACCTGATCGGGCTTGGTAGACGTGTGGGCTTGGGACCAGAAAGTGAGTGAGGACTACGAGCGGGATCGCCATCTCTATTGTCAGAGCAAGCTTCGTCCCTCAGGGCACCCAAACGAGCGTAGCTCGATTGAGGTGGCACCCGTAGTGCACGTTTCATTCTCGAAGTCGTGTCATGAAATCGTTCGTGCTCTCGCATGTTTCTGGGTGATTGTTCTGGCAGGGGTCATTCTTGCTGGCGTATTATGTGAGCTAAACCTACGCCTATCGAAAGGTTCTCCATGCCTCCAGTCATTGCCATAGGTCCCTCCAGCTTTGCAGAGAAGGACGATAGCCCCCTGCGGATGCTGGAAGGGGCGGGCTGCATAGTGAAACCCAATCCCTTTGGGCGTCGTTTGACCGAGCCCGAGATCATCGCGCATCTGGAAGGGGCGGACGGGCTTATCGCGGGCCTGGAGCCGCTGAATCGCGCAGTACTGGAATCCGCCCACCCGCGTTTGAAAGCGCTGGCGCGCGTGGGGATCGGCGTGGCCAATGTGGACTTCGAGGCCGCACGGGACTTTGGCGTAGCGGTATCCTCCACGCCCGACGGCCCCATCGACGCCGTGGCGGAGATGACCCTGGCGGCGCTGCTTGCGCTGGCGCGCCAGCTTATCCCCACGAACGCGGCCCTGCACCGGGGCGAGTGGGCGAAGTCCATCGGCCTCGGTCTTCGCGGTGCCAAGGTGCTGCTGATCGGCTATGGCCGCATCGGGCGGCGTGTCGGCGAATTGCTACAGGCATTCGGTGCGGAGATTTTCGTGTGCGATCCTGCGCTGTCGGATGATGTGCAGGGCGTGACCGTGGTGTCGCTGGCGGAAGGGCTCGTCCTGGCGGATGTGGTTTCCCTTCATGCCAGTGGAGAAGACTGCATCCTGGATTGCGCGGCTATCGACCTAATGAAACCCGGCGCGATCCTGCTCAATGGCGCGCGGGGCGGACTCGTGGAGGAATCATCCTTGCTCGCCGCGCTGGATTCGGGTAAGGTAGCGGGGGTGTGGTTCGACGCTTTTTGGGAAGAGCCCTACACCGGGCCGCTCACCCGTTATGAGCAAGCCCTTCTGACGCCCCACGTGGGCACCTACACGGAACGCTGCCGCCTCCAGATGGAGACCGAGGCGGTGCGGAATCTGTTGCGCGATTTGGGTCTCCCGGAGTTTGTATCATGATCGCTGCCGCCCTCGACCAATGGCGAAATTACTTCACCGGCCCTACCTGGACCGCCGCCTTTGAATTCCTGGAGAAGCTCCCTTCCGATGCCCCGGATGGGGACGGGCTCACTTCCATTCGCGGCGACGAGCTGCTCTACCGCGTCATGAGCTATCCCACGCGCGGCCCCGAAGAAACCACGGTGGAAGCGCACGAAAAATATGTCGACATCCAGATGTCGCTCGAGGGCAGCGAAGCCATCGATTGGTTTGAGCTGGACGGGCTGACGGTGCGCTCCCCCTACGACGCGGAAAAGGACTATGCACTCTATGACCGGCCTGCACGCGTGACGGGTACGGTGGTGAACCGGCCGCGCTATTTCTCGGTGTACTTTCCCGAAGACGGCCACACCGCCCAGCAGATCGTGGGTGGCCAGGTGGCGCAGGTGCGCAAGGTGGTGATCAAGGTGAAGCTGTCTTGCGTGCGGCCGCTGTGATACGGATGGATCGATGCCACGGGCGAACGCGTCGTGGGACCACAGGGACGACAAGGTGACGAGCCATTGATGCCTGCATTTAAAATGCTGTGGCAACACGCCCCGAACGAAATGATCGGCGTAATCTTTGCCCCTATTTACCCCCCCTGCCCCCCCGCAAGCGGGGGGGACCTCACTCATCAAAGTGTTCCTCTTGGCCCCCC
>JBHEKR010000388.1:0-8846 GCA_041859365.1 Candidatus Hydrogenedentales bacterium
TCCACGCCTGCGGTGTGAACGCCGTCGAGTTCGCCACTATGCTGGAGTTCAACCGCGTTCCCCAGACGGCCATGGAGCGCGAGAAGATCGAGGATCGCAAGTTGGTGCTTGAACTGGCCCACTCTCTCGGTCTGGAGTTCGGCTACATCCTCACCAACACCGTGGTCAGCACCGTGCCCGATGGCGAAGAACCTGGACATCAGTTGCTCAACCGCGCGGTGCAGCTCTGCCCCAAAGAGCCCGGCAACTTTGAAAAGACCATCGCCCTCCAGGAGTGGTATATGGATACGTACAAGGAGGCCAACTTCTTCGATGAGTTCGCGGCGGACTGGGGTGCCTGCCACTGCGGCAAATGCGCCGTGCCGGACTACATGCACTACGTGGACACCCTCGCAAAAAAGCTGGCGGAGAAAAACCCCGCCGCTCGCATGTATGCCAACACCTGGTGCATCGCGTACTGGGGTCCCGGCCCCGAAGCGCAGGGCTGGGAGAAAGTATTCGATAACGAAATTCGCGGCTCCCGCGAGGTTATCGACCTGCTCGACACCATGCCGAAGAATGTAAATCTGGCACTGCCCTGTCATCACCTCTATCGCCCACTCGTCTTCACGACCAAGGGTGGAAAAAAGAACACCCCCGTATTTCCCACCCGCGACGATATCAAGAAGGTCGAGGCCATGGGCCGCGGCGTTCTGGCCTGGCCCCACTTCGTGATGGACGACGACACCGGCCGCGCGCCCCAGTGGGGCCTGGTCCACAGCGAGGTGCGCTACATTCGCGATCTGCTCCAGCGTCTTCAGGCGACGGGCATCGACCAGGTCATGGGCAATCTCTACCTGCCCTATCTGCAACTTTCCAATACCTACGCCTACGGACGACTGCTCGATGACCCCGATACCGATCCGGCCACCATACTGAGGGACTTCGCGAAGCTCGTCGCCCACAAGGAAGACGCCGAGTCGCTGGCGGAAGTGATGGCATGGATGGAAAACCACAGCTACTGGGAAGAGCAGATGCCCGAAGACGGACGCCTCCCCGAACTGCCCTGTACGCTCGACAAGGCTGGCGCGCTGAAGGCGCTGGCGGCAGTGCGTCCCAACGCCTCGCCCGAGATGCCACTGCCTTATCCGCCCGCGGACTGGCTGAAGGATCTGGCGCGCTCGATCGAGAAGATGGCGTGGGTGGTGGCGTGATTGTGAGAGGAGAGCGTAGGAGTAAATCTTCGATTCAGCGGCACCGGGGCGGGTGACACGATTTGAGTCGGCCCCGCGCATTTTGGGCGGCGCTTCATTAGGCTTTCTTACAGCATGGCTGATTGAAAAGATGGGCATTTTAAGATGATACGCAAGAATACTCTCTTAACTCCGTTGGCATGTTCAGCAATTCTCTTCTGCGGAAGTGCAATGGCGTGGGCGCAATTTCCCGTGCAAGTCGTCTTGCCCGACGATCTCGCGGCGGCGCTGGATGGCAAGCTGCCCTCGAATCTACAAGTCGTTCTTCGATCCAGGCTCGACACAAGCTCGCTCGTGGAGCACGCAGAGGGGGGCGGAAGTGTCGTGTGGATCGGATCGCCGGAAGGCTTGCCGCCCGATTTCTGGATCCGGAGTTTTGAACTCTCTACGGAAGCCGTGAACATCTCCCAGGCCGGGGAGTCGCCCCTGGTGTTGCCCGCGGCTTTTCAGGTGATTGCCCCCGCGAGGTCGGCCTTCCTTTACAGCGCGAACGAGTTCCCCAAGCACAACATTGACGAGGAAATCCGGGCCGATTTTCTCCCCATTCTCACGGCCCGGGATCGCTTTGGAAAAGTCATCGGCTATCCCGGCGTGCTGGTGAGCCATGTCGCGCCGTCGCTGGTGAAGAATCGTTTCGACGGATGCCAGGCCTATTTCTTCTTCTTCGACGAGCCACTTTCCCCCCGGCATACGGATGAGGTGCGGGAATTGCTCGGTGCCATCGCGCTGCGCCATGAGAGCGCCATGCAAGTGCAATATGTGGAAACGAACTACGCTTCCTACCGTCCGGGTGAGCGCGCGCAGATCCGCGCGCGTATCCGCAACTTCCGCGACAAGGGCGCGTCGCTCAATGTGCGGTTCTCCACCCTCGCGCCCGGCGATTCGCGGTGGCGCGTGCTCACAACTGTGCGGCGTGTTGCGGGGGGCAACAGCGCGACCGAAGCGGTGACGGATTTTCCCGTTAACGGTCCCGACGGCCTGCACCGGATTCGCGTTGAGGTCCTGCAAGACGTTGCCCAGGCATCAAAGACGGCGGTTCTCGGAAATCTCGAAGTGATCGAGGTGCGCGAGACGGCCATGGTCGTGCTCTCCGAAGGCTGGAGTACGCCCAAAATCATGACCATCGACGGTCCGAACTTCGCCTTTGACGGAAAGCCCGGATTCTATGCGGGCACCCACTACTACCCGTCGAACGTGTGGTGGGAGTGGGCTTGGCGCGATTTTCGACCCGCCTTGGCCGAGCGCGATTTCGCGGGCATGCGCCAGGCGGGCAACCGCATCGTGCGCGTGTGGGCGGACCCGACACTGGACGAAATTTCACTGCGCGCCAAGGACGCCGCGGTGTGGATAGCCGCGACCCACGGCATTGTGCTTGACGTGTGCGTGTTCAACCAATGGATCCGCGACCTGAGCTATGAGCGGCAGGATGGAACCATGGTGGACTTCGAGTTTCGCCATCCGAAGGACTTCAACATCTACAGTTTCTCCCTGCGCAACATGGCGCAGCAGCGCGAGTATCTCCAGACCCTGTCACGGCGCTGGCAGCGCGCGGGCAACGTGATCTACAACCTCGCCAATGAAACCTACATCAAAGATCCCGACGAAGCCCAGATGGATCCGGAGGTGCGTGAATGGGAAGAGGCAAAGCTCCCTTCGGGCGAGCGTCGGGACTCCCTGCTCTTCCAGCGCTGGGGTGTCGAGCTGGAGAAGACCGTACGCGAGAGTGGGGGAGATCAGCCCGTTTTTCCGGGCTACATGTTTTCCCTGAGTGAGGGCGGCGACGCCTACCTGGGCAATGCGAAGGCGCCAATAATGGCCTGGCACGGCTACTTCTCGCCCGAGGGCATCGGCCAGACCGTGCACTACTTCGATCCGCTGCACTCGTCCCGACCACTCCTTCTGGAAGAATTCGGCAATCTGGGCTGGAACAACCCCGTCCACTACGATGGCGCCATGCACTATTCCGTGGCCTCGGGCGCGGGCATTGCCATGTCCTATGAATGGGGCATCAGTTGGATGGCCCGCGAATCCTCCTTCGTGCCGCTGCCCATGCGCGACGCGCTGGAAGGGACGGACCCGCGCTGGTTTCAGCCCATCGTGGATTACGCGCGCGAGAACGCCAGCGAGGGCGGCGTGGGCATCGCCCCCTGGCCCAGTGGCTGGGGCTATGGTTCCATCTACCACGGCACGCCCTTCCCAGCAGCGGCGGCAGAGGCCGTTCAGCGCATGTCGTGGTTCGGCGACCAGTTCGCGCGCGTAGCGCAGCCGGAATCGGTCTACGTCGTGATACCGGGAGCCAGCACGAAGGCCCTGCTGGGGTCCGCCATGGGCATGTTCAAGCAGCTCTGGACGGCGGGCGTGCGCTTCGGCGTGTGGCAGGAAGCGGGAATAGATTCATTGCCGGATTCCGCAAAAGTTGTAATCGCGCCCGGACCCATGTCGACAGATGCGGGCAAGGCCGCATTGGAGCGCCTCCAGGCCAGGGGCGTGACGGTGCTGAGTGGCGCGGCGCTGGCGGCAGAGGCCCTGGCGCAGTTGACGCGCGTGGATTTCACGCCCTCGGACGGAATCAATGTGCTCACCCTCCCCACGGCCAAGGGCACGCTGTATTCGTTCTTGAGCGAGCGCACCGGCGTGGATCTCATCGCCCGGATCGAAGGCAAAGAAATTGCCACGAAACTCGATACCTATGTACTGGTACAGTCCGGCGCGCAGGGCCCCACGCTCATCGAGGCGGCGGGCGAGGTGGCTGTCGCGGGTGAGCCCGTATTCTCGACCGATAGTGGTCGGATCACAGCAGTCTCGATGGACGGACAGCCCTTGCAGGCTTCGAGTCAATGGAAAGTGTCGGCGGCCACGACGCCGGTCGTGTTGAAATTTCCACGCGCCGTATCGGCAGTTGAAGTCCTGCTCAACGATGCGGGGGAGACTGCGAAAGTCGAAATCACGCCCGGCGCGAAAGAGCTCACGATTGACCGCGAAATGTCCCGCTATCCGGTCTTGCTCCACTTCGAGCCCTGATACCGAGTTGACCGACAAGTGTCACCGAAGGGTAGACACCAAGCGAAGAGGTATTCACGATGAAGCAGTTCCGACCATGCAGGCGATTCGCCCTCGTTTTTGCGGCAATGGCTTGCCTGCCCTTTGCCGCGAGTGCCGATTACTTCGTTTCCTGCGGGAAAGCCCAAATCGTGGGTTCCGCCCTTCCCGGCGCCGCGGAGAACATTGCGGTGCGCAGTTTCACCAGCGCCGTGGCGCGCATTACCGGGGAGTCGATTCCGCAGACGTGGGGGAGTGCGGCCTCCGAAGGCGGGACACCCATTCGTGTCGGCAACGCCACCACCCTTGCCGACGTGCTAAGCGGTTTAGATGTATCCAGCGTGCCGAAGGGTGAAGCGGACCTTCGCAACCAGTCCTATGTAATTTCGCACGTAACGGGCGGCGGCATCATTGCCGCGGGGCTGGGCGAAGGCGACATGCCGCGCGCTTTCCTCGGGCTGGGCTATGCCCTGGGCGATCTGCTTCGCCGTCTGGAGCAGCGTGAAGGGCAATGGGGCTTCGTCCTGCCCGACGATCCCATCGTGGCATCGCCCGCCATGCCCAACCGTACCCTCTACCTCATGAACAGCAACCACATGAACCCCGGTCTGTCACTGGAGTATTTCTCCGAGCCCGAGCTGGAAGCCTATGTCGATTTTCTCATCGAGGCCCGCTATTCTCGCGTGTCGCTGTGGCAATGGACGGCCAACATGCTCTATCCCGGTAACTTCGAGCAGAACCGTCCGCGCAACGAAATGACCCATCGCGCCATGCGCCACCTCTTTCGGTATGCGCGCCAGCGCGGACTCCATGTCTACCACCAGCTCGCGCCCATGCACGCCAACGTAGACCTGCTGCCGGACGATCCAAAGTTCGCCGCCACGGGGTACTACGGCCGCAACAGCATCTGCTGGGCCCAGCCCGAAGGTCGCGGACTCGCGAAGAACATGGCGCGGCCGGAGATGGAATACTACGGCCCGGTGGACGGCTACATTGTGTGGTTTTATGATCCGGGCGGCTGCTTCTGCGACGTGTGCAAGCCCAACCAGGGCCAACACCTCTTCGAGCAGTTCTCCATGGTGTACGACCTCGCGAAGACCATCAGCCCCGGCGCGGAATTTCAGGCCGTGCTCTGGCCCACGTGGTGCTTTCACGAATACACGGATCGCGGCATCCCCTACAAGGATCCCGCCGAAGTGCAGGCCTTCGTGAAGGAGTTCCTCGGCAAGATGCGCACCCTCTTCGGCCCCCGCGAATTGACCATCATGGACACCGGCGAGCTCGAGGGCTCCAATATCTACAACGGCCTCGTCGATCCCAAAGAGTTCAAGCGCTCCGCCTTTCTCTACAGCATTATGGGTCTGCCCAGTGAATCCATGTTCCCCTTTGCCTCCTTCAAGATCAACGAACTCGCCGAGGTCATGGGCAAAGCACGGGATCGCGGCGTGGAAGACGCCAACTTCTTCATTCAGTACGCCAACATAAACAAACCTTCCGTCTTCGCCTTCGGCGACATTCTCTACGACAAAAAGGCCACTGCGGACGAAACCCTGCGCCGCTTCGCGGCAACCATGGCGGCGGGCGAAGCGCGTACATTGCTGTACAACGTGCTGGAGCGCCTCGAAGCCATGCAGGCCGCCAAGACCTATGACGCCAAAGAAATCGCCATCGGCGAAGTCCAGTCAGCTTGGGAGAAGTTGGACGCCCACCCCCAGTTTCTCGGCAGCCGCGAATGGCTTTCGGGCTTTGTGCTCTCGCAGAAGTACTACCTCGGCATGGCCCGCGCGACGTCCGAAGATGACTTTCTCGAAAGCCTGAATGCCCTGAAAACGGCGCTAGGGCAGATCCCGCTCTGGGAACACTTCGCCCGCGACGCCCTCAGCCCTAATCTGGCCGCGAGCCACATCGCGACGTACTGGCGAGGACCCTTGAATGACCCAAATATTGTGGGATTGCCGAAGTAGAGGGGGGAGCTTTACCGCCCGCCGCTTTTAGGTCGCCCGGTAGAGGCCCGCTCTACGACGCGGGGCACGATAAGAATCTCACGCGGACGGAAAGCCGACTGCCGTGCGTCCATGCGCTGCAGGATGCACTCGGCGGCCTTGCGTCCAATCTGTTCTTCGTGCTGCTCCACCGTCGTCAGCGGAATCTCCAGGTAGCGCGCCGCCAAAACGTCGTCATAGCCCATAAGGGAGATATCTCCCGGAATGGCAAATTTGTTGGCACGCAGCACCTGCATCGCCTGCATCGCAAGCATGTCGTTGACCGCGAAGAGCGCCGTCAGCTTTTCCCGCCGCACGAACTCGATGAAATCATGGCCAAGCTGCTTGTGCGCACCCACGGAAAAAATTCGATTTTCCGGCAAGGCGAGTCGGTGCTCCGCCAGGGCCTGCGTAAAGCCCTGCAGGCGCGTGCGCGACGTGAACACCCAGTCCACGTAGCCAATCTCGCGATGGCCCTTCTCCGCAAGGTGGGCACCCGCTTCATACCCCCCGCGATAGTGATCGCAATTGATGAACACACAGCGGTCAAGCAGATCCTCCGGACAGTGGTCGATCACCACCAGCGGTATGGTAGGCGCGGACGAATTCAGCCCCATGTCGGATACGCCACCGGAGATCAACACCATCCCCGCGGCGTGTTGCCCCGCCATGATACGGTTGAACAATTCACGCTCGGTATCCGCAAGGTAGCCCGTGCAGGAAAGCTCGACGATGACCCCCGCCTCGCGCAGATGCTTCTCCACGCTGCCCACCACCTCCACATTGAAGGGGTTGGCCATGTCAGGTACGATCAACGCCACGCGCTTGCTCGTGCGCATCTGCAGCACACCTGCGTCCTGGTCGCTCACAAAGGTGTCCCGGCCATGCTCGCGGCGTACAAATCCCTCCGATTCCATCTCGGAAAGTGCCCGCACCGCCGTTACTTTACTCACGTGGAATTTCTCCATAATCTCGGAGATGGAGTAAATCCGGCTGCCGGGGAGCAGTTCACCCTCCCGGATTTGGGCGAGAATCTCTTGCTTGATTTGGATATACTTCGGGGAGGGAGTGCTCATAATTCTTATGCCAACCACGCCTCTTTTTCGAACCGCTTCGGGCAGCGCCGAAAGCTCACGGCATGGCTTCAGTCTGTCGGTAGAGTGTTATAGCACAACGACCTGCATACTACAATTTTTGCTCTAATTCCGGCGCGACAGAGGGAAAACGGCAGCCGCAGCGCGCCATTCCATTTTTTTTCTTGAAAGTTCGTCTGTTTTCTGTTACTGTACCGACCAAGTTAAAGAAATAAGTACACTTTGGTAAAAAGTCCAATTTTACAGTCCGGGCGTGCGATACTGTTCCGGCGTAGGGATGGCGGGATCGCTGCCCCGCCCCGCAGCCTTGGCGCCCGAGCTACGTTGCGTCCGTGACGGGATTCCACGAATGGGGCAGCCCCGCTCTCGGGCATGGAGAATGCAAAGCCGGGGCGATAGCGCAACTCGCCAGGTCGGGAGAAGTTAAATGCAGGAACTGGACAAAGCGCTGGGCATTTCCCTCGTCGGTGAACGGCGTGAAGAAGTGATTACCGCGTTCAGAAGACAATTGTCCGACTGGCAGCAGGCCATGCCCGATGTCCAGCCTCTGGTCCTCGATTTTGGGCTGGGCCGCTTCGACGAAGTCGGCCTGGTCGAAGCCTGGATCTGCAACGAGGTCGATGCCGGCTATTGCGGCAAGTATCTCTTCCTTTTTGACGGCCAGACCTGTCCCATGCATCGTCACCGGATAAAATCCGAGACCTTTTTCATTGCCCGGGGCGCCATCGAAGTCTGCCTGGACGGCGAAACCCGCATCCTCCGTGAAGGGGATACCTTATTCATCGAGCCGTGGCGTCCCCACAGCATGAAGGCGCTCGGTGCGGCGTTGATACTGGAGATCTCCACGCCCTGTCTCGTTGATGACAACTACTTCGAGAATACCGAGATCCCCATCGGCGGCAATTACGGCGGCGGCGTACTCTAGACAGTTCGATGTTCTGATTTCGCGGCGATTCCGGGCTGCGGACTTAACCCATACTCACGGTCCATGTCACTGAAACCAACTGATCAGGAGGCGCCACCATGCTCGCCACTCAATCTTCTCTCGACTGGGCGAACGCCCGTTGCGCCGATCTTCCCAATATGGTTGTTCCCGCGCCGGGTCCCATCTCCAAGGACTACCACGACCGCTGCTGCACGTACTTCAAGGGCCTGAGCGGCCAGGTGAAGCTCTTCCCCGTGACCTTCGAATCGGGCGAGGGCTGCATGCTGCGCGATGTGGATGGCAACGAGTACATCGACTTTTCCTCCGGCATCTACGTGACCACCCTGGGCCATTGCCACCCGAAGATCAGCGAAGCTATCGCGAAGTACGCCTTCAAGCTCATGAACGCCCACGATTTCACGACGCCGATTAAAACCATGCTGGTGGAGAAGCTCGCGGAAATTCTCCCCGGTGATCTGAACGGTTTCCAGTTCTACGATTCCGGCACCACCGCCGTCGAAGCGGGAATCCGCGTGCTCCGCGCGGTGACGAAGAAGAACGAGACCCTGTCGTG
>JBHEKR010000489.1:0-12278 GCA_041859365.1 Candidatus Hydrogenedentales bacterium
GAGGCATGCCGACCTCCGGCGTGGAAGCGCATTCGGTGTGTGTTGGAAAGTGTTGGTATTGAAGTCACGACTTTGGCGGCGCAAGGTCACTGGACACGCTCGACGGGCCATGTGGCGTTTGCGCATCTTGTGCCTCGGACATGAATGTCCAAGATCCTCGGGCGCGGGTCCGTCCCCCCGTCAGTTCGGGCAAAAGCGATGATACCTACCCTTGATGTACATGCTGAAGATCCGTGGCACGTAGGGGTGGACGACTTCTTTCCCGGTCATGTCGAGTTCGAGGTTTTCTTCAGCGACGTAGGTCTCCGCCCCGCCGTGGACGAGGACATGATACCAGGGCTGGCGGCGGTTGGGCTGGGAGGGGTTGCCGCGATACCATTCGTCCGGCGCGCCGCAGCGGGAATCCGCCTTGGCGATTACGCCGCGATAGTTGTAGCGCTTATGATGAACGATCTGTCCAACTTCAAACTGAGCCATGACGCGACTCCTGTGCCTGTCCGCCACCGCGTCAATCTAGCTGCCTGATCGTGCGGCCGCCGAAACCGGCCTTTGCCAAGAGAGGCCTCTCGCCCGCTCTCTTGTAATACTGCCGACGCAGGGCGATGCGTCGCTGCAATCATTATACCAGCAGTTTGAAAAATAGTTTCAGGGACAAGCGGGGCTAATTTTCACCACGAAGAGCGTGGAGCAGCCGTTGGCCGCAACCAAGTACTTGGACCACGGAGACACCGAGGTGCGGAGAAGAAAAGGAGTTTGAGAGGCACCGGTGCCGAGTCACGGCGCGCTTACGTTCGAAAAGCCCTCACTTCCTTCTCTCCCTCATGTAGTTTTCTCCGTGCCTCGGTGCACTCCGTGGTCAGCATTCTTTTTGTTGATCACGGAAAGTCACGGGAAAAAACCGCTCACTATTTCGCTCTCCAAGTTCTCTTGTGGAAATAGCTTATGAATGGGTTTGAAAATAGACTTGTTGAAAAAACAAGACAATGACGGACAGTAGTACGAAGAAGAAAGATAGGAGGATGCGTTTCGCAACTATACTTCAACCTGCAATCCCGGTAACCACTTGAGCCCGCGTCCCAATTATCTTTGCGGCTTTGCGTGCAAAAGCTCCGGAATACAAAGTTCCAGGGCAATCTATCGAGCGCCCGAAGGCCAGCAACGCCGCCAACTCTCTTCCCTTCGTGCTCTTCGTGCCTTCGTGGTGAAAATAATTGTAACGTGTAGCGCCTGAATGAAAGCTTCAGTGCCGCTGGAGCACTTGCCCGAAGTACCGCGGATCCGGCAGCGCCGTGGGGCCGCCAATCGCCAGACCGGTGTACTCGGAGATGTCCACAAACACCGAATCCCGCTCGGCGGATTCGTAGCCCGCCATGAGCACCGCCATGGTGTCCCAGGCGAGGAGCGGGCCCGATTGCGGGTAGCGGTTGGGCTCCAGGGCGCAGGCGACGGCGTCGTCCATCTCGTTGACGTAGCCGTGGGTGTGAAACTGCCGCGGGCGCGGAAACGAGGTACCCTGGGGCGTGGGCAATTTCTCGCGCAACAGTAGATCCCCCGCATAGCGGCCCTCGGGCAGAAACAACTCGTTCTCGTTGTTCGGATTCATGCGCAGGTCATATTGCCCGAAGTCGGCAATCACCGAAAACTCATTGCGAATGCCGCTGATGCTCAGGTCATAACCAAAAAGTTCGGCGGCCGTTCCGTCTTCAAAAATCACCGTGGCCCGCGCGAAGTCGTCCACATTCTGCATCACGCGAAAGTGCTCGCCCGCGCTCTCGGGCTGCTGCCGGAGTATCCCCAGCGCAACGGCGGAGACCTTGGCGGGCCGAATGGGACGCCCCTCCCGCAGCATGCCCTCGATCTGCTTGAGGTACAGCGCGGAGCCGAGGGGGTGGCACGCTTTGTTGAACAAACTGCCGCCACCCGATTTCGCGGGGGTGTCGTAGTCCAGCGCGTGGGAACCTGTGTGGGCACAGACGCCCTGCTGGAGCAGGATCTTGCCCTTGCCGCAGGCCTGGGCCTCACGGATCAGCTCCACAAGGGCCATCATGCCGTCGGTATAGACAAAGTTCTCCGCATAGAGCAGTTTGGAGCCGCTGCGCTCGACAGTCTGGAGCACCTCCTCCAGCGCCTCCATTGATTCCGCCTTCCGAATCGCGGCGGAGGCATCCCGCCCTTCGGGATAGCCCGGCCAGATGAGCGGCGGCTTCTCCAGCACGATGACCTTCACACCCGCCTCCGTCGCCTCTTTCACGTAGTGCGCATGGGCATGGTTCGCACAGGCGATGCAGTCGATGTCCGGTTTGACAGCGTCCAGCATTTCCTGGTGAGAGGCAAAAGCCGTTCCGACGCCATGCTTTTCCGCGAAGCGCTGGGCATTGCCCAGGTGGCCGGAGTTGACCCCTGCAAGTTGAAATTCCACGCCGTTGCGGTGGGGCAGCATAGCAAAAACCCGGGCGACGAAGTCGCCGGCAAATCCGGTGCCACTGATGGTAACGTTGAGGGTGCGCTGGGCCATAAAGAAGTGGTTTCCTGAGAGTAGGGTTTCTGTTGCTGAACGTACTACGCGGCCCCGCCCAATGTCCAGCGCTGCGCTTTTGTTTGGACACACAAATCCTGTATAACGCTACGGGCTGCAATCAACCCGGCAACCAGGTTCAACGCAAGAGGAAGTGCAATGATGGATCTATCTACCCAACACCAACCCGTGGGACACCTTTTCGACGAACAGCTCGCCGCAACGGACCCGGCCGTTTTTCATCTGTCCGCCGAACAGGTCCAGCAGTATGAGGACCTCGGCTATGTCGCCGGCACGCGTATCCTGACCGATGCCCAGTGTGACGCCCTGTGCGAGGAATTGGTCGGGCTCACCGATCCGAATCATCCCGGCAATCACCTCTTTTATGAATATAACTCCAACGAATCGGCCGACCCGAACACGGTCTTGTTCCACGCCCTCGGCGCCTGGCGCGTAAGTCCCGGCTTCCACGACATCCTGTGGAACCCCGCATTCACCCGTGCCGCCAGCGACCTCCTGGGCGGCCCCGTCCGCTTCTGGCACGATCAACTCTTCTGCAAGCCCGCGAAGCACGGCGGCGTGGTCGCCTGGCATCAGGATTACTCCTATTGGACCCGCACCCAGCCCATGCAGCACTTGACCTGCTGGATCGGCCTGGACGACGCGGACGAAGAGAACGGCTGCCTGTATTATGTGCCCGGCAGCCACACCTGGCCGCTCCTCCCCATTACCGGATTGGCCGGCGACATGGAGGCGATACAGACGGTCCTATCTAACGAACAGAAGGAAGCCTTCAAGCCCATCCCCATCCGCCTCAAGCGCGGCCAGTGCGCCTTCCACCACCCCCTGCTGGTCCACGGTTCCTACGACAACAAGTCGCCCCGCTCGCGCCGCGCCGTGGTGCTCAATGTGGTCCGCGATGGCGTGCGCTCGGAGTCCGATGAATCGCTCCTTGAAGGTGTGCCCCCTCTTGGAAAAGATACGCCGCTCTCAGGGCAGTTTTTTCCGATGCTCTACGGCGCGGAAGCCTGAGCACCAGCCAATACCCCTGAGCCATGCTCGCAGCGACGGCTCATTGTCACCTTCCACCTATCGAGGCCCCCGTCCACCTGGCGACGGGGGCTTTGTCTATTTCGCGCTGCATACCCCTTAGCATCCATGAGAAGCGACGTGCCACGTGCCGAAATTCAGACTGACGGTCTACTGTGTGCCCGTGCAGATTTCGCTATTGCGTATGGATCAATGCTGATTTCGGGGCGCAAGCGTCCGAGAATCGGACGAACTTTTTGTCACTCTGACAAACCCGAGTCGCGCGCACCCTGATGTAGGCGATGCAACCTATTTTCAAGCCAAATTTGTTGTTTTACTGCTTGCAAAGAACCGCCTTTTCAATTACTATCCTAGCACCATGCAACGGTGAACCGCGGGCTCAATCTCAATGCGCGAGTATGATTTATTAGTTGGAATTCTGGCGTGCCAGCTCCGCCTCGTTTCGCGGGGAACACTGGTGCGCTTTGCCGCGCTGCTCGCAGAACACCCGGACAATTCCCTCCTCGATTTTCTCCTCGACTCCCGGGCGCTGACGGAAGCGGACCAGCAGTTTCTCTGCCGGATTGTCGATACGATTATCCACGCACACCGCGGCGATGAGCGGGCGGCCCTAAAGGCCTTCGGCGGTGACGATGCCGCCAGCGAAGTCTTCGCGGGATCAATCGTGCACACGGACACCGGCTGGGGACCGAGCGAGGATCAGACCATCCTCGCGGATCTGCTTCCCCACGGACTTCCCGCACAGATCCTGCCGGAGACCATCGGCCGATACACCCGGGGCTCGGAGTATGCCCGGGGCGGCATCGGTCGGATACTTCTCGTCCACGACGAGCAGATCGGCCGCGACGTTATCCTGAAGGAATTGCTTCCTGAACACACTGTGAACCCGACCGACAGCACGCTGTCCAAACTGCCTCAGGCCGAGAGCCCCCGCAGCCCCATGCGGAAATCGGCCTCGATGATGGCGCGCTTCCTGCAAGAAGCCAAGATCACCGGCCAGCTCGAACATCCCTCCATCGTACCGGTCTACGAACTGGGCACCCGCAAGGACGGCCAGCTCTACTACACCATGAAGCTCGTGCGCGGCGATACCCTGGCCGTCGCCATCAAAAACTGCGGGACGCCACAAGACCGGCTCGGCCTCCTGAAGTCCTTCCTCGATATCTGCCAGGCCATGGCCTACGCCCATTCCAAAGGCGTCATCCACCGCGACCTCAAGCCCTCCAACATCATGCTCGGCGAGTTCGGCGAATGCGTTGTCCTCGACTGGGGCCTCGCCAAAATGCAGCGCGACCTGGACGCCCACCGCGAAGCCCTTGAAAAAACCATTAGCCAGCTCAAGCTCGGAGACGAGCCCCTTGGCGGCATGCAGACCAAGTCCAAGGACGTGCTGGGCACCCCCCTCTACATGGCCCCCGAACAAGCCAGAGGCGAGGTGGACGGGGTCGGCGTCCACTCCGATGTATACAGCCTGGGCGTGATTCTCTACGAAATCCTCTCCGGCGAACTCCCCCACCCCTGGAGCAACTCGCTGGACACCATCCTCCGCGTCGGCTCGCTGCCAGCGCCGGCCCTCAGAAAAGCAGCCCCGGAAACACCGCCTGAACTCGCCGCCATATGCGACAAGGCCCTATCCTTCGATGCCAGAAAGCGCTACCCGAGCGCCAAAGAACTGGCCACCGACATGCAGCACTTTCTCGAAGGCGCCGTCGTCGGAGCCTATGCCTATAAATTCACCGACCTCCTCGGGCGACTGTATCGGAAGCACAAGCCCATCATCCTCACCACCTGTACCGCCGCCGCAGCACTCCTGATGATCGGCGCCGCTTCCTACGTCCAGATCTACCGCGCCAGTAATGCTGAAAAGGCCGCCCGCGAAGTTGCCGAGGAGCAAAGCCGAAAAGCCTTGGCGGAACAGAAGCGCGCTGAAGCCGCCGAAGCCCGAACCGCCCGTGAGAAATACGTCTCGGATATTCGCCTTGCGGATTCCTACGTCCGGGATTTCAAATTCCAGGCCGCGGAAGACACCCTTCTGGCCACCGAACCGCGCTTCCGAAATCTGGAATGGGGATACCTCACCGCACAGTGCAATCAGGACCTTGCAACATTACGCGGACATGCGGACGTCGTGTTCAAGTCATTCTTCTCACCCGACGGTCGATCAATCGTCACGGTGAGCGGGGATTTCACCGCCCGACTTTGGAATGCCGAAACCTATGCCCAGGTACATGAATGGCGATTCCCGGACATCTACCTGCGACACGCGGTCTACGCCCCCGATGGAGCCAGCCTGGCCCTCTGTCTCAGCGACGGCTCGGTGCGGATAGTGGACCCCGCCGGCGGTGCTGAGCTTTATTCGCTCACCGGGCACGCGGCGCCGGTGAATTACTGCTCCTTCAACGCGGCCGGAAATCTCCTGGTCACGGCGAGCAGCGACCGCCTCGTCAAAGTCTGGGATCTATCCTCTCGCACAGTGATAATGACGTTGGAAGATCAGGGTGGCGAAGTCAAGGCGGCCGGCTATTGCAACCAGGAGCAATGTATTTATACCGTACCCGACGGCAAACCTATTCGCTTGTATTCGGTTGATGGAAACTACCTGGCGGAAGGGCCTGGTCAGGGCGTTCACGCCCCGGAGGATGGCGCCCTGCTCATCGCCCGTGACGGTAAGGATGCCGTCATCTACCGTGGTGACAGTCTCTCCCCGGTCGTGCGCCTTCCCCATGAAGACCGCGTTGAGCGAGTCATGTACTATCCGGAGTTCGGCCGGGCCGTCACGGCCTGCGCCGACGGCAATGCCCGGGTTTGGCGCGTGCCCGAGGGCACGATCGAACAAGTATTTAACCTTCGCCACCCATTGAGAGATTGCAGACTCTCGCCGGATGGAAAGCTTATCGCGGCCATTGCCTTCAATGGGCTCACCGTCGTCTGGGAGCGCGACACCGCCCGGGAAGTGACCCGCTTCAGTGGTCACCGCGAAGCCACCGCAAGCCTCGAATTCGATCCGAAGGGCGAACGCATCCTCACCTGCTCCATGGATCGCACAGCCCGCGTATGGCTCGCGAAACAGCCCATTTTGCTCCGCAGCCTGGCCGATGCGGGCCCCGAAGCCTATCGCATTTCGATCGCGCCAGAGGCGGGCCTCGCCGCGCTGGTAACCCGCGCCGGCCGTTTGCTGGTTCAGGATCTCAAGTCCGGAGACCCCGTGTACACCGCATCCTTCCAGCCCCAGATCGGCGCGATCGAGGTCGCGCTCGCCCCGGACGGCCGATCCCTCGTCGTCGTGCCCGACAATTTCCTGCCGATTCTTCTTTCCCTGCCCGATGGCAAAGTCATCCGGAGACTCGAGGGCCACGCCGGATACATCACCGATGTCGCTTTCAGTGGTGATGGATCAGTTCTGGCCACGGCCTCCTGGGACGACACCGTGCGGTTGTGGGATGGAGAAACCGGGGGAGAAACAGGCGTGCTCGCCGGGCACCAGAACACCGTCCAATGCGTTGCCCTCTCACCCGACGGAAAATATGTGGCCTCAGGCTCGATCGACAAGACCGCAATCGTATGGACGCGCGAAAGCGGAACGAAACTCTTCGAAGTCACCCACAAGGGTTCCGTCACCGATGTCGCCTTCTCACGCGATGGAGCCCGGTTGGCCACGGCCTCCAGGGACGGCACAATCGAGATCTGGGATGTCGGCGCCGCCACGAGACTTTTTGCGCTCTCTGCGCAAATGTATGACGTCGATCGCGTCGCTTTCAGCCCCGATGGAAAGCGCCTCCTCTCCCTTTCCCTGGACGATGCGTTGCGCGTGTGGGAACTGGATGGAGGCGCAGCGCTGATGGAATTTGATTTCAACCGCGCGCGAATCGCGGACGCGGACTTCGGAATGGAGCCCGGCTCGCTCCTCATGGCCAACGAAGAAGGAACATTGTTTGAACTGACTCCGCCCATCGACGATCAAGCGCCCTCCCCCACAGACGAGAAGACGCTTGCAACCTTTATGAATCGCTACCGCATCGCCCGGAATGAACGGCGTCTCGCGATGACCGCTACGCCGGATACCCAACGTATCTATCGCATTCTACCCCAACCCCATGCCATGAAAAACCTCCTCGCCCTCTTGGGTGCGGCAAACAGCGTCCCTGAGGGTGCGCCATTGGTACTGACGGATTCCCTCGAAGCGGAATGCTGGCCCCTCGGCATGGCCGTAGGCGACACCCTGCTCAATATCGCAGGAAAGGCCCAGGCGGACTACGCCGCCCAAGCGGAGATTCTCGCATCGACGGCCCTCCCCCCGGAAGGGACCAGTTTCTACCTGGACGTGCTCCGGGAGCGTATTCCACTGCGAATCAATATTACCTGCCTGCCCGTGGACAGCGAGTCACGAGAAGTTACCTTGCCTGCGAATCAGGCCAGAGCGCTCCTCGAACAGGCCGTCGCCGCCCTCGCAGGAAACACCGAAGCCATACTCCAGGTAAGCCAACGCTGGGCCGGATACGCACGGATGCCTCTCGAAAAGCCGGACAGCCTTCCTGGCTTGTGGATCAATGCACCCAGAGACCTCATGAGCAAGAAAATGTTACAGACAGCCCGCCTGCAGGCGGGAGAGCGCCTCGTGACAATCAACGACACCCCAGTAAGCACACTTAGCGGACTATCCGAGAAAGCCGCCAGTGGACTCGAGTACGTCGATTCGGACTACACACTAAACCTGAAACTGGCACATGGCGACTTCAGAAATGTGGATACTGCCTTACGCCCATAAAACAGACAACGCCAAATTAAACTTCCCGAATACATCAGGCCAACAACGACTTCAGTTATCCTCGCTTATATCTAGTTATCTAATTTTTAGTATAGAGAAAAGCACTAGACTTATCCAAGCTCAACCAAAACAACAACTAGAAAGAAGCCGCACCATGTTTTACGACGTTGAATGCACAATGCCCGCTCCCGCAACTGACCCAGAAGCAATACTCGCCGTACGTAGCGCGAATCTGATGTGCTATCTTCTGGGTGATGTAACTTATGACGAGTTGTATCGTAAGTCGTTTGCTGACGCATTGGACCAGATTATAATTCGGGCCGAGAAAATTGTCCAAAAACCCCGAAACCACAAGTTAAAGCACGGAGCCTACAATAGTCCGGACATCTCGATTATACTTCGAGATGGACTTGTCGACCTGCGAAGAAACGTACTCGGCGCAGGTGATATCGTGTTGGGCAATTTGTTCATTAAGCATTACCCTGATCCTGCTTCACTCGAATACAGAGTTACCGCCCGGCTGTACAAGCTATACTGCGATAGTCTCGATGGAGGCTATGTCGAGCTTTCCCATTTATGTTGCCCATTCCTTAATTTCCAAATATCAGGCGGAACCCAAGTGGACACTACTGACTATCTCACATATATGAGAGAGCTCGGCGACAAAACACTATACGACATCTTTGCAGAGAGACGTGCTCGTTTTAGCAGCACTCAAATCCAAGCGGTGCAGGATGCAAAAAGGATTGGTATCCTTTCGGACAAAACACCCCGCCCACAAGTGTGTGTTCTTGATATGCACCCAAGCAATCCCGAGACTCGCCCTGAACCTTTTGAGCCATATACGGGGGGAACAGGAAATCGGCTGCGTTGTCAGGGTGGGGTTTGCGTCACTGGAGCTATTCTGGACTGGTGTAATGATGCGAACGGCTCGTGCAGCGCCGCCAGCAATCCGTAATCCCCCTTACCCCAGCGCCTCATCCAGATTCTTGGCGCTGGCTTCAATCGTCCCCATAATCGCACCAAAATCACTGCCATGGGCGAGCAATTGCGCGCCCATGGCGGTGTATTTTTGCAGGGCTTCCGGGGTGCCTGCGGGCATGCCCCAGGCCTTGCCGTGGCGTTTGGCGGCCGCCGCTGCGCGCTCGATGCATTCGTCGAGGCTGGGGAGGTTCGGGTAGGTGCGCAGGCGCAGGCCCAGGTCGCCGGGGCCGACGAAGATCCCGTCCACACCTTCCACCGCCGCAATCGCGTCCACGTTCTCAATCGCCTCCGGCGTCTCGATCTGCACCACGAGGAAGGTTTCGCGATTCGCCGCGTCGGCGTACTCTTTCGCGTCCATGAGCGTATAGCGCGTGTCCAGGCCCGCGCCGTCCAGGCCCCGATCGCCCAGCGGTGGAAACTTCACCGACTGCACCAGCATCTCCGCCTTCTCCGCCGTGGACACGTGGGGGATCATCAGGCCCGCCGCGCCGTCTTCCAGGTAACGGTAAAGGCGCGACTTCTCCAGCGTCGACGGACGCAGCATGCAATCGATATCGGCCAGTTGAAAGTGCGTCAACAGCGCCTGAAGCTGCTGCTCGGGGATGAGCCGGTGCTCCAGGTCCAGCCAGATGCAGTCAAAATTGGCCCGCGCGGCCATGTGGACGAAGGGCGGAATGAAATGCCCCATGACGCACATGCGGACGGGTTTTCCGGCGCGGATCTTGGCGAGGGTCTTGCTCTTTCTCATGGGGAACTTCCTTTTTGTGGTCGGTGGTGGGCGGGCTCGCGCCTGGGGCGGGCCGCGAGCAATGGTTATAACAACTTGTTTCCCCCATTGTCCAGCATGCTATAGTAACCCACCTCGTATCGCCGGGTCGGCGCTTCGCTCCGCCGCAGCGCCAGACGCAATCGGCGACCGCCAGCAGTGAGAAGGAGTTTTCCGGACCGTGATCTGTACCCTGCAACGCTTGACTTCCCCGAACCCGGCTCCCGGCGCACGCCTCCTTATACTTTCCGCGTGCCTCGCGCTCTCTCCCCTGTTCGCCGGAGCCCAGGAAGCTCCCGCCTTGATGCCCCACGAGGTGGGCCTCGTCTGGCTCGACTGGCTGATCATTTTCATCTACTGCGCTTCGACCATTTACCTCGGCTGGTACTTCAGCCGAACGCAGAACACCATGTCGGAGTACTTCGTCGGCAGCGGCGCCATGAACCCGTTCCTCATCGGCGTGTCCCTCTTCGCCACGCTCCTGAGCACCATTACCTACCTTTCCATCCCCGGCGAGGTCGCGGGCAAAGGCCCGATGTACATCACCACCCTCCTGGCGCTGCCCTTCATCTTCCCCATGGTGGCCTACGTCCTTCTGCCGGTGTACATGAAGGTCCGGGTGACGAGCGCCTATGAACTGCTCGAAGCCAAGCTGGGGCTCAGCATACGTCTCCTCGGCGTGGCCCAGTTCCTCGCCCTTCGCCTCGTGTGGATGTCCCTCCTGATCTATCTCATGGCCAAGGCCATGTCCAAGATGATGGACCTCGACGAAACGGCCATCCCCTGGATCGTCCTCGTCATCGGCTTCGTCTCCGTCACCTACACGGCCCTCGGCGGTCTGCGCGCCGTCGTCATCACCGATTTGATCCAGACCACCCTCATGTTCGGCGGGGCCATCCTCGTTGTCATCATGATTTCCTTCGACATGGGCGGCTTCGGCTGGTTCCCCACCACCTGGCAGCCCCACTGGGACGTCCAGCCGCTCTACAGCTTCGATCCCAGCACCCGCCTCACCGTCCTGGGCACTTTTTTCAACATCTGGATCTGGTACGTCTGCACCGCCGGCGGCGACCAGCTCTCCATCCAGCGATTCATGGCCACCAAAGACCTGAAAGCCGCGCGCAAGGCCTACGCCATCCAGCTCTGCGCCAGTACCGCCATCACCTGTGTCCTCTTCCTCGTCGGCTTCGCCGTCATGGGCTACTTCCGCCACCACCCCGAGTTCCTGCCCGCAGGTTACGACCTCAAGGCCAACGCGGACGATCTCTACCCGCGCTTCATTTCCCACCACCTCCCCATGGGCATCTCCGGCCTCGTCATCTCCGCCATGTTCGCCGCCGCCATGTCCAGTGTGGATTCCGGGGTAAACTCCATCACCGCCGTGGTCATGACCGATCTCATGGACCGCTTCGGCCTCAAGCCAAAAACAGAGCGTGGCCACGTAATCGCCGCGAGCATCCTGGCCTTCGTCATCGGCGGCCTCGTCATGATCGGCAGCGCCTTCGTCGGTCAAATTGAGGGCAACATCACCGAAGTCTGCAGCAAGACCGCCAACCTGCTGACCACCCCTATCTTCGGACTCTTCTTCTTTGCCCTCTTCGTCAAGCGCGCCAATGCCCCTGGCGTCTGGGTGGGCTGGGTCTTTGGACTGGCGGCGGCCGTGCTGACGGCCTTCTCCGGCGAAATATTTGGTGTAGACCCCGTAACCGGGAACCAGCCCATCAGCTTCGAATGGATCCCCCTCATCTCCATCATCGCCAACCTCGTGACGGGCTACATCGCCTGCATCCTCTTCGGGAGCTTCACCAAACCTACCGCCGCCACGGCGTGATTAACCTCCCCGTTACTAGCGGGTGGCTGCACTGAAAATGGGCGAGCAGCGGAACCAGAACTTCGAGAAAGTCTTTACGAACCCAGGGAGCTTACCCCCCTGGCCCCCCGCAAGCGGGGGGAACCCTGCTCGCCAAAGTGATCCTCTTTGTCCCCCCCGCTTGCGGGGGGTAGTGGGGTAGAACCCGACACGATCTTCATCCTCTACGGGTGATGCGAAGCCTCGTGAATGACTGTCCCAAACAATTCATAATTCGCAATTCATAATTCATAATTCAATTTGACCTTACCCCGCCCATCTGCGATCATGCTACCTGTATTGGTGATCACGTAGTGGCTCCACCCGGAGCAAGGATGGTGCGGTGTGA
>JBHEKR010000138.1:0-32635 GCA_041859365.1 Candidatus Hydrogenedentales bacterium
AATCAGGAGCTCCTAAAGGAGATGATGGCGGTGCAGGCGGAATTGCAGGAGATGAAGGCGGGCAAGAATGGCGCGGCCGCTCCCGCCCTCCAGGGCGACAAGCCCCGTGTGCCGCCGCTGATCCCCCTCAGCCAGTCCCAGGAGTATGGCGCACCATGACGGGACAAACCATAATGATCGTGGTAATTTCCCTGGGCGCGGGCGCCTTCGCGGCGGGTTGCACCTGGGTCGGAATCGATGTGCTGGCGCTTCTGGGCGGACGGCTAGCCGCCCGACGGGAGAAAAAACGCCTCGAAGCCGAAGCGAAAGCCCTGAAGAAGGCGGAAGAAGCCGCCAATGCGAAGGAATAGGCCGGAAGCCTCGTAATGTCCGTCCCCCCCGAACCAGGCCCCAGACCCTCAATTGCCGTGCACTTCAAATGCTGCAACGTCTATCTGCGCATCTACCTGAATCGGCTCGGCACCGCCTACTTCGGCCACTGCCCCCGCTGCACCCGATCGATCACCATCAAAGTCGGCCCCGGCGGCTCAAAATCGCGATTCTGGACTGCAGAATAGGGATAACGGGCGAAGTTCCTCCCCAAACGCCACAGGGACGGCAGAGACGACAGGGACAGCAGGGACTTCAACAGGCTATATTCCTGATGTCACTCTTGTCTCTGCCGTCCCTGCAATACTTCAAAGGCCGCGCTGCTCCGCAACGCTCGAGTCGCACCCAAAAAAATTCCCATTGATCATTTCCCCCGATCCGCGCCATAGTATCCTCAGAAGGTAACGCGACTATGGACGTTCCAGCGCAAAACGAGGAAATCGCGCTCATGATGCGGGTGCGAAGCGGGGACGAGTGTGCCTTTGAGGTCCTCTTCAACCGCTACCAGCGTCCGCTGCTCAATTTTTTCAACGGACTCTCGCGCAACCCCGCCACCGCGCGGGATCTCGCCCAGGAAACCTTCCTAAGGGTCTGGAAGATTCGCATGCGCTACCGCGCCTCGGGCTCTTTCCCTGCCTATCTCTTCGGCATTGCCCGCATGATATGGCTGGAATCGTGCCGCCGAGAACAGAAGACATGGCGGCTCGGCTTGCGCCAGGACGAGGAACGGCTGCTTGACCTCCCGGCGGACGACACCGCCTGCCCGGCGTGGCAGGCCAACCGCTCGGAATTGCACGGTCACCTCTACGCCGCGCTGGATGAACCGCCCGAGGAGCAGCGCATGGTTTTCGTGCTACGCTCCATCGACGGGCTCTCGCTGGAAGACATCGCCGCCGTTCTGGATTGCCCGATCAATACCGTGCGCTCCCGAAAAATATTGGCCGTGAAAAAACTGCGGCATCTGCTGGAATCGATCATGGAACCCCGGCACGCCCGGAATTTATAGCTTACATACTGAGTTTCAAGTTACGCGAAAATGCCCGGTGTTGCCGTTGGTCACACGTGGTCAGGACCCTGGCGCCGGGAAATTTTTCCAGAAGAGGAGCGCACGCTCATGGATTGCCGAAACATACGCCGCGCATTGCCCGGACTCGCTGATGGCGATCTGCGCCCCGCTGTCGAGAGCGAAGTGCGCGGCCACCTGGAGTGCTGCCCCGATTGCGCGGCCGAATGGGAATCGACCCGGGAACTCCTGGCGATGGCTGGCGAGGCCCTGGCCTACGAGGGTGCCCCCCTGGCCTTCGATGCCCTGCGCGCACGCATGGCCGCCATCGAGCCGTTGGAGGAAGTGCTCCGCTATCAGTTGCCAAAACTCCGAATCCCCGGTGCGGTCCCCCGCTTCGCCACGGCCATGGTGCTCCTCGCCATCCTCGCCGGCGTGCCCTACGCCTTCCGCCACACCCGCCAGGTCTATACCGCCGTCCAGTCCCCCTTCGAACGCCAGGAAGCCACCCTGACCGCCGCCCTCGAAGAGGGCCGCTTCCCCGGCGACCCGGCACCCGAAGAACAGCAAGAGCAGGTGTAGGCAGGATCAGACTGATCGGACCGATCGGATGGGTGGAATAAGCCGCCCCTTCTTCGCAGGCTCAATTCATTCAAAATTCTGAATTCACCACTCACCATTCCCCTTGCCCGCAAAGGTCCTCCTTGGTAGAATGGCCCCCAACCAAGGACCACCCCATGATTGAAGATCTCAACAAGACCATCGCAGCCCTGGCGGATACCCGTGCGGGTTGGGTTATCCGGCGCGACGCCGCCGAGCTTCTGGGTGAGCTCGCCAAACGCTCCCTGGCGGCCCTGAAGGCCAACACGAACGAGAACGACACCGACGTCCGAAGCGCGGTGCAGAAGGCCCTCGCAAGTGTCGGCGAGTCGACCGAACCCTCGGAGTCGGCTGCCGACACCGCGCCCGCCACGCCACCCACCATGAAAGCGCTGGCCCTGGCCTGCGTAAAGAAGCCCAAGCGCGCGGTGTGCCGCGAAGGCACGGGCTTCGTCGTGCGCTCCGCCATGAAAGAGGGCCGCACCCAGGATGTACAGATTTCCCGCATCAAGCGCGAGGATGGCCGCGAGCTCATCCGGGTCTACACCGAGTGCGGACCCGCCGACCCCGAGAGTATCGCCTGGGCCGTGCGCAACAATAACCAGTGCATCTACTGCGCCTTCAATGTGGAAGATCGCGACGGGGTCGATCACCTCACCATCGTGGCCCACTTCGACCCGAAGCACGTCACACCCGGCATGGTGCGCGATGCGGTGAAAGAAATGGCCTATTACGGCGACTGGCTCGAGCAAAAGCTCGGCGGCGGGGATGCGCATTAGGGGACGGACCCGCGCCCGACGACTCCGGCTGGCAAAGAATGCTCGCACCATCACCACGTCATCACGCGCGCAACAAGATCTCCAATGCGCGGGTCTGTCCCAGTGGAGCACGGACTCACAGCGCGAACGTTCAAGGTCGCACGGCGATATCCCTTGAGACAAGCCGCCTCACTCAGGGCGTGTTATGCGTTTCAGTTATCCGCACATTGCGATACGCCACCGGCCCGTGATCCCCCTGAAACATCAGCGGCCCGAGGGGCTTCTCGTCCTTATACGTCCCCGAGCGCGTGGGCCCGCTCACCGACACGTTCTCGTGAATCAACACGCCATTGAGCAGCACCTTCTCGAAGACGGCATCGGCAATCTTCTTGCCCTCCGCATCAAAGCGCGGCGCGCGGAAGGTGATGTCGAAACGCTGCCACTCCCCCGGCTTCTTCGACGCATTGACCCTCGGCGCGTGCCCCTCAAAACCCTTGTCGTTCACCTCGTCATGGCGCTGGTAGATTCCACCGCAATCGCTGTACTTCAGGTGCTCCTCGCCCCAACTGTCCATCACCTGAATCTCATAGCGCGCCATCAGATACACCCCCGAGTTCGACCCCTTCGGCACCAGGAACTCCACATGTACCTGCACATCGCCAAACTCCGCCGTCGTGTGGAGATCCTCCGTCTTGCCCTTAGCGCCGTTCACGGCAACGACATCGCCCTTCGTCCACACCAGACGCTTCTCATCGGCGGGATCCACCGAAACCTCCCCCGCCATCGTCCAATCACCCAGCGGCGCACGACATTGAGAGAGATCGCCAGTGGCGAAGAGATCGAGAGGTTCGGCGAATGCGGCTGAAGCGGATAGAAAAAGTGCGGGCAAAATCAGTCGGGCAAACATTCGGAACGTATCCTCTCGTCGTAAAAAGATGCGGCTTTCGTTTCCCGAGAGTCTACCATGAAGGGCGGGAACCAGGGGACGGACCCGCGCAAGACGTTTCCGATGAGCCGAAGAAACCCTGCACATGCGCACTATCCACGTCAGGACACAACGCACCAGGTGCGCGGGCCTGTCCCAGGGGAGCAAGGGAGGTCCGCGCGAACGCTCCAAGTCGCGCTATTACCTCCCCAGGGACATGCCGCCGCGTCGTGGCGCACGGCGCACGTAAACCGACAGTTCCATGAGCATGGTGCAACCCCGCTTCCGGTAGTGTGCCTGCGGCGGTACGTCCCTACGCGCCGCCCACCACCTCCAACGCCGTGGCGCATTTCTTCACGTGCAGATCCTGCGCATCGTCCACGTTGATATACGGCATCGCGGGCATGTCTTTCGTCATCTGCGCCGCGCCGATTTTCCACGCGGCTTTGGCTTCATCCAGGCGACCCAGCTTCGCGAGGCATTGCCCCTGAAGATAGCGTAATTCCGCATCGGTCAGAATATAGCGCGCGCCCACTTCGAGATACTCGGGATAGGTCAGGGCCTCTGAGAAATCCGCGAGGGCCTTCTCGTAGTCGCCCGCCGCGAAGGAAACCTTGCCTCGTCCCGTCAACGCCGCCTCGAAGATGTCGTGGGGGCGTGTGGAGCCTTCGAAATTCGTAAACTTCGCGCCCTTCAACAGCGCGAGGCAATCGTCGTAGCGCTTTTCGCCCACATAGGCCTCCGCGAGCCACAGCACGATGTCGAATCGTGCGGGAAGCTCCTGGGGCATACCTTCGAGCAGCGCAATGGCCTCCGCCGTCTTTTTCTGCTCGGCCAGCACCAGCGCGAGATCGCGGTAGAGCACCTGATCCTTCGCATTGAGCGCGAGGGCCTTCTGAAACCACGAAGCGGCGGCGGGCAGATCCTTTTTCACCTGCCAGGCGTCCATCGCCAGCAGGCGCAAGGGCACGCTGCTCACGCCCGGTTGCGCCGCCGCCTGTTCCCAGTATTCCACGGCCTTCGCGGTGTTGAAGAGGCCCGCTTCGAGGTTGCCTTGCAGCATACGTACATTGGAGTCTTTCGGAGCAAAGATAGCGGCTAAATCAAATACCTCACGATCTTCCGGGCGCGATGGAAACACGTAGTCATGTGACATACTTTGGGCCAACCCGACCAGTGAGCGCGCTTCCTCTATATTACCCAATTCTTCTTCGCACCAGGCCAAATAGTAAAATGGCAATGGGCCAATCGATTCATTGGCCCCAATGACTTCTTCTAGTATTGCTTTGGCAAAGTCGTAATAACCGAGATTCGTAAAAAAAGTAACGGTCTCAATGAGAGTGAAAACTTTCTCGCCGCAATTTTTTTCATAGAATTCAATTGAGTCTCGCGCTTTTCCATCCACAGCCAGGCCCCATAGCGCGTTGATTACAAAATCCGTAGGATCGACTGACTGGTGCAGGGTATTGACGTCCGCAGTGATGTCCACGTTTCCCTTGAATCTTGCGGTGAGAAGCCAGTTGCGGATCTGCGAATTCTCCGGCGCGAGCGCGAACGCCTTTTCCAGTATTTCTATGGCCTTGCCGATCTGCCCGAGCCGCATGTGGCCGCGCCCCGCGAGGCTGTACCCCGCCGCACGGTTCGCCAGGCCCCGCGCGACCGCATGGCCGCTGTCGATGGCGCCCTGAAAATCACCGGATGCCAATTGCGCCGCACCGAGTACATACCAAGCATCGGACGCCTCCTCTTCGACGCGGATCGCTTCCCGGCAGCGCGCAATGGCCCCTTCATAGTCGCCGCGCTCCAACAGCAGCGTGGCCAGGGCCGTAAGCGCGGGCACATGTCCCGGTGAGGCCGCTATTACTTCTTCGTACTTCGCCTTCGCGCGCTCCGCGTGGTTCTCGCGATTGAGCAGCTCGGCATCCATGAAAGCCTGCGTCGGCAGGGGCAAGGTCTTCTTCCACGCGGCCTCGCCCTCGAGATCGGGCGGGTTCACGGGCTCGATGGCGAGGGGCGTGGCGTAGTTCAAGAGCAAGTTTCCCCCTGCATCGTATACGGCCACGTCAATCGGACCTTCGGGGGCCTCGGGCAATATCAATAGTACAGGCTCAGCAGGTGAGAGGTCTTTATGCGCTTCCGCGAGCAGAGTGTTTTCCTTGGTCAGCAGGCACATTGCCGCGGGGAATTCGCCCGTGGCGATTATGCGCAGTTCCAGCGCGCCATTCTTCCTTGTCGCGTTCACCGCCAGGTCGCGATTGGCAAACTCGAAGCCATCGCCCAGGCCATGAACCGAATACCAATACTCGCGCCAGGCCACTTCCTGCAGCGGCCGCAGAAAGCCGTAGTCCGCCTGCGTAAGCAGCGGGCCCGACTGCACCTCAATATAGGGCGAATTCACGGGGCCACTGTCGCTCAGGGCCATCTGGCTCATAACGCCAAAGTCGTCCTTGCCCCAGGTCCAGGCTTTCTTCCCCTGTACGGAATGGTGATCCGCGTGAGACACGATGCCCCGGTCGAGGTCCACGTCGTAGGCACCGAAGAAGTCCTGATCGCACTGATAGCCAAAAACCGAGCTCATGGTCGGGTAGTTCTTGAGGTAGGTCATGTCCTTCCCCTCGTGCACCGGCCAGGAAAAGAACTCGTCTCCATTGTGGTTGCTGCCGAGGCTCATGGGAAAGATAAAGCGCGTGCCTTCAAGGTTGGGGAAGGCCGTATTGTTCCAGAAATAGTAGGTGTGTGTGCCGTCGGTCGGGTTGAACATCCGAATGGACTCATCGAGATAGGCCTTGCCGGGGTGCAGCGTGAGGCGGACGGTCCAGCGCGTGCGGAACATCTTCTCCGTGTTGCCGATGACCAGCGTGGCCGAGCCGTCTTCGTTGTTCACGATGGTCGCGTCCACGGGCGAGACGATGGTAACGGTGTGGCCCTGTGGGCCCACGTTCCACTCGATACCTCCGGCGATCCACGCGCCGCGCATGGCGATCAATGCGGGTTTGATGATGCCGGGCGTGTGGAAGACTTCGTGGTTCGTGGTCTTGTCCCACACGGAGTGTATGCGCCCGCCGAGCTCGGGCAGGCAGGTGATCTTGAGGTATTCGTTCTCCAGGTAGAGCGCGCGATAGGTCCGCGGTGCTTTCGTCTTCAGGAGATGGTCCTGTCGCGTGTAGGGATAGTAGATGCCGCCTTCGTAGGCGTCGAAAACGGGGTTGGGATCGTCCAACCAGGGGTAAGTCTCCAGTTCGATGGTGCCCTCCCAGGCCTTGACGGCTTCGGCGTTGGCACCGCGGGCGAGGGTGATTGCGGCAAGAATCAGCGCGAAGAACATTGAACGGGCCATGGTCACTTCCTTGGGTTTCGTTTTGGGTGATCCCGACTACGTGGAAGGTATTGTAGAGGGCAAGCTGGGCGAAGTACAGGGCCGCGAATAGGACCGATTAGACCGACAGGACGGACTATCGGTCCCATCGGTCAAATCCGTCCTATCCTTCACCGCCCCGCCCCCAATATGCTATGGTGTTCCCAGCAGAAACCCAATCCCACCACCCTCCGGAGCGCCCCATGAGCGACACGCCCGATAAGCCCCTGTACATCAATCACCTCATCCACGAGACGAGCCCCTACCTCCTCCAGCACGCCCACAACCCCGTGGAGTGGTATCCCTGGGGCGAGGAAGCCTTCCAGAAGGCGCGCGACGAGGACAAACCCATTCTCCTCTCCATCGGCTATGCGGCGTGCCACTGGTGCCACGTGATGGAGCACGAGTCCTTCGAGAACGAGGCCGTGGCGAAGTTCCTCTCGGAATACTTCGTGAGCATCAAGGTGGACCGCGAGGAGCGGCCAGACTTGGACGACATCTACATGACCGCCGTGGTGGGCCTCACGGGCCAGGGCGGCTGGCCCATGACGGTCTTCCTCACGCCCGATCTCCACGCCTTCTACGGCGGCACCTACTTCCCGCCCGAAGATCGCTACGGTCGCATTGGCTTCCTCACGCTCCTCGCGGGCATTGCCCAGCGCTGGCAGGACAAGCGCGAGCAGATCATGGAGGGCGCGGCGAACATCACTTCTTTCCTCAATGAGCAATCGCGCAAGCCCATCAACGATGAAACCATCATCGCCTCGTGGGTACTCGAACGGGCCTGCACGCAACTGAAAAACAACTACGACGGCGAGCACGGCGGCTGGGGCGGCGCGCCGAAGTTCCCCTCCAGCGGCGGCATCGGCCTGTTGCTTCGCGCCCACAAGTCCACGGGCGACCCGGAGCTGCTGGCGATGGCCACGGAGACGCTGGACAAGATGGCGCGGGGTGGGATGTACGACCAACTTGGGGGAGGATTCCACCGCTACTCCGTGGACGCGGAATGGCTTGTGCCCCACTTTGAAAAGATGCTCTACGACAACGGCCAGCTCGCCCAAGTCTACCTGGAAGCGTGGCAGGCGACGGGCAAGCCCTACTATGCGCAGATCGTGCGCGAGATTCTGGACTACGAGATCCGTGAGATGCGCGACGCCCTCGGCGGATTCCACAGCACGGAAGACGCCGACAGCGAGGGCGAGGAGGGCAAGTTTTACATCTGGAGTCACCGCGAAATTGTCGACGCACTGGGCGAAGAGGACGGTGCGCTCTTCTGCGCCTACTACGCGTTCAAGGAGCGGGGTAACTTCACCTCCCACGAGCCGTACCACCGGGGCTTAAACATCCCCCACATCACCCGCGCGCCGGAAACCATCGCAGCGGAGCAGGGCATGGACCCCGAGGTGTTGGAAGCGCGCATCGCGCCGATGAAGGCGAAGCTGAAGGCCATCCGCGATCAGCGCGTGCGTCCGGGGCTGGACGACAAAGTACTGACTTCGTGGAACGCGCTGCTGATTGCGCCGCTGGCCCAGGCGGGCGCGGCCTTTGGCGAAGCGCACTATGTGCAGGCGGCGGCGGAAGCGGGTGAATTCATCATGACCCACATGGTGCGCGACAGCGGACTACTGCGCACCCACCGCCACGGCGAAAGCCGCCTGCCGGGCTACCTTGACGACTACGCCTTCACCGCGAATGCCTTCGTGGATCTCTACGAAGCCTCCTTCGACGCGAAGTGGCTCGAACACGCACAAAACATCACGGCGCAGATGATCGCACGCTTCGGCGACGAAGAGAGCACCGGATTCTACTTCACCGAGAAGGCGCACCAGAACCTCATCGTGCGAACCCGCCCGACCTACGACGGCGCGGAGCCCTCGGGCAATTCCGTGGCCGCCATGGCGCTGCTGCGCCTCGGCAATCTGCTGGGCAATGAAGATTTCCTTCACTGGGGCCGCAAGGTCATCGAGACGACCCTGCCCCTGATCAAGAAAGGCCCCCAGGGCTACTTGCGCATGTTGTGGGCCGTGGATTTCCTCCTGCACCCGACGGTGGAAATAACCATCGTGGGCCCGAAAGACAGCGACGACGTGAAGGCCCTGCACCGCGCCATTGGGCAGCGCTATCTGCCGAACAAGATCGTGGCCCTGGTGGATCCGGAGCACGCGACCTTCACCGATGAATCGCCCATGTGTACCGGCAAAACGATGAAGGAAGGGCAACCCGCCGCCTACGTGTGTCGCAACCAGACCTGCCATGCCCCGGTGACGAGCGTGGAGGAACTGGCGGAGTTGTTGGATGGTGTAAAGGGATGATTGATCATGAACTACCAACGATGATCGCCGGGTTCGGTACTCCGAATCACACGGTGAACCGAGAACTGGCGGACGTGCCACACGATTGCGAGGCACGGCCGCTAATTTAAAGCTTCCCTTATAAATCGCAGCGGCTCAAGCTGTACAGGTATACATCGTGCGTCGTTGTTAAAATTGTTGTACTTCTGATAAGGAACTCCCCCATGCGAACCGTACGCGATTTCGGTGCCATCGGCGATGTTGTCACCGACGATACCGCCGCCATCCAGCACGCCATCGACCAGCACTTGAACCAGGTGATCTTCGAGCCCGGCACCTACCGCATCACAAAACCCATCGTGGTCGATCTGGCGAAGACCGGCTTCACGAGCCTATCCGGCAGTGCGGGCACGGCGAAGATTCTTATGGACGGCCCTGGTCCGGCCTTTGACTTTCGCGGGAGCCACGAAAGCTCGGCGGACCCGGGCGGCTTCAAAGACGGCGTCTGGGCCAAAGAACGGATGCCCCTGATCCAGGGCCTGGAGATTGAAGGACGTCATCCCGAGGCGGACGGCATCCATTGCTTCCAGACCATGCAAAGCACCTTCGAGGGCGTGTTGCTGCGGAAGCTGCGCCACGGTATCCACATCACAAAGCGCGCGCGCAACGTGCTCATCAGCCACTGCCACATCTACGACAACAGCGGCATCGGCATTTTCCTGGACCACGTGAATCTGCACCAGGCCATCATCGCGAGCAGCCATATCAGCTACAACAAGCTCTCCGGCATCAAGCTGCTGAACGGCCAAATCCGCAATATCCAGATCACGGGCAACGATATCGAATACAACTACGATCGCGACGCGGGCGAATCGGCCCCGGCAAGCGCGGAGATCTGGATCGAGACGACGGGCGACGACGCCACGGTGCGCGAGGGCACCATCAGCAGCAACACCATCCAGTCGCGCTGTGCGCCCGGCGGCGCAAACATCCGCTTCATCAGCCGGCCGGAAGCGCCGCTTCACGCGGGCCTCTTCGCCATCAGCGGCAACCTCATCGGCAGCCAGGAGACCAACATCGATCTCGTCTCCGCGCGCGGCATCAGCATCACCGGCAACGTCATCTACAGCGGCCACCAGCGCAACCTGCGCGCAACGAAATGCCGCAACATCAACGTGACCGGCAATACCTTCGATCACAACGGCGACTACCTGCCGAAGGAACTGGCCACGGGCATCACCTTCGACACTTGCACCGATTGCATCCTGAGCGGCTCCATTATCCACGACGCCTTCGCGGGCGAGCACACCGTGACCACGCCCGTCGTGCTGGCGCGCAAGGGCCTTGTGGAAGTGCTCAACATCCAGCGCATTTCCATCAATGGCTGCCAAATCCTCGACCCCGGCCTCGCGGGGATTCACGTGGAGGCGAGCAGCTACGTCAACATCCAGGGCTGCACGATCCTCGACGCGCGCGAAGAACAGAAAATGCCCCACGCCATCGAGTGGAGCGGCCCCGGTGCTTGGAGCCAGATCGGCGGCTGCACGCTGGGCCAGGGCACCGGCGGCCCGGTCAAAGCGGCCCCGGAAAGTGATGTAAAGCTTGGGGACAACCTTGAGGTCAGGTGAGACCTAACCAATGGCTCGCCTCCATTAGATCGTGAAGAAACTGAATTAGATCGTTTAGTTCAGTTCTCCTGCCCCAGAATCAGTTGATCCCACAATGGCCATTCTCCTGAACTGACAACCGCCTTGATGAGATCGGAGCAGAGATTAATTCCATTCCAAAGAACATCTTCCACTGGGGCTCCGTAGGACGACTTTTCCTTAACACGCCCGTCATGAACTGCACCACTACGCAGGCTATAAAGGTCCCGCAATAACTTATACACTGCTTTGCGCTCCTCAAAGTTTGCACCCTTGAGCCACGCACCTCTAATTCTAATTGCGGTCGATATAGAATCATTGCTACCTCCTCCGTCGCCCAATAGCGACTCCAGTGCAATCCCTAGATCGATTGCACGATCAACAGCCTCGGACCGCCGCATCGAAAGATTCAAACGATCAATTGGCAACTGAAGTCTTTGTCTCAAGGCGTTTCCCAAATCGAGATATGATGGCACAACTTTCATGATCTCCTCGCATGATGGCGTACCCACCCTTTTCGCATGTGAAGGATCCACGGATGGATCCACATCGCCGAGAGAATGCGAAAACGTCATGGAGTAGGTGCGTATCGGTACATCGTCACCGTACTGAGACCACATGGCGAGAACCTGCGGTGCTGAGGGACCAACAAGCGTCAGTGACCGTGTTATTTCCGTCATAGTTTTGCACAGCTCTCGCACTTCTATAAGGGGCTCAAATATCGCGCTCTTGTATCCCGTTCCCTCTGCGGGCACGATGACTTTCTGCACTCGATACGGAAAGATGAGAGCAGCAGTGGGGTTGTAGCGATCCAGCCGCCCAAATGCGCGATGGGTGGGAAAGCCAAACTCAATGTAGTGATCTTTTGCAATTGAAGCAGGGACTTCGTCAAATGGGACGAGATGAATATTCTCCGCAACCTGTAGTGACCTTCCAACCTCTAACCCCAATATCGCGACCACATAGCACGCCGAACCTTCGTTTATGTCCATGAAATTTCGAAGTCTAGCAACGACCGCGGCGGCATCCCCCGTCCTGCGCTTCTCATGAAGCATCCAGTTTATCACTGCGAAGATATCACATCGACCGGCTCCAGACATGTCCACGGCGAAACTGTCATTAAAGACTCTGAAATTCTCTGCGGCTGTGAGCAATTCAACCAGAGGGCGTAGCAGATTCACCGCAAGGTTACCAATATGCTTCGCGTTCGCGAGCGATCCTATTGGATCGGAATTACTTACGGAAGGAAGTTTCGCAGGAATGAACGGTGGGAGTTCCTGTAGAATCGCTTCGAGCTCGTCCCACGGCATAACCTCTTGCCTCCTTCACACGAACGCCTGTTTCCGAAACTCGCTATACTATTTAGAGCAGTGGCCCTTTGGGGGGAGTGTACAGTATTCGATGAGTACCGCCGCCGCTCACCCTCCAAACACCGCCGTCGTCACTTTCAGAAAGGTCTGCGACGCCAGGTAGAGCAGGATCAAGATCCCCGCGCCGCCGATGACGTTGCTTGCGATGCCGTTGCGCAGATCGCCCATGAGCGCCTTGTTGTTGGCAAAGTAAAACATCAACAACGCGCAGAGGGGCGAGGCGATAATCGTGGAGGTCTGGGCGATGAGCACGCTCTGAGGACCGCCGATGCCGGTGGACATGGTGACGACCGCCACCACGCAACCAATGAACAGCCCTGCGCACGCGGCGATACGCGTGGGGCGGGATTCCATGTGGGTACCCAGACCGAAGCCATCGGTCAACAGCGCACCGCCGATCAGCGAATTGGTAATGAAGGACGAAAAGGCCGCCGCGCCCAGCCCGAAGCTGAAGACAAGGATCGCGTTGCTCCCCAGCACGCCCTGGAGCTGGGCCGCCAGTTCACCGATGTTCTTGAACTCGCCGCCCTTACCGTGGAGCGACTGAGCCGCACCGATCATGATGACCATGCTGATGCCGCCGAGGATGGCGATGCCGATCCAGGCGTCCTGAATGGCGAAGCGCACATTCCCACGCTCCCAGCCCTTCGCCTGCACGAGATAGGCCTGATAGAAGGCGGCCACGGCGGAGAATGTGGTGCCCAGGATGCTCGTGGCCACGATGAACTCGGTACTCGATATGGTCCCCGGCATGAGGCCCTTGCCGAGCTCCACAGGGTTGATACCCGTGAAGAAGAGGTTGCCCACGAAGGCAATCATCATGGCGGCGACGAGGAAGCGCATGACGATTTCGAGGAGGTGGTAGACATCTTTGGCGATGCTCATGAAGAGAATGGAGAGCGCGGTGAACACGATGGGCCAGACCCATCCGGGCACGAGGGTGGTTACACCCTGCATGGCCACCGACACACCGATGTTGTTGCCGAACTGAAAGCCCGCCGCCACGACAAAAGCGGAGATGCCGGTGATCGCGGCCACGGGGCGCCCCCACTTCTCCGCGAGAAAGCTCAGGAAAGACTTGTCCAGCGCACAACCGATACGTGCGGCCATGGAGGTGAAGGTGGCCATGACGACGGCCGACACCACAAGCATCCAGATAAGGCCGTAGCCACTGCGGGCGCCCGCCGTGCTGGCGGAGACAATGCTGCCGGGGCCGAGCACGACGGCGGCGGTGATGAGTCCGGGACCGAGGCGTTTGTACCAGGGTTGCTCTTGAATCATGTATTCACTCCTCAGGGCCTCAACCATGCGTCGCGGTGCGTGGCGACAAATTCGTCATCGTTCAACTCGGGATACTGGGCGTAAGCCCGATCAATTTCTCCCAACTGCCCCGTACTCAATCCTTCTTCCGGATCCAGACACCACAGCCCTTCCAGCAGGCCCTGTCGTCGCAGCACTTCATGCAGCCCGGCGATGCAGCCCGCAAATTTATTGGCCGCGTCAAAAAAGGCCGCGTTGCTGTCGGTCACCGCGATGCCACGCGCCAACAGATCATGGGAAACGCCCTCGGGTCGCGCGGACTCCTCCTGGCAGCGCGCCAGCAGCTCCACCGCGCGTCGGGTCCACACGGACCAGTGGCCGAGCAGTCCGCCCACGATGCGGCGCTCCACGATTTCTTTGCCCTGTGCGAGGCGATAGGGCGTTGTCAGATCGGCCACGATGTTGTCGTCGTTGCCCGTGTACAGCGCAATATCCGTGCGGCCCGCTTCCACCACGGCGCGGACTACATCCAGCGTCTGGTAGCGGTTGAACGGCGCGATCTTAATGGCGACCACGGCTGGAATCTCGGCAAAGCGACGCCAGAATTCATAGGGCAGCACCCGTCCGCCCACGGAGGGCTGGAGATAGAAACCCACGAGAGGTATGATCTGTCCCACGGCTTTGCAGTGGTCGATCAGCGCATCTACATCGGCCTCGGCCATTGCGGCAAGACTGAGGAGGCCCGCTTCGTACTCCAGATCGCGCAGGAGCGCGGCTTCCTTCACCGCCTGCGACGTGGGGCCGCAGATCCCGCCAATGCGCACGAAGGGCCCCTTGCCCTGCCCCTCCGCACGGGCCATTTCTTCCGCCGCGAGTAAGAGCACCGGTTCGAAAAGGCCCACCTTCGGATCGCGGATGGCGAATTGAGTCGTATGCACGCCCACCGCGATGCCCCCGACACCCGCGTCGATGTAGTAGCGGCTCAGGGCGCGCTGACGTCGTTCGTCGAGCTTGCGCGCCGAGGTGAGTGCCAGCGGCTGCGCCGGGATGACGACGCCCTGGTCCAAGATGGCGCGGAAAGCGTGGCTAGCGGGCATCGAAAAGGACTCCGCCGTCAAAAGGAATCGCGCATGTATGGAGCGCCAGCGGCCCGCTGGCACGGTGCGCCTTTGGCGCATAGGTTCCGGGCCGGTTGCACCGGCCTGCCGTCGGGCCGACGGCGCTCCATGCTTGCGAACACTTTTTTGATAGGTGCGATTGCTTTCGTTGAAGCGAAGTACGCATCTAAAAATCCCCCTTGCGGTTCTCAAAGTGAGTGGGCTTGTTCAGACTCGCGCCACCGCGCATAACCCAGTCGGCGATCCATTCCAGCATTCGCTGTAAGGGGACGGTGGGATACCCGAATAGCCCATGGCCCTTCTGGCCATTGCTGAGTAAGGCATCGGGCGCTTCCTGCCCTTCGACAATCACGTCCTTGCCCATCAGTGCGCCAAAGGTCTCCGCCGCGCGCCGCACCGAGATCTGCTCGGGTCCGGCGATGTTGATCACCCACGCGGGCGCGGACGCATGCTCCAGCGCGAGCAAAGACATGGCATTCGCATCGCCCTGCCATATGGCGTTGAGCGAGCCCATGGACACATCCACCGCTTCGCCCGCGAAGACCTTGCGCGCCACATCCACCAGCACGCCGTAGCGCATTTCGGTAGCGTAGTTCAGGCGCAACAGGCTCGTGGGAATGTTCTGAGTCTGGGAAAAATACTCGAAGATACGCTCGCGGCCCATGGCAGTGATGGCATATTCCCCCACGGGATGAAGCACGTCCGTCTCCACCGAGCCGCCGAGGGACAGGGGCGTGAGGCCGTAGACATTGCCGGTGGAAAACGCGGCTATGCGACTTTCGGGGAAGTGCTGGCACACCAGCGAAGGCAACCACGTATTCATCGCCCAGGTCAACGGCGCCTGGCCGCTCGCGCCGAATTTCATGCCGGTCATATAGACGACGTTGGGCGACTTTGGCAGCGCGGTCACCTGCGCCGGATCGAGCAGATCGCAGCGTAGCGTCTCCACGCCATGGGCCTGGAGTTCGCTCTCCGCTCGGGCGTCGCTGAAGCGCGAGGCCGCGATTACGCGTCGTTGCATGCCCGCCTCCTCCGTCGCCCGCTTCGCCATCCGCGCCATCGTCGGGCCCATCTTGCCGCCCGCACCCAGAAACAGTATGTCGCCCTCCAGGCGACTCATCATGGCCACCAGCGCGGAGGTGGGGCGACTCAGCAGTTCTTCCAGAGTTTCGACGGTGTCAATGGTCGCGGGAAACAGGGACATGGACGGATTCTTCTTCCTTCGGATGCTACTGCGAATGGCCGCTAGACTTGGCCGACACTCAGGCGGGCATGATGCCATATTGGGAAGGGATAGTGCGACTTGGGGAATCCAGGAAATGAAGTTCACTTGCCATAGACCCGAAATTCGACTAAAATGGGGTGAAACAAAGGAACGGGAGATAGATCTAGTTGTAGGCGTTGTGTCGAAACGCCTAGTGGCGCTTGGCGGGTTATAATGCTTGCGAATTGTGTCATCTGAATTACACTCCAATGAAGGAGTCCTGAAACATGACCACCATTACTATCCATGATGTGCCCGAAGATCTAAAGGACAGTTTGGAGGCGTATGCCAAAGAGCACGGGCTTACGCTGCAAACCTACCTCCGTCAAGGTATCGCGAAAATGCCCGGTGCCCGTTCTGGAAGCGGTGCGGAGATTGTCGAGCTTGCCAATGCATTATTTGCCGACTACGGAGATATTGAAATCGATCTCTCCGGGCGCGGCACCAGACGCCCCCCTGTTGAGTTCGACGATTGATACTTCTGGATACCAACGTTGTTTCTGAACTTATGCGGGTTCCGCGCGAACCGAAGGTAGAGGCTTGGTTCGCATTGCATGAGCGGGCAGAAATGGTGTTATGTTCGTTCACCGTCGCGGAAATAGAAAAAGGGATCCATCGCCTCCCGTACGGCAAACGACAAGATGGTCTTAGAACCCGCTTCGAAACACTGGTGTCGTTTGGATTCTCGCCTCAAATTCTACCATTTGATGATGCCTCGGCACGTAAATACGGGGTGTTGGCCGCAAACCGCGAGAAAGCTGGATTCAACACCGACATTGTCGACCTGATGATTGCCGCCATCGCACTTACCCACAACGCCAAACTCGCCACGCGAAACACCCGCGATTTCGAAGGCTGCGGGGTCGAACTCATCAACCCCTGGATCTAGACGACGGGACCGTCCTGAACGCAGGGGCCTGTCAATTTGGAATCAGGCGCGTTGATCTTGGCTATCCACTCCGAACGAGCGGAACCCACTTGGCGTTCGGGACCGTCCCGCATTTTTAAAGCGTGGGACAGTCCTATCTGGGTTGCACCGCCCTCGGTTTATAGGGTCGAAGTTGTGCGGGGCTTTCCTGGGGACGGCAATCCCCTTTTCTGGACAGCCCCATTCCCTACACCCCCGTGTGCCCGAAGCCCCCTTCGCCGCGTGCGGTAGCTTCGAGATCCTCCACCACGGTCCACTGCGCCTGAAGCACCGGCGCGATCACCATCTGGGCGATGCGATCACCCCGGTTGATCGTAAATGCTTCGTGGCCGTGGTTGATCAGCAGCACCTTCACTTCACCGCGATAATCGGCGTCGATCGTGCCGGGACTGTTGACCATGCTGATGCCGTGTTTGATGGCCAGGCCGCTGCGGGGGCGTACCTGGGCCTCGGTGCCGGGGGGCAGGGCGATGCGGATGCCCGCCGGGACCATGGCGCGCTGGCCCGGCGCGAGGATGATGGCCTCGGTCACGGCGGCGCGGAGATCCATGCCCGCAGCGTGCTCGGTTTCATAGGCGGGCAGGGGAAGATCCTCGCAGCCCGTCTCCTGCCTTATCAGCACTTCCACCGTCTTCACAGCGCGATCCGATCGGGCATGGTGTCGCTCTTTGGACCGAGCACGAGCAGGGCGCACTGGTCCGCCTGAAAGATGGACTGGGCGCAGGACTGGATGTCGGCCGCGGTAATGGCGTCTACTCTCTCCACGATGTGCGACATGGGGATCAGCTTTCCGTAGTACATGATGGATTTGGCCATACGGGCCATGCGGGTAAAAGTACTTTCCATGGCCATGAGCATGCCGCCTTTGATCTGCTCGCGGTTCATTTCGAGCTCTTCCTCGGAGATGCCCTCGTCGCGCAGCTTTCGAAGTTCCTCAAAGGTCAGGTCGAGGGTCTTTCCAAGCTGCTGCGGAGCGACGGCGGCATAGACGCCGATGGCGCCGCTGCGCATGTAAAAGGAATCGAAAGTGTAAATGCTGTAGGCCAGGCCCTCGTCTTCGCGGATGCGTTCGAAGAGGCGCGAAGTCGAACCGCCCCCGAGGATGTTGCTGGTCATGTCGAAGGCATATTTCCGCTCGTCATAGAGCGAAGGCGCCGGAAAAACCACCGTAATGTGAGACTGGGCAATGTCGCGCTCTACGGCGACAATGCCGGCGTTGAAGCGCGGCGCTTCACCGGGTCCTTCCGCAGCCGAGCGTGGAATCGATTCAAACTCGCGGCGCACCTGTTCGAGCACGGCCGCAGTGTCGATATTGCCCGCTATGGAAAACACCATATTCTCGGGCCGATACCAGCGCTGAAAGAAGTCGACCACGTGTTCGTACTCCAGGGCCGAAACGGATGCGGCGGAGCCGGAGATGGAGCGACCCAGAGCGTGATCGGGCCAGTGATGTTCCGTCATGAGATCGTGCACGTATTCATCGGGCGTGTCTTCGACGGAGGCGATTTCCTCGAGGATGACATTGCGCTCTTTTTCGAGATCGTTGAAAAGGGAATTCTTCACGATGTCCGCGAGGATCTCGATGCCGGTGGCGGTATACTTGTCGAGCACCTTCACATAAAGGCAGGTGTATTCCCGCGCGGTGAAGGCGTTTAACTGGCCACCGCGACTTTCCACGGCTTCCATGATCTCGTGAACATTGCGCGTCTTCGTCCCCTTGAAGAAAAGGTGCTCCAGAAAGTGGGCGATGCCGTTCTCCGACGCCGTCTCGTTGGCCGAGCCGGTGCGAATCCAGATGCCCGCGCTCGCGGAGTGCAGGTAGGGCAGACGTTCCATACAGACGGTCATTCCGTTGGCCAGGGTCGTAATTTCCGACGCATCGCGCGGATAAGTGATCTCGCTCAAGAGATGGGTGTCCTTTAGTAAATCGGGTCGCCGGAGGAATCGACCGCGCCAACACTGCCGACGCGGCCCGCTCCTAGGCGTGAAATGAAGATGGCGCTTCCACGCGGAAGCGCCATCGTAAATGAACAGAGGCCTATCTGCGGCCGCCGCCACCGCCGCCACTGCGTCCGCCGCGGTCGCCGCCGCCACTGCGTCCACCGCGGTCGCCGCCGCCACGCCCGCCGCGATCACCGCCACCGCGTCCGCCACGATCACCGCCACGGTCGCCGCGATCACGGCTCGCTTCTTTCTTTTCGACCTCGCTGGCGTCCACGCGACCCAGCTCGACATCGGCCTGAACCTTGGAAAGGTTCACGCGGCCCATCTTGTCGATCTCGATAACCTTGATGTCAATCTCGTCGCCGACGTTGACCACATCGGTTACTTCCGCAACCCGACCGGGGGCCAGCTCGGAAATGTGGATGAGACCTTCCTTATTGCCGACCACGGTGCAGAACGCGCCGAAGTTCATGATGCGGGTAATCGTGCCCTGGTAGATGGCGCCCACTTCGACTTCCGCCGTGATTTCGCGGATGAGGTCGATGGCCGCCTGCGCACTGGCCGCGTCCACGGCCGCCACATTGATCGTACCGTCGTCTTCCACGCTGATTTCCGAGCCGGTCGTGGCCTGAATTTCGCGGATGACCTTGCCGCCCGGTCCAATGATGTCGCGGATCTTATCGACATCAATCTTGATGGTGTAGATACGCGGCGCGTACGGCGACAGGTCGGAGCGCGGCGTGGAGATGCATTCGTTCATCTTGCCGAGAATGTGCTCGCGACCGGCTTTTGCCTGTTCCAGCGCCTTCTGCATGGTCGCGCGCGAAAGGCCTTTGATCTTCGTGTCCATCTGGAAAGCGGTGATGCCGTTCTCGGTGCCGCAAACCTTGAAGTCCAGATCGCCCAGATGATCTTCATCGCCCAGGATGTCGCTGAGAATGCAGATGTCGTCGCCCTCTTTGATCATACCCATGGCGATACCGGCCACCGGCGATTTAATCGGGATACCGGCATCCATCATGGCCAGGGTGCCGCCGCAGACCGACGCCATGGAGCTGGATCCGTTGCTTTCGGTCACTTCGGACACGATTCGGATGGTGTAGGGGAAGTCCTTCAGGCTGGAGTCTGCCGCGCGGGCTTCTTCGGAAACGAAGGGCACCATATTCATCAGCGCGCGTTCGGCCAGCTTGCCGTGGCCAATTTCGCGGCGACCAGGACCGGCGATGCGGCGCACTTCGCCCACCGACCAGGACGGGAAGTTGTAGTGCAGGAAGAAGCGGCGGAATTCGTCGCCCGTAAGCTCGTCGAAGCGCTGCTCATCGCGCGTGGTGCCCAGCGTGGCGACCACGATGGTCTGGGTCTCGCCGCGGGTAAAGAGCGCGGAGCCATGGGCGCGGGGCAGGATGCCAACTTCGATGCTGATATTGCGGATCTCGTCCAGCGCGCGGCCGTCCATGCGGCGTTTGGTCTCGATGACCTGCTGGCGCATGACCCGCTTCTTCATCTTGTCGAACGCGGTCTTGGCGTCACCTTCGCGTTCCGCATAAAGGTCTTCGCCATATTTCTCGGCCAACTTCGCCAGGGCTTCTTCCTTCAGCGCGTCGATGGTGCCGTAACGGAGGGCCTTCTCGGAGATGGCCTGGGCTTCCTTCACGCGACCGGCGTAGGCTTCGATTTCCGCCACGACTTCGTCGTTCAGGTTCACTTCGGCGACCGGCATCTTCTCGACGCCCGCCTTTTCGCGGAGTTCGTGGATGCAGGTGATTATTTTCTGGATGTGGGCGTGGCCGAATTCGAGCGCGTCGAGCATGAGGGATTCGGACACTTCATGGGCGTGGCCTTCCACCATGGTGATGGCGTCATAGGTGCCGGCGATCACGATGTCGATCTCGCTCTGGGGCATCAGGTCCGTACCGGGGTTAACGACAAGCTGGCCGTCGATCATGCCAACGCGCACCGCGCCGATCGGCTCGGAAAGGGGCACTTTGGAAATGTGGAGCGCAGCGGAGGCGGCGTTGATACTGAGCACGTCGGGATCGTTGATGTTGTCGGCCGACATGACCATCTGGCAGACCTGAAGTTCATTCAGGAAGGACTTGGGGAACAGGGGGCGCAGGGGGCGGTCCGTCATGCGGCAGATGAGAATCTCCCGCTCCGAGGGGCGCGCTTCGCGGCGAAAAAAGTTTCCGGGGATCTGGCCCACCGCGTAAAACTTCTCGCGGTAGTCCACCGTCATGGGGAAGAAATCCTGCCCAGGTTTCGTGTCGGGCGCGACGCACACGGCGCTGAGCACCATGGTGTCGCCACTGCGGCAGATAACCGAACCATGCGCCTGCTTGGCGATGCGCCCGGTTTCAAATTCCAGCGTGACGTCGTCAAGCTGCACCGAAAGGCGTACTAGTGACATTTTTGTTGACTCCTTGGACACAGTATCGCCTCCCACAACGACCCAGCCCGTATTTTCGATTGTTCTTTCTCTTCGTTTGTTCTTCCATGCACCGATTGCGGTGCAACGCGCACGAGGGGCGCGGAGCGGCTGCCGGAGCGTCTGCTGCTGGCCCCGGCCGGGCCACTAAACAACTTGGGGCGGCGCTGCCGCCGCCCCAAGGGCATTTTACTTACGCAGGCCAAGCTCGGCGATAAGCGCGCGATAGCCTTCGAGGTTGTTCGTCCGGAGGTAGCCCAGCAGATTGCGGCGCTTGCCCACCAAGCGCAGCAACCCGCGCTGTCCGGCGAAGTCTTTCTTATGGATCTTAAAGTGTTCGGTCAGGTGGTTGATCCGGGTGGTCAGCAGTGCAATCTGCACTTCGGTCGAGCCCGTGTTGGTCTCGGCGCCGCCGAACTTCTGGATAAGCTCCTGTTTCTTCTCTTTTGCGATCGACATGTTCTATTCACCTTTTCTGTTATTCGCCCGCAGCCAAGACAGCCGTCGGTGAGTTCGGCAAGCCGAGCCGTGGGCACCTTTTGTCTTCTCGAACCGGCACAACGCCGGCACAAGTTATTTGTCGCTGAGCGCGGCAACACCCGGAAGGATTTTGCCTTCCAGCATCTCCAGGGAGGCGCCGCCGCCCGTGGAAACGTGGGCCATCTTGTCCGCCAGGCCAAACTGCACCACGGCCGCCGCGGTGTCGCCGCCGCCGATAATGCTGATGATGGACGGATTGTCCGCAAGCACGTCGGCAATACCGCGCGTACCCTTGGCAAAGTTCTCCATTTCGAACACGCCCACGGGACCATTCCAGACCACCGTCGCCGCCTTCCTGATGGCCTCACTAAAGAGTTCCAGAGTCTTTGGGCCGATATCCAGGCCCTCCCAGCCGTCCGGGATCTCGCCGACGCCGACCACCTGGGTGTTGGCATCGTTCGAGAAGGCGTCCGCGATGATGTTGTCGACTGGAAGAAGGAGTTCGATGCCCTTCTCTTTCGCCTTTTCCATCACCTTCAGCGCCGTGTCCAGACCATCTTTATCGAGCAGTGAATTGCCGATGGCATAGCCCTGGGCCTTCATGAACGTATAGGCCATTCCGCCGCCGATGATGAGCGTGTCCACCAGATTCAGCAGGTTGTCGATAACCGTGATCTTGTCGGACACCTTCGCGCCGCCAAGAATCGCCACCAGCGGACGCTTCGGGTTGCTGAGAACACCGCCGATATAGGCGATCTCCTTGGCCACCAGGAAGCCTGCGGCGCTCTGGCCGATGAACTTCGTCACACCTTCGGTGGAAGCGTGGGCGCGGTGAACCGTGCCGAACGCGTCGCTGATATACACATCCGCCAGCTTCGCCAACTGCTCCGACAGCGCCGGGTCGTTGGTCTCTTCACCCGGATTGAACCGCGTGTTTTCCAGCAACAGGATGTCGCCCGGGGCCAGTTTGGCCACAGCCGCTTCCACCTCGGGGCCGACGATATCGTCCACTTTGGTGACGTTGCCGCCGATGAGCGCCCGGAGGCAATCTGCCACGGGGTCCATCTTCAGCTTGCTGTTGTCCTTGCCGGGCTTCGGCCGACCCAGGTGGGACATGAGAATTAGTTTCCCACCCTGGTCGCGGACGTACTGGATGCTCTTGAGCGCGGCCACAATGCGGGTATCGTCCCGCACGGTTCCGTCTTCATTCTGGGGAACGTTAAAGTCCACCCGCATGAGCACCGTCTTGTCCTTCAATTGAAGGTCGTCAATACTGAGCTTGTTCATGGGATCAACCGGCCATCTTCTTGAAGAGATCGATGCAGCGGTTGGAGTAGCCCATTTCGTTGTCGTACCAGGAGATGACCTTCACCAGATTACCAGAGATAACGGAGGTGCACTGGGCATCAAACACGCTGGAGTGGGGGTTGCCGATAACGTCCACGGAGACAATCTCGTCTTCCGTGTACTGGAGGATGCCCTTAAGGGGGCCTTCCGCGGCGGCCTTCACGGCGGCGTTGATCTGCTCGGCGGTGACTTCCTGGTTCAACTCGGCCACCAGGTCAACCACGGAACCGTCGATGACGGGAACGCGAAGCGCCATACCGTCAAGCAGGCCCTTCAGGGCGGGCAGCACTTCGCCTACGGCACTGGCGGCGCCGGTGCTGGTGGGGATGATGCTCTGGGCGGCGGCGCGGGCGCGACGCAGGTCGCTGTGGGGCTGATCCTGGGCGGGCTGGTCGTTGGTGTAGGCGTGTACCGTCGTCATGAGGCCGCGCTTGATGCCGAAAGACTCATGCAGCACCTTGGCCAGGGGGGCCAGGCAGTTGGTCGTGCAGCTCGCGTTGGAGACGATCTTGTCGGTCGCCTTCAGGGTGTCGTCGTTGACGCCCATCACGATGACCGCGTCGATTGCGTCCTTCGGAGGCACGCTCAGCAGCACCTTCTTCGCACCGGCTTGCAGGTGCATCTCGCACTGGGCCTTCGCGCGGAAAATGCCGGTGGATTCCAGCACGATATCAACACCCATCTCGCCCCAGGGGATTTCCGCCGGGTTCTTGATGGCCGTGATCTTGATTTCCTTGCCGTTGACGACAATGGCGTCGCCCTTGGCTTCAACCGTGCCCTTGAAATTGCCGTGCACGCTGTCGTACTTCAGCAGGTGGGCCAGGGTCTTGGCGTTGGTCAGGTCGTTGATGCCCGCCACCTCAAAGCCGGGCGTTTCCAGCAACAGCTTGAATACGTTGCGGCCGATGCGGCCGAAGCCGTTGATACCAATCTTTGTAGCCATGAGTACATTCCTTTCGCTCGTTTTAATGCAGGATCAGCAGGCATCGCTCTGATGCCGCCACGCGGTTCCCCGGCGGTCCGCTGCTGTGTCAGAACTTATTTTGGATGGAGAGAAAAAAGAGGCGGCGCGTGGAGCGCGAGGCGGGACTTGGGGCAGGCCCCGAAGTCTGGCGGGAAGGGGATTTCCCAGCCGGTAGTGTTGTTTGCAACCCCGTCCTCGCTCGCAGGGCACTTCTTTTCTCATCCAAATTGGAGAAAGTATCGCACATCGCCGAAATGCAAGTCAATTAGTTCTCGGGCGCCGTCCGCGCCGGGCCGACGGGCGCGACCGCCTCGGAAACGCTCTCGGAAAATATGTTGATGTGCCGCCAGCGTTCGCTCTTGAAGCGCCACCACATGAAGCAGCTCAGTACAAAAATATACACGGCCGCGCCCACCCAGGCCCCGAGCGCGCCGCCGTTGTAGCGGAAGGCCAGCACAGTGGCGCAAGGAATAAACACGACGTAGGCGCTCAGGAAGGTCACCACCAGCATCCAGCGCGTGTCGCCCGCGCCCCGGAGCGCACCGCTCATGACAATCACGATGGCGTCGAAAATCTGGAAGACGGCCGCGACAATCAGCAACTGGTGACCCAGACTGAGCACGAGGGGCTCTTCTGGATTAAAAACCAATGCGATCAGGTCGCTCCCAAATACGCCGAATATGGCGCCCATGACCACCATGTAGGCCATACCCATCCGCAGGGCGGTATAGGTTCGGGCCTTCGCCCGCTCAAAATCGCGCCGACCGATGTACTGCCCCACAATCGCGGAAACACCTTGATTCAAGGCGAAAGCTGGAATGAAGGAGAGCTGCATGAAGCTCAGGGCCACATTATTCGCCGCCAGCGGCACCGCACCCAGCCGCCCCACCACAAAGCTGATGAAAATACTCCAATTGGCCACATCCAGGAACATCATGCCGCCCGACGGCCCGCCGACCCTCACCAACTCCACAATCTTGGCCCGGTCGAAGGCCATCTCTCCCCGGGTGTTGAACTGGCCATGAAAGGGTCGGCTCAGGAAGACCGCAAAAAGCAGGAAAAACTGGAGATACATGGAGGCGTTGGTCGCCCAGGCCGACCCCGCAATACCCAGCGCGGGTGCGCCCCAGTTCCCGAAGATCAACATATAGTTGAGCACCACATTGACCACCGTACCGATGATCGCCACCACCATGGGCACCACCGCATAGTTGGAAGCTTGAAAAAATACGGCGAGGGTCGTTACAAAGGCGAGGGGCAGATAGCTGAATATCCGGGGCTGGAAATACTCCAGTTCGAGCCGCGTGACCTCGGCATCATGGCCCATGAGGCCAAACAGGTAGGGAGCCAGCGGATAGAAGATGACGGAAATCAGGCCCGCAATCAGCGAAAGATACAGGCCCTGCCAGGCGTAGCGCGCGCAAAGGTGGGGCTCGTTCCGTCCGATGCACTGGGCCACAAAGGTGCCCACGCAACCCACAATCCCGAGCAGGAGCGTGCTCACGGTGTAGGACCAGATGCTCGCCGAGCCCACCGCCGCCAGTTCTTCGGTGCCGAGCATGTTCACCATGACCCGGTCCGTAAACTCCATCACCGCAAAGGAAAGGGAACCGAGGATTATCGGTCCGGACATGACGGTAATTTCACGCACACCGGTCCAGCGTGATTCATCCTTCTGGTGTACTGCGGAACTCACTACGTTGACTGGCCTCACAAACCTGATTCGCCCAAAACGCTTTAGGTTAGCACACTTCGAGGCCCAAAAGGCACTTTTGGGAGGCTGGAGGCCTGGGCCTGAGTTGTCGGAGGCTATCGCGTCTACTATCAATTCTCATTTCTCAACTGTCAACCGCCAACTGCGTACTGGACTTTTCCGACGATTCCGTGTAGCCTCAAGGCATGGCACTGATCGGACTTCATATTAACGACCCTGCCAACCGTATGACCCTCAAGGCCATGCTGGAAATGGAAGGGCACCGGATCCTGGAAGGTGACGTGGGCACACCGCTGCTCATCACCGACGACTTGGACCGTGCGGCGGACCGTGCATCGGAATCGACCACAGTACTGGTGCTCGCCACCTCCGACGAGGTCGGACGCGCCGTGGACGCCATGAAAAAGGGTGTCTACGGCTACATCTTCCTCCCCTTCCAACCGGGTGAAGCCGGCCTCATGGTGCAGCACGCGCTGGGCGCATCCTCTTCGGAAGCGGGCACGACCCCATCCCACGAAAGTCCGCTGCGCCGTCTTGAAGATGTGGAGTCGGACTATATTCTGGGCGTACTGCGACGCTGCAAGAACAATCAGGCCCGGGCCGCCCGCGTGCTGGGCATCGGGCGCAACACCCTCTGGCGCAAGCTGCGCAAGATCGAAACCTTCCGGAAAATGTCCGGTCAGGGTCCCCTCGAGTAGCCTTGGGCCCCTTCACCAATCAAGGTCCCATTCTCTCCTTCCGGCTCTGCTATACTTTCGCCAGCACCAACCAGGAAATCAACTCCATGACCAGACTCGGCTGGCACAGCCTCGGCACTTCCTTCGACTGCACCTGCGGCGAACGCCATGAACTCCCCATCGAACGCTGCACCATCGGCGATAGCGCGGCCCGTGATCTGGCTGAATTTGCCCGAGCCCGCTGCGGCCAACGCTGCCTGGTCGTAAGCGATGAAAACACCCTGGAAGCCGCCGAAGGCCGCGTCCACGAGGCGCTGCATGACGCGGGCATCACAATCGACGAAAAGACCTACGGCGCGCGGCCCTTCGAAGCCACTCAGGAGCAGGCCGACATCGTGGCCGCACGGGGACGCAACGCGGACTTCTACGTGGCCATCGGCGCGGGCACCCTGTGCGATCTCGCCAAGGATGCCGCAAACAAGCAGAAAAAGCCCGTACTCCTCTACCCCACAGCCGCCTCCATGAACGGCTACACCTCGGCCATCGTCGCCCTGAAGGTAAAAGGTCTGAAGCGCACCCTGCCCTGCAGACCGGCCCTCGGCGTCTTCGCCGATCCCGCCGTGGTCGCCACCGCGCCACAGCGCATGGCCGCCGCCGGCGTGGCCGATTTCCTCTCCAAGTGCTCCTCCGCAGCCGACTGGCGCGCGGCCCATCTTCTGCGCGGCGGTTATCATTGTGATCGACCCCGCGAATTCAACGACGGTATCCAGGAGCGACTCTTCCAGGAGGCCCAGACCATCGGCGCGGGCGATCCCGAGGGCATACGCCTCGTCCTGGAGGCCCTCCTCCTCAGCGGCTTCGGCATGGTCATCGCCGGTTCCTCCGCCCCGGCCTCCGGTGGCGAGCACCTCATTTCCCATTACCTGGACATGAAGCACGCCCTTTACAACACAGGGCAGGATCTCCACGGCGCCCAGGTGGGCGTCGCCACGATCCACACCCTCGGCCTGTGGGAAAAAGTGCTCGCACTCGATCCCGGCGACCTCGACCCCGAGGCCCTCTTCGCCCTTCAGCCGTCGGAGGAGAGTATCGAAGCAAGTATCTTTGCGGACTGGGGCGATCAGGTCGGCAAAGAAGTGCTCGGACAGTGGCGGGAGAAACGCCTCGACCGGGAAGCATTCCTGCGCGAGATTGGCGTATTCCAATCCATGCTGCCCCGGCTGCGAGAGGAGGCCCGGCGCGAATTGCAGCCTGCAGCGGTCGTCTCCGAGTGTATCCGGGCCTGTGGCGGCCCCACGACCCCCGAAACACTCACCGTCTCCACGGAGGAGTATCGCAACGGCGTGACCCGTGCGCGTTATCTGCGCAACCGCTTCACCATTCTCGATCTCGCGGCGGAATTGGACCTGTCATGAACAGCCTGTGGGCGCTGTGTCTGCTTGTGGCGGCCATCGACGGCACCACTTCGCCGCCGCCGCCCCTGCCCGTCTCCCACCTCATTCCCGAATCCCTGAGCAAGCTCCTCGGCGCGCAACCGGAACTCCTCCAACACCACGAAGGTTTCTTGAAGCAACTGGCCGCGCGGCCGGCCCTGGCCGAAGCGGAGACCGCCTGGTGGCAGGCCAGCACCGCGCCCGCTCTGCGCAGCCTGGCCCTTCACTTTGAAGAGGCCCTGGCGGACAACGACACCGCATCCCTTCGCTTCGATGCCTTCTACAAGTCCCTCGCCCATTCCCCGGAGATGCGGAGCGCCGTGGAGACCCTGGCCCGCACCGAGCTGGAGCGCGCACGCACCGACCGCAGCCTCCCCGCCGCCCTGCGATTCATTCGCGCCAACCCCGACATCGGCCTGCGTTTCCTGATGGACCCGAAGCAGGTTCGCCCGCTCCCCGCACCGCTGGACGCCGCGTACAAGGCCTTTGAACGCCAACCCGAGTGGCGGGCATCGCTTTTCTCCGCGCTCGACGCCATCGCCCATCTCCCCGATGCCCACATGACCATTTTTCCGTGGTGGCGCGAACTCGATGCCCTCGAATCGAAAACCCAATCCGCCGCCCTGGATGATGCTCTGCAGGAGCGACCCAATGAATACTGGAAGTGGCACCAGCGCAACCTGAGCCTCGCCAACGTGGAACAGGCCGCCCCCTGGATGCGCTACTGGAGCAGCCTCATCCACCGCGATCCGGCTCTCGCGAAGGAATACGGACCCTTCATGACCCAGTTGCTGGAAGAGCCCGAATTACTGCGCCAGCATCTGGTCGACCTGGAAGAAAAAGCCGGATCAAGTCCGGTAAAGGCCTGGCCCCCGGAGTCAGCCCCGCCGCGCCTCGAACCCCTGGCGGAGCAGAGCGATATCGAGAAAATGCGCCGCTCCATAGAGCGCCCCCGCATCGAGCGCCCCAACATCGAGCGGCCCCAACGCCCCGCCATGGACCGCCCTCAACGCCCCGATTCGCCCGATTCGCCTGCGAGGCCGACAACGCGGAGACATTCGCCCGTTGGACCGTGACTTCGATATCCCGATGCCTTGCGCAAACGGGCGCGCGGGTTTTCCTGCCCGCGTTTCGTGCAACGGAGTTGCACGACGCACGGACAGGAAAGTCAGAGCTCCCGCTTGACACATTTCAGCGTCGCAACGCATGTCGCACCATCTCGCGCTCCAGCGTATTCAACGTCCCCAATACGCCGTGCACGCCACCATACACCACCACCCCCGCCACAATGGCCATCAACAGGCTCCAACCCGCCACATACCACGCCGCAGCGCCCATCACAAACGCCGCCAGCGCGGTACGCCATGCCAGCGCGACAAGCCGGGCCTCCGCCAGCTCCCCGCGCAAGCCACAACCAAACATCACACTGACGGAAAGATTCGCCGCCACGGCAACCCCCGCGAGTCCCGCTACACCGAAGCGCGGAATGAGGAGAAGATTCCCTACTACGCTCACCACCGCCGCAACCCCAAGACCCGCGACGACAAACCAGTTGCGATGGGCCGCATAGAGCATTTCCTGGGCAAGGCTGTTGAAATAGAAGGACGGCGCCACGCAGCAGAGCAACTGAAGCACGAAAGCATACTGCTCCAGCGCGGGATCCTCGCCTGTGAGCAGTAACATCACCGGGCGCGCAAGAATGGCCAACCCCAGCGCCATAGGGCACGCTATCAGCACCGCCAGCCGCACGGAACTCGCCTTGAGCTGATGGAACTGGCTGGCATCCGTGTGGGTGAGGCGACAGAGTGCTGGAAACACCGCTGTGCCCCACAGGCTTGCCACCATGAGCAACGGCTCCATCAGTCGCTGCGGCGGCGCGTAGATTCCCGCATCGGCCTCGCCGCGCAGCCACTCCAGCAACACAATATCCGATTTAAAGTAGATCCAACTGCATAGCATGGCCACCGTAAACGGGATACACTCTCGGGCCTGCGCCATGGCCGCTGCCAGACGGAGGTGGGGCCGCTGCCAGCCGCCCACGCGGATGGCCGCCGCCGCGCACAGCAGCAGGCCCAGTCCATTGGCCAGCGCGAGGATGGCATGGGCCTGAGCCGCGCTCCCCGGGTGGCCCAGAAGCAGATACACCAGCAACACTTTCGCCGCGCCGACGCCGATGTTCATGACCGCGATCAGGCCCATTCGCTCCCGCGCTATCAGCATGGACTCAAAGGGCTGCTGCAGCGCCCAGATGAATACCACCGACACACCGGCCCAGAAGGCGACGGATTGCAGCGCATCACCGTATTGCGCGACCCAGATCAGGCCGAGGCAGAGGGACGAGAGGGTGCCCGTGACCACGAGCGAGGTCCACACTTGCTCCCACGCATGGGTCGCATCCCGCGCAATTTCGCGCACGAGCAGCCGCTGAATACCCAGTGTCGCAAAGACGGTAAAAAAGGAGGCGAAGCCCAACGCCGCGCCAAACTGCCCCTGGCCTTCCAGGGAGAGCGCCCGAAAAATGAGGCCACTCTGCACCATGGCCATGGCCAGCCCAACCACGCGCGAAAGAATCAGAAACACCGCGTTCAGGCCCACGCGGGTGGACGGGGACACGTCGCTCATGGCCGCCCCAGCACGGCGCGATAAGCCGCCAGCAGGGTCCGCGCGCTGTGATCCCAGGTCATGCCCTGGGCCCGCCTCCAGGCAGCATCCACGCGGTCAGTTTCAGTGCCCCGGTCAAGCAGCAATCGCTCCAGACCCGCGTCGAGGCTTTCTTCCTCCTCCGGCTCCACCAGAATTCCTGTGTCGCCGATCACCTCGGGCAGCGAGGAAACATTGGACGTCAGCACCGGAACGCGCGCGGCCATCGCCTCCAGCACCGGAAGTCCAAAGCCCTCATAGAGCGACGGATAGACACACCCCCGCGCCCCGCGCAGCAAGGCCACCGCATCCGCGCGCGGCAGATAGCCCGTGCGAATCACATCCCGCTCCAGACCCAGCCGCGCAATCGCCTCCAGCACCGGCGCGATCATCCAGCCCTCGCCCCCCGCCAGCACCAGTTTCGGCACCTCGTGGCGCGCCCGCAGCCGCCCATAGGCCTCCACCAGACGCAGCAGGTTTTTCCGAGGCTCCAGCGTGCCCAGGTGAATCCAGTAGGGACCCGCAATCCCGTAGCGCGCCCGTGCGCCCGCCAGCGCCGCCTCATCCAGCGGCCCGCTGAACTCGTCCAGCACCACGCCGCCGGGCACCACGTGAATCTTCGCCGGATCCGCCCCCAGCAACTCCACCAGATCATCCCGACAGCTCCGGGAAATCGCGATGATTCCATCAGCACGAGGAACCCCATGATTCAGCAGCTTCCGGTGCATCGCCAGCGAGGCATCCTCATGGATGCCGGTCCGCCGCATGCCCGCCAGGTCGAACACCGTCACCATCCGCTTCGCCCGGCGCGAAGGCGGCAGGAGATGAAATCCGCCGTGAACAATATCCGTCTCCCCCAGCCACCACGACATGGGCGGCGATTCAAGTCGCGTCCAGAGCTCGTTCTTGAGCCGCGTGGGGATACGCCGATCAACGAAACGCGCGGTCTTTGCGCCAAAGTCATGAACCTCTTCAGGCATCGGCTTCGCCGCGCAGACAAAGACCCGCAGATCGATTCCCGGCGATTGCCGCAGCAGCGCCTCAAAAAGATGCGTCGTATAGTACCCCACACCCGTAATCGGGCGCGATGCGAGACAACTGAGATCGACGGCAATGGATAAGTAACTCACAATATGAACCCTGAATGAAAAGTGGTGCTGGCCCGCGAAGTATATCAGCGCTCGATCGCACGCGGATAGTGATCACCGCTCCACCCCTTCGACGGTCCACCCCGTCCACCAAGGTCAACTATCAACTATCAAATATCAACTGCTATACTCGCCCCATGAACGTTCTTCTCATCGGTGCCGAGGGCCAGCTCGGACACGACCTCCGCGGCATCTTCGACGACGTCACGCTTCACAACGCTGATCTCGATGGATCCGGGCTCCTTCTCGACATTGCCGACGCCCCCGCTGTTCACGCCCTCATCGTGGATACCCTCAAGCCCGATCTCGTCATCAATACCGCCGCGGCCCACAATGTGCCCCAGTGCGAGGAGAACCCCGCCCTCGCCTTCGCCGTCAACGCCACCGGCCCGCGCAATCTCGCCGTCGCCTGCCGCGAAATCGGCGCGCGCCTGGTCCACGTAAGCACCGACTACGTCTTCGGCGATGGCGGTACGCGCCCCTATGTGGAAAGCGACCTTCCTCAGCCCCTCAGCGTCTACGCGGCCAGCAAACTCGCGGGCGAGCACCTCATCGCCTCTGTGCTGACCGACCATATCATCGTGCGTACCGCCGCCATCTACGGCAATGCCCCCTGCCGCGCCAAGGGCGGGCGCAACTTCATCGACACCATGCTCCACCTCGCCACCACGCGGCCCGAGGTCAAAGTGGTTACCGACGAAATCACCACGCCCACCTGGACCCTCGCCCTGGCCAGACAGATGCGGCACCTGGCGGAAAAAGCCGAGCCCGGCCTCTACCACGCCACGTGCCAGGGCGCCTGCCCGTGGTTCGACTTCGCCCGGGCCATCTTCGAAGAAACCGGCATCGAGGTGAAGCTCACCCCCACCACCTCCGCCGAATTCCAGTCCCCCGTCCGCCGCCCCGCCTACGCTGTGCTGGAGAACAAACACGCCCAGGACCAGGGCCTCGATATCATGCCCCACTGGCGCGACGC